>NZ_JBITTM010000088.1:0-23716 GCF_044541955.1 Kitasatospora sp. NPDC085464
ACGGAAGCGTAGAGAACTCCCATCCTCCCAGCTCAGCAGGCACCTCTCTGCGTCATCCCGTTCCCACGTCAGTCACAGCCCGGTGGATCCGGGCTGAGTCGACGCCCACCGCCCACCGCCGCACCGAAGCGGGCAGCCGGTGCGGCGAGGGCAGCCGGTACGGCCCCCACCGCCTGAACGTCCCCTCCCCGCGAACGTCCCGCACCGCCGCGACGGCCCGCCCGACCTCCCCGGTCCGGCGGGCCGACCCGCTCGGGGCAGCGCGCGTCGGCGGGGCCCGATCCCGGACGCGACGGAGGCTCGCGCGGACGGCCCCCGGCCGGGACGCTGGGCGGCGGGGACGGGGCCTCGGCGGGGACGGAGGCCGGCCGGCAAGCCGCGGCAGGGAACCCCGACCGAAACGCACCACCCCCGGGCTGGCACCGGAGCGAACACCTGCGCGAGGATGTCAGCCCTTGGATCCACTGCCACCGGGGAGCACGCAGTGAGTGAAGCCGCTTCGCACCAGCACGAGTTGATCAAACTGACGGACCGTCCGGACGACGCCGACGCCCGCGGCTGCGACGGGCGGACCGGCGGCCGCGACGGGCGGACCGGCGGCCGCGACGTCCGGGTCCGGGTGATCGGGCGGCACGCGCCGGGCTCCCTGCGCGGGCACGACTGGCTGGACTGCGAGATCACCGTCACGGCCGACACCGTGCGCGGACGCTTCACCACCGTGGTGACCGATCGCCACCTTCGGCGCTGGGAAACGGCGCTGGACCGGCTCCGCCAGGGGTTCGCGGTCCGCTGGCTGAACGAGGAGCACGGCCCGGAACTGCGGATCGAGCCCGGGCGGCCGGGCGGGCTGTGGGTGACCGTCTCGGACACCGAGGACTCCGGCGTCACGCTCCGGGTCGCCCTCTCCCCTGCCCCCGGCTGGCTGGACGAGCAGCACGCCCTGCTCGAACTCGTCCGGAACGCCTATCCGACCGAGGTGATCGAGGCCGCTCCCGGCGTCCACGCGGAGTGGCGCGGGACGCCGGCCGTCGAGAGCTGAGTGGCCGTCAACCCGCTTTCCCGCGTTCTTCCCGGCTGGGTTCTCGGCGGGCTCTTCGGCTGGGATCCCGGCGGGCTTGTCGGTTGCAGTCCCGGCGGGCTTGTCGGCGGGCTTCGCGAGGCGCCCGAGGGAGCGATCGGGCAGGGTGAGGAGGAACAGCAGGGCCGCGGCACCGAGCATGAACAGCGCGAGGCCGTGCAGGCCTTCCGTGGTGGCACCGTGCGGGAAGACGGCGGCGTTCGCCGCGGAGGCGGCCATCGCACCGAGGTACATGAAGGTGCGCAGCAGCCCGGCCGCGGAGCCGATGGCGGCCGGGTCGGCCTGGTGGTACAGCGCGGTCTGGGTGCCGAGCCCGATCAGCCCCTGCGGGATGCCCGCCAGCACGGCGATCGCGATCAGCAGCCCGGCCGGGCTGTCCGCGTGCACCGACGACAGGGCGGCACAGGCGGCGATCTGGCACGCCGCGCCGACCAGGAGCCTGCCACGGACAGCCGGGCTACGGCCGGTGAGGCCGGACACGGCGAGGGCCGTGAGCGAGAGCGGCAGCAGGACCAGTCCGGCGCCGGTGGCGGACAGGCCGCGACCCTCCTCCAGCCACTGGGTGTATCCGTAGAGGAAGGCGTAGCCGGCGGTGTAGCCGAGGAGTTGGCGCAGATAGGTGGCGATCAGCGGCCGGTTGCCGGCGAGCGCCCGCAGGTCGATGAAGGGGGTGCGGGCCCGCGTCTCGCGGACGGCGAAGCCGGCGGCGGCGAGGAGGGCCAGCACGGGCAGGTACCAGAGCGCCGGGCTCGGCCTCATCAGGAACAGCATCAACGAGACCAGCAGGACGGCGAACAGTGCGATCCCGCTGCGGTCGAGGCGGTCGGGCCGGTCGGGCCGGTCGGTGCGGTCGGTGCGGTCGGTGCGGTCGGGCTGGTTCTGCGGGTCGCGGCGTGCGGCGGCGATGGGCAGCCGGGCCGCGCCGAGCACCAGACAGGCGAGCGAGAGCGGCACGTTGACGAGGAAGACCGTCCGCCAGCCTCCGACGCCGATCAGCAGGCCGCCGAGGGTCGGGCCGATCACGGCGACGGTCTGGTTGGCGACGGCGAGCGCGGTCAGCACCCCGGTGGGGCCGGACCTCCCGGTCCGATCGGCCTCGCTGCGGGTGAGGTACATCGCGGCGGGGTAGGCCGCCGAGGTGCCCAGGCCGAGCAGTACCCGGGCGGCGATCAGCAGACCGAGGGACGGGGCGAGCGCGCAGAGCAGTCCGGCCGCGCCGACCAGCGCGGTCCCGGCGAGGTAGAGGCGGCGCGGGCCGTGGGTGTCCACCAGCCGCCCGATCACCGGCTGACCGACGGCCGTGGCGAGGTAGAGGCCGGTGACCAGCCAGGCGGTCTCGGCGGGCGGGGCCCCGAAGGCTGCGCCGACCGGCACCAGGGCGACCGCGATCATCGAGGAGTTGATCGGGTTGAGCACCGAGCCGAGCACCATCGGCGCGATCAGCCGTCGGTCGAACGCGCCGTTCTGAGCGGGCGCCCGGCGACGGCCCACCCGAAGGCGGTCGGCCCGAAGAGGGCCGGCCGAGCCGCCGGCCCCGCGACGGACCCCGCGACGAATCCCGGGGCGGGCCGCGCGGGTGGCCGGGCCGGTCATCGCCGGTTCAGCCGGTCGATCAGGGCCAGCGCGGCCAGGACGGTGGCGCGTTCGGCCTCGTCGTACTGCTCTTCCAGCGCCCGGGCCAGCCACTCCTCGCGCGCCTGTCGACTGTCCGAGATCCGGGCCAGACCGGCCTCGGTGAGGCTGACCAGCAGGCGCCGTCCGTCCTCGGGATCGGGCCGTCGCCCGATCAGGCCGTGCTGTTCGAGCACGGCGAGGCTGGCGGCCATGGACTGCGGCCGGACCCGCTCGGCGGCGGCCAGCGCACTGGCGGAGGCCGGGCCGTCGTTGATCAGCCGGCTCAGCACGGCGGTCTGGGAGGGGGTGAGGTCGCCGGTTCCGTCGGCCTCCCGGAGGGTGCGGCGCAGTCGGCTGAACACGGCGCGCAGCTCCCGGGCAGCCAGGGCCGCGGAGTCGCCGGGGCCTGCGGAGTGGTCGGGGTCGGCGGAGTCACCGGCGGCCACGGCGGCCACGGGGGCCTCGGGAACAGGGCGGGTCTCTCGCTTCTCGGTCATGCTTCCACGGTGATTTCATCAGTCTGGACTGTCCAGTCTGGACTGATGGTTTTCCTCTTGTCCGACTACGGGGACGGCTCCATCCGGCGGCCCGGAATAATGGCGGAATGACCGATGAACAGCTCCGCGTCGTCCTCGCCGAGGACTCGGTGATCCTCCGGGACGGGATGGTCGAACTGCTCACCGCGCGCGGCTGCGCGGTGGTCGCCACCGCCGGTACGGCGCCCGAGCTGGTCGCCGCCGTGACCGAGCACCGGCCCGACGTGGCCGTGGTGGACATCCGGATGCCGCCGACCCACACCGACGAAGGGATCCGGGCGGCCGTCGAGATCCGCGCCACCACGCCCGAGGTCGGGATCCTGGTCTTCAGCCAGCACGTCGAGACCGTCTGGGCGGCCCGGTTGCTGGCCGACGACGCCGCCGGCATCGGCTACCTGCTCAAGGAACGGGTGGCCCGCACCTCCCAGTTCGTGGACGCGCTTCACCGGGTCGCCGCGGGCGGCACCGCGCTCGACCCGGAGATCGTCAACGGGCTGATCGGCGGCCGGCGGCGCAGCCCGGTGGACGCGCTCACCCCGCGCGAGCGGGAGGTACTGGAGCTGATGGCGCAGGGCCACTCCAACCGCTCGATCGCCGCGCAGCTCGTGGTGTCGGAGCGGGCGGTGGAGAAGCACGTGGCCGCCGTGTTCACCAAGTTCGACCTGCCGGCGACCGACACCGACAACCGACGGGTCAAGGCCGTACTCGCCTACCTCGCGGAGAGCGGAGCCTCGTGAAACCGGGCATGCGGGCTGCGCATGAGCGCGCCTCATGAGCGCGCCTCATGAGCGCGCCTCATGAGCGCGCCTCATGAGCGCGCCTCATGAGCAACGCTCATGGGCGCTCATCATGAAGTCCTCTCATGTCGAGGGCCCATGAAGTCCTCTCATGGGAACGTCGGCCCATGTACGCAGCTCATGGCCGACCCCATGAGCTCCTCTCATGCCCCCGCCCCCACCCCCGATGGCTCCATCCGCTCCGACGGCCCATGAGAGTCCGTCACAGCCTGCCGGGCAACTCGGCGCTGACCACGGTCGGCCCGCCCGGTGGGCTGTCCACCCGCAGCACGCCGTCCACCGCGGCGAGCCGTTCGGCCAGGCCCGCGAGTCCGCTGCCCGTGCCGATCGCGGCGCCGCCTCGGCCGTCGTCGCGCACGGCCAGCCGGACCCTCCCGTCGACGGCGCTCGCGGTCAGTTCCGCCGATCGCGCGCCACTGTGCTTGGCCACGTTGGTCAGCAGTTCGGCCGCGCAGAAGTAGACGGCCCGTTCGATCACCTCGACCGGCCGTTCCCGCAGGTCCAGCCGGACCGTGACGGGCACCGGCGAGGTCGCGGTGAGTCCGGGCAGTGCCTCGGCCAGCCCGCCGTCCAGTGCCACGGGGTGGATGCCCCGGGTCAGTCGGCGCAGGCCCGTGATGGTGTCGTCGGTCTGCCCGCGGGCCCGGTCGACCAGGGTGCGCAGCCGTCCGAGGTCGGGCTCGGCCGGGTCGGCGAGGGCGTCGTCGGCCAGCGAGAGGGTGATGGCGAGCGCGACCAACTGCGCCTGGGTGCCGTCGTGCAGGTCGCGTTCCAGGCGCCGCAGCCGGTCGCTGTTCTCGGTCAACAGGGTGGCCCGCGCGCTCTCCAGTTCGCGTACCCGCTGCTGCGAGCGCACCGGGCCGAGCAGCGTCCGGGCGAGCGCCCGGTTGGCCCGGCTCAGGGCCCGCAGCACGGCGGGTACGGCGGCCAGCAGTGCGAGGCCGACCGGGATCGCCAGCACGTCCGACCAGCCGACCGGTCTCGGGCCCGGCTCCGCCAGCCGTACCCAGAGGGGGAAGCCGACCAGCCAGACGCCGCCGAGCGGCAGCCCGACCGCGGCCAGGAAGCCGAGCACTCCCACCGGCAGCCGTAGGAAGAGGTAGAGCAGCACCCGCCAGGCCACCGGGTCGGTCAGCACGATCCGACCGCGGGCGATCAGCCCGGAAGGGCGCGGCAGCGGCGGCGGCCCGGGCACCGTCTCGTCGAGAAGCCACTCGACCAGCCACCGGTGCATCCGGCCGATCCGTCGGGCCCCGAGCAGCGCGGCCGCCAGGAACGGCAGTCCCAGCACGGTGAGCGAGAGCAGCACCCCCGCGTAGAGGACGGCGACCGCGTAGACGCCGCCGAGCACCCCGAGCGGCAGCCCGAGGACGGCGAACGCCACCTCGTCACCGCGCACCGCCAGGAACCGCCGCCGCTCCGCCACCGTCCGCGTCGCCGCCGCCCACCGGGCTGCCGCCCACCGCGCCACCGCACCGCCACCCACCGCACCGCCGTTCACCGCGCCACCGCCCACCGCACTGCCGTCCACCTCGCTGCCGTCCACCTCACCGCTCACCCGCCGACCGAGGCAAGCATCCACCAGGCCCCGCCGCACCGCCGCAACTACCGCATCCAGCGGCCTGCACCGGCCCCCTCAGGCCCCGCCGCCCCGCCCGCGCGCCCCCGCTCGCGCCCCCGCGCCGGTCACCTCACCCCCGCTCCCCGCCCGCCGACTCCACCGCCGATCCGCCGCTCGCCCACAGCCCCGTCCCCACGATCCCCGGCACCGTCAGGACCGCCGCGCCCAGCACCACCCAGGCGCACCCCGCGCCCGGCACCACCGGCACCACCGTTCCCCGGACCGCCCGGCTGAACGCCCCGGTGGCCGCGGCGGCCACCGCCGCGCCCAGCAGCACGCCGACCGCCGTGGTCAGCAGTGCCTCCGCCGTGAGCATCCGCAGCAGTTGCCGCCGCGTCGCGCCCACCAGGCGCAGCAGGGCGAACTCCCGGCGCCGGTCGGCGGTCAGCGCGACCAGGGTGTTGACCGTGGAGACCGCCGCGAAGCAGACCAGCAGGCCGAGTTCGGCCTGGCGCAGCCAGATGTCACTGGCCTTGGTGACGCTGGTCGCGGCGCCGGTCGCGCGGGCGACCCGCTCGGCGGTGCTGGTCATGATCAGCATCGTGCCGGAGAGCCCGACCAGCAGCGCGACCGGGACCACCGCCGAGGAGAGCCGGGCGGCGTAGCCGCGCAGGTTGGCATCGGCGAGCCAGCCGGCCCGCGGGACGAGTGCCCGGACCGGAGCGCCGAGCACCGCGGCCGTCGCCCACGCCGCCGACGGGCCCAGCAGGGCGACGGCGACCAGGAGCACCAGCGAACCGAGCAGCGAGGCCTGGCCCGCCTTGTCCAGCTCCCCGGCGGGCCTGGTCGCGGCCAGTCGCAGCAGCAGCACACCGCCCGCCAGCACGGCCGCCCCGGCGAACAGCCGCGGCACGCCGGTCCGCCGCGGCCCGCCCGTCTCCCCGGTCAGGGCGACGGCCGGTGCGGGCCGGGTGATCCGCCGGGCCGCGACGGCGGTGGCCGCCAGGCCGACCAGCAGCGCCACGCCGAGCGCGACCAGCACGGGCACCGGCGACCCGGATACGTGCAGACCGGGAGCGGCCATCCCGCGCCGCTGCAGGGCGGAGAGGAAGAACCGGGCGGCGAGGAGGCCCGCCGCGCAGCCGGGGGCGGCGGTCAGCAGGACGGTCGCCAGAACCTGGGCGCGGACCACCCGCCGCACCTGCCGGGGCGTCGCGGCGACGGTGCGCAGCAGGGCGAGGTCGCGGTGCTGCTGACGGACGGTGAAGCCCAGCGCGTTGACCACGACGAACAGCGCGACCAGGACGGCGATCTCACCGAAGGCCGCGGCGATCACCATCACGCCCGGCCCGCTCACCGGTGTCCGTGCCACCGCCTCGGGAGCGGTCGCCTGCGCGGCGACCAGCGAGCCGAAGAGCGTCACCGTCGCCATCGCGAGGAACAGCGCCGCCCCCAGGCCGGCGAAGGCCGCGGGCCGCCGCCGGATCTGCCCGACGGACAGGGCCAGCACGGGGCTGCTCGTCCATGCCGTGCTCATCGTGCTCATCGGGCCCATCGTGCTCACCCGCCCAACCGGCTGAGCCGCTCGCCGACCTGCGCGGCGGTCGGCCGGAGCAGCTCGTCCACCAACAGCCCGTCCGCGAGCAGCAGCACCCGGTCCGCGTAACCCGCGGCCACCGGGTCGTGGGTGACCATCACACAGGTCTGCCCGTCCACGTCGACGCCCGTGCGCAGCAGGTCGAGGATGTCGTGCCCGGTCGCCCGGTCGAGCGCGCCCGTCGGCTCGTCGGCGAAGAGCACCTGCGGCCGGGCGACCAGCGCCCGGGCGATCGCCACCCGCTGCTGCTGGCCGCCCGACAGCTGTCCGGGCCGGTGCCGCTCGCGTCCGGCCAGTCCGACCCGGGCCAGTGCCTCCCGCACCCGGTCCCGCTCCGGCGGCCGACCGGCCAGCCGCCCGGGCAGTTCGACGTTCTGAGCGACGGTCATCGCCGGCATCAGGTTGAAGGCCTGGAAGACGAACGCCATCCGGGTGCGGCGCAGTTCCGCCAGCCGTCGCTCGGGCAGCCCGGACACCTCGGTGTCGCCCCACCGGACGGTGCCCCGGGTCGGCCGGTCCATCCCGGCCAGGCAGTGCAGCAGGGTCGTCTTGCCCGAGCCCGAGGGCCCCATCACCGCGGTGAACGTCCCCGACTCGAAGGCCACGGACACCCCGCCCAGTGCCCGTACCGCCGCCGTGCCGCGCCCGTACTCGCGGTACAGGCCCTCCCCGCTCAGTGCCGTGCCCGTCGTCCTGCCGTGCGCCGCCGGGGCGGCGGCTGTCGTCATCCCGTTCATGCCCTCCATCCTGGGCATCGGGGGCCGGGTGATCGATCGAGCTGGCCCCCGAATCCGGGGTTCGGATAACCGAACCCCGCAGGCAGGGGGTCGAGGACGGGCGCTACGTGCTCACGGACCGGTTCCGGCGCTGCCAGGACGACTCCGGCTGCGGCGCTCCCCGCACACATGGCAGCAGGCGAACTGTCCGACGTGCAGGCTGCTGCGGTGCCGGACGGCCCTGGCCGCCAGTTCGTCCACCGGGGTGAGCAAGCGGAAGGTCCACTCCAGCACCGCATCGACGTCCCGCGCCCCTACTGCCGCCGCCGACAGCCCGTCCGCCGTCATCCGATCCCCTCACACCGTCGCACCACCGCGTCCGCGGACCGCGGCCTCACCGCCGGGGCACTGCCGCGCACCTGGCGCACCCTGGCCCGGCCGGAGCGGAACGGACTCGCCGATTTCCGCCCCGCGCTCCCCGCCGCGCGCCCCACGAGGAATCATGAGCGGGTGACCATCGACCTGCTGCCCGGCCACGGCGTCCGATTGCCGGAGCCGCTGCCCGAGTTGCCCTTCGGCCTGACCGAGACGGCGGTGCGGGCGCTGCTGGCCCCGCACGACGGGCTGCTGCCCGACGGTGTGTGGAACACCTTCGTCTGCGGCACCCGTTGGGCGCTGGCCTTCCAACTGCCCGGGGTGAGCGTCACCCTCTGTTCGGACGACGACAACCGGCTCCGCAGTGTCACGGTCAACCGGAACCCGGGCGACGACCGGCCCGCCTGCCCGGTCGGCTACCTCGGGATCGACCTCCTCGGCTGGCCGGCGCACGAGCTGGTCGAGGCGCTGCGCGCCGAGGGCCTGCCGGTGCCCGATCCGACCCGCGGCACCCTCCGCCACGGGCCGCTCCACCTGTGCCGTCACCCCGCCCCGCGCCGGCCGTCCGCCCCGGGCCGCAAGCCGCGCCACGAGGAGCCGTTCGCCTTCGACTGCGTCTCCTTCCACGTCGACACATGGGCCACGCGAACCGAACCCGCCGAGGCCGCCGAAACCGCTGAACCCGCTGAACCCGCCGAGAACACCGGATGACGACCCTGACGACCCCGGCCCCGACCCTGCCGCAGCCGCAGCCGACCGGCACGGCCACCGGTCCGCACGACGCCGCCTTCCTCCCCCGTCTGCAGTTCGCCCTGCGGAGGTCCGAGCGGCCGATCACCCGCTCCCGTCCCCAAGCTCGGCGGCGACCCCTGCTGGCCGGCCGAGCCCGCCTGGCCGCTCTCTCTCCCCCCCGCACCGGTGAACCGCTGGTGTTCGTCGGCCAGTTCGCCGTCCCCGGCGAGGACCGCCGGCTCGCCTTCCTCTTCCTCGCGGCGGACGGTGACCTGGACGGCCCCATGGGCGGACTCGACCCGGAGTCGGGCGACGCCGTGCTGCTCGTCCAGCCGGGCGGCCGGATCCCGCCCTTCGCCGTCATCGGCCCACCCGGCACCCACGGCCGTACGCTGTGGCGCCTCGACCCCGCCGGGGATGGTGACGGCAACGGGACCCCGGTCGAGTTCCACCTCGACCTGGTGCCGCTGCCGGGCGACCTCGACCGGTCGATGGACGAACGGGCCGCCTTCCAACGGCACTTGCGCGGCGAGGGCCCCGAGGTCCGGTTCCCGGACGGCGGCCACGTGCACGACCACGTCGGCGGCCTCCCGTCCTTCCCGAGCGGCCGGGCCGGGGTCCCCGCGCCGTGGCGGTACTTCTTCGCCCTCTCGGACGCCCCGTACCCGGACGATCCCTACTTCCTCGACTTCGGCCACGGCGACGGCTTCGGCTTCCTCAGTCCGGACGGCCTGGAGGGCCGCTTCCACTGGGACATCCCGTGACCGCCCCCCGACCCTCCTCTCAGCCCCGGGAGTCAGCATGACCACCACCCCCCTGACCGTCGCGGTCCTCGGACCGGGCGGCGTCGGCGGACTGATCGGCGGACTGCTCGCCCGCGACGGGCACCGCGTCGTCTGCCTGGCGGGCGAGCGGACCGCCGCCGTCCTCGCCCGGGACGGACTGCACGTCCGCAGCGGGCAGTTCGGCACGTTCACCGCCGAGGTGGAGGCCGCCGCCGAGCTGTCCGAGCCGGTCGACGCCGTCCTCGTGACCGTCAAGGAGACGGCCCTGGCGGCTTCGCTCGACCGACTGCCGGCGGACGTGCTCGGCGCCGCGCTCGTGGTGCCGCTGCTCAACGGCCTGGACCACATGGCGGTGCTGCGCGAACGCTACCCGGCCGCCCGGGTCGTGGCCGGCACGATCCGGGTCGAGACCACCCGCACCGCGCCCGGGCGGATCGAGCACACCAGCCCGTTCGCCGCGATCGAACTCGCCGCACCCTCCGGACCCACCGAACCCGCGACGTCCACCGCCCCCGCGACGTCCGACGAACCCGCGACGTCCGACGAACCCGCGACGTCCGACGAACTCCGCCGACCCGTCGAGGAGTTCACCGAGCAGCTCCGGCACGCCGGCCTGACCGTGACACTGCGCGAGGACGAGACGGCGATGCTGTGGAGCAAGCTCTCCTTCCTCGCCCCGCTGGCGCTGCTCACCACCCGCCACACGAGTGACGTCGGCACCGTGCGCACCGAGCACCGGCCCGAACTCCTCGCCGCGCTGGACGAGATCACCGCCGTCGCCCGGGCGGTCGGCGCCCCGGCCGACGCGCAGGCCCTGCTCGCGGTGATCGACCGCGCCCCCGGGGCGATGAGGTCCTCGATGCAGCGGGACGCGGAGGCCGGCCGCCCGACCGAGCTCGACGCGACCGGCGGCGCCGTCCTGCGGGCCGCCGCCGCACACGGGATCGCCGTCCCGACGCTCGCCCGCCTGGTCGCCGAGCTGTCGGAGCCCGCCGAACGATGACGGGCCCGCGGCCGGGCGTCTCCTGCGGCAGCGGCGGGCGCAACGGGCGGGAGCGGGTAGGAGTCGCGGCATGACGCCTTCCGAGCCCGCCAGCGCTCCCGCGTGGGACCGCATCGAAGCCTTCCTCCTCGCCCACGACACCGACCGGATCCCCCACCCCGGCGGCACACTGCTGGCGCATCTCCACCGTGTGGCCGACCTGTTGGCGGACTGGGGCTGCGACCCGGCCGTCCGGGCCGCCGGCCTCTGCCACGCCGCGTACGGGACCGACGGGTTCGACCACGCCCTGCTGGGGCTCGACCGGCGCGGCACCCTGGCCGACCTCGCCGGCCCCCGCGCCGAGGCGCTCGTCCACCTCTACGCGAGCTGCGACCGGGCGGTGGTCTACCCGCGGCTGGGCGTCGACGAACCGGTGGTGTTCCGCGACCGGTTCACCGGGGCCGACCACACGCCGCCGGAAGCGGACCTGCGTGCCTTCCTCGCCCTCACCGTCGCCAATGAACTCGACGTCCTCGCGCACAACGCGGACCTGGCCGCCCGTTACGGACCGGGCCTGTACGAACTCTTCGCCCGCGCCCGCACCCTGCTGCCGCCCGCCGCCTGGCGGGCCTGCGGCGATCTCCTCGGACGGCACACCATCGCTCCTGAGGACCGGAATTGACGCTTCGTCATCACCGATTCTCAGGCCCGAGGTTTTGCCAACCGTTCATCCGTCCCGCCGGAACCTCCGTACGGCACAACGGCGTTGTCCATGCCGGGAGGGATAGTGACATGACAAGGAAGCCGTACCGTCCGGCCGCCGCCGCTCTCGCGGTGCTCATCGCGGCCCCGTTGTTCACCGCGTGCAACAGCGCCGACCAGGCCATCGACTGCGGGAAGCGCGCGGTCAGCCTCGCCGGCGACGTCCAGGACTTCACGGACGCGGCGTCCAACGTCGGCCAGATCGCCGACGACGAGCGCCGCCGGCACACCGTCGACGCACTGAAGAAGGTCGTCGACGATGCCAAGAAGATCCGCCACGACGGCGGGGACAAGCTCGATGCCGCCGCCGACAAGCTCTCCAAGGCCGTCTCCGATGCCATCGACAAGGTCAACGACAACAAGCAGCCCGACTTCGGCGCGATCACCAGCGCCGCCGCCGACGTGACCAAGGCCTGCGCCGGGGCCTGACCACCCCGATCGTCCTGACCACCCTGACCGTCCGAGTGCACCGCGCGCCCCACCGGTACGATCCACCGCTCCCGGCCCGGCTCCGGGCCGGGAGCACCCGGCGCCCCCGCTCGGCACTCGCCGGACTCGCCGCCCGGCAACACCGGATCATCCGCTCCGACCGCCGCAGCCTGCTCATGCTCGCCACCCGCTGCGCGGACCGCCTGCTCGGCGCCTGGTTCGCCACCCTGGCCGAAGGCGAGAGCGCGGCCCTGGTCGCCGACTTCGCGGCCTGGGGCAAGGCACGGCCTTCCACCTCGGTCCTGACCAGCCGAACCGCTAGCCGCCCGCCAGGGACGCGCTCGTTCGGACAGACCCGCTCACCTGATCTCCCCACGCAGACGACCGCTCCGGAGTCGGCGAGCACGTCGCAGGAGAGGAGGCCGACCGCCCCCGCACATTCGCGGAACCGACGTGAGTTCAGCACGGTGTGCGGCACACGGAAATGCGGGTGCGCTGCGGGTCGGAACTGCGGGAGCGGTGGTCGCCTACGACTCCCGAGGGGAAGCGCCTCCCATCGCGGCACGGTGCACCAGGCCGCCCAGGATGAGGGCCAGGCCGGCCTCGAATGCCGACTCATGGTCGATCACGGGCATGTCCACCTGCAGACCCGAGTCGTCGCCGGAGCCGGCGTCCGCCTGTTCCTCCAGGACACTGCCGACCGTGAAGCGGCCGGCGGTCAGCATCGCCATCTGCGCATCCCGCTCGGGCACCCCCGAGCCGACCAGGAAGTCCATCTTGTGGCGGACCCGGTCGAGGTCTCCCGCAGGGGTGCTGCCTGCGTGGAGGCGCGCGCCGTCCCGGCGCATCAGCAGGGTGCGCCGGAAGCTCCGCGTGTTGTCGAGGAACCAGTCGCACCAGTCGTCGTCGGACGTCGGCAGCGGGGCGGTCGCATGCGGTGCCATCGCCGCCTCCGCCATGGCCGCGAGGAGGTCCTTCTTGGTGCGGAAGTACCAGTAGAGCGAGGGCTGCTCGACACCCAGCCGCTTCGCCAGCCGCCGTGTGCTGACCGTGTCCAGCCCGACCTCGTCGAGCAGGTCGAGCGCTTCGGAGACGACGATCTCCCGGTTCATCTTGGTCACGTTGACAAATCTATCACTGATAGATGACTCTGAAGGTGAACCATTCACTGATAGATTTCGGGGTGATGGGCATGGCCTCCGGATCGGAAGCGCGCCCCCTGCGGGTCCTTGTCGCCGGCGGCGGGATAGCAGGCCAGGCGCTGGCCTTCTGGCTCACGCGGGGCGGCCACAGCGTGACCGTCGTCGAACGCTTTCCGGCACTGCGAGCCGCCGGGGCACAGGTCGACCTCCGCGGGCAGGGCATCGAGGCCGTCGAGCGGATGGGACTTCTGGACGCCGTCCGCGGCAAACTGGTGGACGAGGCGGGTGTCTCCTTCGTCGACGCGCGTGGCCTGGCCAGGGCGACGATCATGGCCAACACCTCCGGCCGCGGCCGGCAGAGCCTCACATCCGGGTACGAGATCATGCGCGCTGACCTGGTACGCATCCTGCACGACGCCACCAAGGACGACACCGAGTACGTCTTCGGCGTGAGCGTGGACGGCTTCGAACAGGACGGGCAGAAGGTCGTCGCGCACTTCTCCGACGGCTCCTCCGGCGAGTTCGACCTCCTGGTCGGCGCCGACGGACAGGGATCGCGCATCCGTCGAGCGATCCTCCCCGTGGACGCCGACCCGTACCGGCGGATCGGCATCCACACGGCCTACTGGTTCGTGCCGCGCACGGCGTCCGACGGCAACATCCGGGACACCTACATGGTCCCGGGCGGCCGCCAGATCATGCGCCGCAGCCACAACCCGACCGAGACCCAGGTGTACTTCGTGATGCGGGACGAGTCCGCGGCAGCCTCGGCGATCCACCGGCAGCCCGTCACCTGCCAGCGGGAGTTCTGGGCCGGAAGGTTCCGCGACGCAGGGTGGCAAGCCGAGCGCTTCATCGACGGCATGCCGACGAGCCCGTTCTTCTACTCCCAGGAGATCGTCCAGATCCGAACCGACACCTGGTACCAGGGCCGCGTGGTCCTCGCCGGCGACGCCGCCCACTGCGCCTCGCCGTACAGCGGCATGGGCGTCTCCGGCGGCCTGGTGGGCGCCTACGTACTGGCCGGCGAGATCAACCGGCACCCGGACGACCTGCCGGTCGCACTCGCGAACTACGACCGCGTACTGCGGCCCTTCGTCGACGAGATCCAAGGCGGGGTGAACCCGCGTCTCCTTCGCCTTGGCATGCCGATGACCCAACGGGCGATCGACACCTTCCTGGCCGCCACCGCACTGGCCTGCAGACTGCACGTTCCCGATCTCGCCGCGCGCTTTTCGAAGGAGGACCGCGGCGGCAGCTGGCGGCTCCCCGAGAACCCGGCGCCGACCAGCGCCGTCTGAAAGCGGCCGGCCGCCGGACCGCCCCTGTTTCCATGCGCACGCGCCGGGCAGGCGCGCCTCACCAGAGACCTGTCCGACCGTCGTGGAGGAGCCATGTCCCGGAAGATCAGGGAGATCATGACCGCGTGCCCCATCGCCGTCCCCCGCCTGGCCTCGGTGCGTGACACGGCTCGCTGGATGCGCGACGCCGCCTCGGCGACGTCCTGGTGACCGAGGACGGCCGGGTCTGCGGGTTGGTGACCGACCGCGACCTCGTGGTCCGGGTTCTGGCCGACGGCAGGGACCCGGACAGCACCAACGCCGGCGACGTCTGCAGTTCCGAGCTGATCTCGGTCGCCTCGGACGACGACATCGGGCACGCCGTCGACCTGATGCGCCGGCACGCCGTGCGCCGCTGCCGGTGCTGGACGACGGCCGGGCGGTCGGCATGGTCTCGCTCGGTGACCTCGCGCTGGAGCGGGACCCGGACTCCGCGCTCGCCCGGATCAGCGACGCGGCCCCCGGCACCTGACCCGCTCCGCGCCCGGCAAGGAGAACGTCATGACCGGATCACCGCGGGCACGCCCGCTGCACGACATGGGCGGCGCCACCGGCCCTGCGGACACCGCTGGGCCCCGGTCCGGCAGGGAGCGCTCCGACGGCCCCGAGCGCCGTCCGGCGCCGATCGGCAAGGGCGGGACCCCGAACGTCTCCGGCAGTGACGAACAGCAGCCGGAGCTCGCCGAGGGCGCGGTGCCGGGTGTCGCACCCGGCGAGGAGTACGCGGGCCCGCCGCACCGCGAGCCGTCCGCCGTCGACCCGCCGCCCCGGCCCGGCCGCGGCGGCCGCGCGGCGCCGGCCGAACCGATCGAGGCCCTGCCCGAACCGGGGCTCGGCCACCACGACCCGGCGGCCGAGCCCGAGGATGAGGGAATACCGGACCTCCAGGACGGCTCCCCCGGCGCGGCAGTGGTCGCAGGACCCCCAGGTCCAGGCCGTGCCCGGCGACACGCCCGTGGCCGCCGAGTCCTTCGGCACCACCGGGGGCCGAGCAGGCCGAGGGCGAGTCGCTGAACGCCCGGCTGGCCCAGCAGGAGCCGGAGCCGGACGAGCGGACCGCGGTCGCGGAGCCGGCCGAGCAGGCCGCCGGACGACTCGACCTGCCGGACCCGCACACCGACCTGCGGGCCGACGCTCCCGGCGACACCGCGGGCCTGACGGCGGAGGAGGAAGCGGTCCGGATCCGCGTCGACGGCGGTGCCGAGGGCGAGCCGGAGGGTCAGTCCCGCCGTGGTCGGGTCGAGGACCGCACCGAGCGCCTCGGTGTCGAGGCCCCTTCCTTGAGGACGCCGCCGGGACCGGGGACGCCGAGGGCGACCACTCGCCGCGGACCTGACCGTCCCGACGCCGAACGCCTGCACGGCGGGTCCCGGCTACGGCCGGGGCCAGCTGTGCGCCCGCCCGGTCACGGCCCCGGCGCGGCGGGCCCGGCGGCCCGGGCAGATGTGGAGGGCACCGCCTCCTCCCCGACGGCCGGCCGCCGGGCGACCGTCTCCAGGTCCGTCCCGGACCGCTGGGCCGCCCTGACCAGCAACGCCAGCGCGGCGTGCGGGGTCACGCCGAAGCGTTCCATCGTGATGCCGATGGCCAGGCCGGTGGAGTGCCGCCGGTCGAGCAGGTCGGCCACGGCCCGGGCGAGCGCGGATCGGTCGAGTGCGGCCGACGCCTGCAGCGCGAGCACCTTCACCAGACCGAGGACGGAGGCGCCGGGCTCCCCCACCGTGCCCAGGTAGGCGCTGAAGGCGGTGCAGCCGTGCTGGAGGCGCACCCCCGCGCCGTGCGCGTAGGCGGCGACACCGCCCGCCAGCGCGAAGGGATGGCCCCTGGCCTTGAGCAGGGAGCCGATCCGCTTGGCCGCTTCCAGGATCGCCTGGGTGCGGTCCGGGGGCAGGCCCTCCGGGGACTCATCGGACGGCCGGTCCTCGGTACGGGGCCGCGCCGTGGGCGGCGGGAGGGGGTGTTGGGACAGGTGGTCCATGGCGGCCTCCTCGGCCTTGCGGGTCGGCCGGCGCTCCCGGCACCCGCCGGCAACAGGGCACCGCACATCACTCCGGGCGGAGGGGCCGCTCGGGCAGCGCCGGTCGGGGCCGTTCAGGGCCTCGGCCACGATCTGCGCGATGCGCGTCAGATCGGCCTCCCCGCCTCGTTCTCCCTTCGACTGCCGCCGCCCTGCGGCGGTCGAGCGTCATGGCGGGAGCGCGGCCCGTGCCGTGCTGTGATCACTGTGGTGTAGGTGGCCGCGCCCGGACGCCGAGTGACCGTCGGGAGCCCGGTCACCCCCGCGTGTCCACCCTGATCGGTCGGCGACACACCCCGGCCGCGGCTTGACCGGTCCAGGTCCGGCAGCGGTCGTTGGTTCAGACCGGGGTCCCGGTGGTGCCGGGTTCCCGGTGGGGCCCGCCGAGGTCGTCGTGGTGGTTCCCGTCGGGGCCGGCGAGCATATCGGGGTCGTCGGACCATCCCGGGGCATCGCGGTCCTCAAGCTGCTCGCGCAGCCGGGTCAGCGTGGCGGCGAGCAGCCGGGAGACGTGCATCTGGGAGACGCCGATCCGGTCGGCGATCTCGGACTGCGTCCAGCCGTCCCAGAACCTGAGCTTGAGGACGGTCTGCTCGCGGCGCGGGAGGTCGGCGAGCAGCGGGCGCACGGCGGCGCGGAACTCTGCCAGTTCGATGCCGGGGTCGCAGTCACCGATCCGGTCCACCAGTGCGCTGCCGCTCTCGTCGGTGTCCTGATCGCGCAGCGCGTCCAGGACGGAGCAGCAGGTTCAGGCCGGTCGCATCGCAGAAGCACAGGTCCCCGAGATCAACCAGGACCAGCTCGATGCCGTCCGCCACTGGTCGCGCGAGCGCCAGACGGAAGTCGTACGCACTGTCGTGGTCGAGTTGACCGGCAACCGTGACGACCCGTACCGAACCCTCGTCCACCAGGGCGACGGCTAGGCCGTCACGGCCGCCCGTCATGGTGCTGAGATGGTCGCCCGGCCACGGGGCGGTGCGCCCCGGCGGGCGCTCGGCGGGCTCGGGAGGGTCCGCTCCGGATGGCGCCGTACACGCTGCCTGGCCGTCGTCCATGGCCGGCGCCTGCCCGGGCCGTCCGCTCCCACACGTGCTGCGGCGGGTTCCGCCGCACGGCGCTCCGTCCGCAGGGACGTTTCGACGCCGCCGGGCCCGGCAAGACGCGCGTCGTGCGCATCCACACGCGTCCGGTTTCCCGCCCCGAGGCCCGGACCGAGCCGATCGAGGTCCGGGGCGCCGCCATGGATGCGCCCGCCCGGGAGCCGCAGTCCGCGGTGCCCGCACCGGCACCCGCGCTGTCCGCGCCCACCCTCGGGGTGGAGGAGGAGTTCCTGCTCGTCGACCGGCGCACCCGGCTTCCCGCCGACCGCGCGCCGCAGGTCATCGCGACCGCCGAGGCCGTCCTGGGCGGACGGGTCCAGGCCGAGTTCTTCCCCGTGCAGGTCGAGGTGTGCACCGAGCCCACCACCCGCCTCGGGGACCTGCGGGCCGACCTGGTCCGGCTGCGGTCCGTCGTCGCAGCTGCGGCGGCCGACGCGGGATGCCTGCTGGTCGCCTCGGGCACCCCGGTGCTCAGCGCCCCGGGGCCCGGGCGGGTCACCGACGATCCGCGGTACCGGGCGATGGCGGCCCGCTACGAGGGCGTGGCCGACGGCTACGCCGGCGCGCTCTGCGGCTGCCACGTCCACCTGGGGACGGTCGACCGCGGCCAGGCCCTGGCACTCGGCAACCACCTGCGCCCCTGGCTGCCGGTCGTCCAGGCCCTCGCGGTCAACTCCCCCTTCACGGAGGGCCGGGACAGCGGCTTCGCGAGCTGGCGCACCATCCGCTGGTCGCGCTGGCCGACCGTCGGCCCAGCGCCGGTGCTGGACGAGGAGCGCTACGAGGAGCTGGTGGCGGCCCTGGTGGAGACCGGCGTCCTGCTCGACCGCCGGATGGTCTACTGGTACGCCAGGCCCTCGGAACACGTCCCGACGCTGGAGATCCGGGTCGCCGACGTCAACGCCGACCTGCAGACCGTCCTGCTGCTCGCCGCGCTGCTGCGCGGGCTGGCCGCCGTCCTGCTCGACGAGATCGCGCAGGGCCGGCCCGCCCCCGCGTGCCCGGCGGGGCTGGTCCACGCCGCCCACTGGCAGGCCGCCCGCAGCGGGCTGTCCGGGGAAGGCGCCGACCCGGCGACCGGGAAACGCGCCCCGATGGCCCTACTCGTCGAGCGCCTCCTCGAACGGGCCGCCCCCGGCCTGGCCGCCGCCGGCGACCTGACCGCCGTGGAGACCGGCCTCGCCCACGTCCACCGGCTCGGCACCGGCGCCGACCGACAACGCCGTGCCCTCGACCGGCACGGCCGGCTGACCTCCGTCGTCGACGAGCTCGCGGCGCTCACCCTTGCGACACCCTGAGGCGACCAGGCCATGGACCCACCCGAAGCGCTGCGCCGGATCGCCTTCCTCCTGGAGTGGAACGGCGCCTCACCCTACCGGGTCCGGGCGTTCCATACGGCCGCCGACGCGGCCGCGACCCTGCCGCCCGGGCCGGTGGACGCCGCCCGGGCCCGTCGACTGCCGGGCGTAGGCCCGGTCACATCCGAGGTGATCGCCCAGGCCTCCACCGGCGTAACCCCCGGCTACCTCGCCCGGCTGGAGGCCCAGTCGGGGCCGGACGCTGAGGCAGGACGCCTGCTCCTCGCAGCCGTACGGGGCGACTGCCACCTGCACTCCGACTGGTCCGACGGCGGCCACCCGATCGGCGTGATGGCCACGGCCGCCCGCGCCCTCGGCCACCAGTGGGCCGTGCTCACCGACCACTCCCCCCGGCTGACGATCGCCCACGGCCTCAGCCCCGAACGCCTGCGGCGCCAGCTCGACGCGGTCGCCGCCCTGAACGCGGACGGAGGACCCTTCCGGCTGCTGACCGGCATCGAGTGCGACATCCTGCGGGACGGCTCTCTGGACCAGGAGCCGGAGCTGCTCCGGCGGCTCGACCTCGTGGTGGCCTCCGTGCACTCCGAGCTGCGCGCCGACCCGGACGTGATGACCTCCCGGATGCTCGCGGCGGTCCGGCACCCGCGCACCGACGTCCTCGGGCACTGCACCGGGCGGATCGTCACCGGCCGCGGCCGACCCCCGTCCGCGTTCGACGCCGGGGCCGTGTTCGCGTCGTGCGCCGAGGCCGGCACCGCAGTGGAGATCAACTGCCGCCCCGAGCGCCGCGATCCGCCGGACGACCTGCTGCGCCTGGCCGCCGAAGCGGGCTGCCTGTTCGCCGTCGACACCGACGCCCACGCTCCCGACCAGCTCCACTGGTTCACCTCCGGATACGCCCGCGCCGCCCGGCTCGGCCTCGGGCCCGAACGCCTGATCACCACCTGGCCGCTCGACCACCTGCTGGCCTGGGCCGGCCCGGACGGGGACTGACCCGGGTCACGGCGGCCGAACGGAGCCCCGCCCGCATGCCACCTGGCGGAACCGACGAACAGACGCCCGGAATCCGACGATCTCGGACCATCTCCGACCGAGGAGGTCGCACCCGGTGCACGGCACGGCGCCAACCCACGCCAGGACCCCGGTGCACCGCGGGGCCCGCACAGCGGGCGACTGAGCGACCACACGGCTCTGGTCACCGGCTCCTCCCCTGGACTCGACAGGGTCATGATCATCGCCCGGGACGAACTCGCGCTGGACCGGGCGCTGCGTAGCCTGCCCGGCCGCCCCGGCGAGGTCGCCGCGACCGCGTGCGACCTGATGGACCACGCGTGCGCCCACTGTCAGTACCCAGCATCAGAGCGCGAAGGTACCCGACAAGGCACCCGCCCCGTCCGTCGCCTGCACGCGGGCGAAGCCCGGCCGGACACCCACCACCACCCCGAAGATCACACACCGCTGCGTCGGCAAGCCCGCCCACCTGCGACCGTTTTCCAGGGGGCCAACCGGGCAGCCGCTCAGCGGAAGGGCGGAGGGACGCGAGCGGCTGACGGGAGCCGAGCCGCTGGCGCGCTCTGCGGGCACGACTGAGTGAGGTGGCCGATGAAGGCCTTGACCTGGCACGGCAAGCGGGACGTACGCGTGGAGACCGTTCCCGACCCGAAGATCAAAGATCCGACCGACATCATCGTCGGCATCACATCGAGCGGCCTGTGCGGATCCGACCTCCACCTCTACGAGGTCCTCGGACCGTTCCTTGAGGAAGGCGACATCCTCGGACACGAACCCATGGGCGTAGTCCAGGAAGTCGGCCCCGACGTTACCGAGATCGTGGCCGGGGACCGGGTCGTGATCCCCTTCAACGTCTCCTGCGGCACCTGCCGCACCTGCACCGAGGGCCTGCACTCGCAATGCGAGACCACTGAGGTCCATGCCTACGGCAACGGTGCGGCCCTGTTCGGCTACACCAAGCTCTACGGTCAGGTCCCCGGCGGCCAGGCCGAACTGCTCCGGGTTCCGTTCGGCAACACCTTGCCCGTCAAGGTGCCCGTTGGACCTGCGGACGACCGCTTCGTGTTCCTCTCCGACGTCCTGCCCACCGCCTGGCAGGCCGTCAGTTACGCCCACGTCCCCAAGGGCGGCAGCCTGGTCGTCCTCGGGCTCGGACCGATCGGCGACATGGCCGGCCGAATCGCCCTCCACCAGGACGCCGGCCAGGTGATCGGCGTGGACCTGGTGCCCGAGCGCCTGGAGCGTGCCCGGGCCCGGGGCGTCACCGTGCTGAACCTCGACGACCACGGCAAGGACCTGCCGGAGCTGATCCGTGACCTCACCGACGGCCGCGGCCCGCACGCGGTCATCGACGCCGTCGGCATGGAGGCCCACGGCTCCCCGGCCGCCGAACTCGCCCAGAAGGCGACCTCGCTCCTGCCCGGCCGGCTCGCCGCCGCCCTCATGGAACGCGCCGGCATCGACCGCCTGCACGCACTCCACCTCGCCATCGACATCGTGCGCCGCGGCGGCACCATCTCCCTGTCCGGCGTCTACGGCGGCCAGACCGACCCGATGCCGCTGCTCACCATGTTCGACAAGCAGATCCAGCTGAGGATGGGACAGGCCAACGTCCACCGCTGGGTGCCCGACATCCTCCCTCTGCTGCTGGACGGCGACCCCCTCGGCGTCGACGACTTCGCCACCCACCACCTCCCGCTCGACCAGGCACCCCAGGCGTACGAGATGTTCCAGAAGAAGCAGGACGGCGCCGTGAAGATCCTCTTCCGCCCATGACCCGTGCCGCCCGCGACCGTGGAGGCCCACCATGGCACGACTCTCCCGCGAACACCCCGGCCGGGCACAGCCCGGCAGGCCGGCATCGCGCACCACCGGCCGGACCGCACTGGTCACAGGGGGATCCCGCGGACTCGGTCTGCTCCTCGCCCGAGAACTCGCCGAGCGCGGCTGTCGGGTGATGCTCTGCGCCCGCGACCCGGACGAACTGAGCCGGGCCCAGCGGCGCCTGGCCGCCGACGGGGCCGAGGTGGCCTCCGTCGCGTGCGACCTCAACCAGCTGCAAGCACCCCAGCAAGTCATGGCGGCCGTCCACGAGCGATTCGGCCCCCTCGAACTGCTCGTCAACAACGCCGGGATCATCCAGGTCGGGCCCTTCGATGCCCTGCGCGAGCAGGACTTCCGCCAGGCGATGGAGACCATGCTGTTCACACCGCTGCGGCTCACCCGCGCCGCGCTGCCCGACCTGCGCCGGGCCGACGACGGGACGGTGGTGAACATCACCTCGGTCGGCGGGCGGATCCCCGCCCCACACCTACTCCCCTACGTGGCGGCGAAGTTCGCGGCCACCGGACTCTCCCAGGGCCTGCGCGCCGAACTGGCCGAAAGCGGGGTCTCGGTCACCACCGCGATACCGGGCCTGATGCGCACCGGCTCCCACACCGCGGCGCGATTCCACGGCCGACCCGCCGCCGAGTACTCCTGGTTCGCCGCCGCCGCATCCCTGCCCCTGCTGTCCATGGACGCCGGACGCGCCGCCCGCGCGATCATCCGCGCCGCCGACCGCGGACGACCGGAAGTCGTCCTCACACCGGCCGCATGGATCGGATCGCGTGTCCAGGGCCTCGCGCCCGCGACCACAACCAGGATGCTGACCCTGGCCGCGCGCCTGCTCCCCAGATCCGGCACCACCCCGCGCCACGACGTACAGGGAGCCGAGGCGGCCCGAACCGCACCCCTGCCGTCCTGGATCACCATCCTCGGGGACCGCGCCGGCGACCGGTTCGGTGAACCACGTGCCGACACCTGAGCGACCTTCCGTCCCGGTCCGGCGAGTCACGGCGGTGGTCCGGCCAGGGGATCCGGGTACGCACGCCCTGGCGTGGCGGGCATCGTGCCGACGCCTGGCCCGGGAAAGGTGAGAGCGATGGAGCCGGTGGTGGACCGGATCGCACAGCCGTGGGCAGCCGAACCCCGTACGGCCCCGGCACGGCCTGGCCCGTGCGTGTGGACGCCTTCCTGACCGACGGTCTCGCTCCGGGCGACGTCGAGCGACGGGTGCCCACCGCCTCGCTGCTGCACTCCAACGGCGACGCGATGGACATCGCGGTCCGCCGGGGGCGCATCGTCGGGGTCCGAGGACGTGCCGGGGACCGGACATGCGACTCGTTCTCCCAGTTGCGGAACCCGGGGAGGTCGCCGTTGGCGCCGCACTTCCTTGGGCCCGAGCCGGCCCCGGTTCACCCCGCCCCGCCCACCCCGGCGATGCAGATGTTCCGGTACGCCGAGCAGGGCTCGCTCCGGATGCTGTGGATCTCCGGCACCCTGCCTCGGCGTTCGCGGCATGGCAGGAGTGCAGCCGCGGCCGGCCCTGCGACTACACCGACCTCAGCTACGACCGGCTGCGCGAGCACGGGGGCATGCAGTGGCCCTGCACCGATCAGACCCCGGACCTGTGACCGTTAGCCCCTGAGAGGTTTCCGTCAACCGGTGCCGGGAAGCCGCTGTCACGATCCCCGTCGGGGACACCCCCTCCGTCGAGTGCGGGCCGGGGATCTCCCATCCGAGCCCCGAGGAGGTCCGGACGGCCTGGGGACCAGGGCCGGCCGTCCCGGTCGTTCTGCTCGCCGTGGCGGTGTCGATCATGCCGGCCGACCGGAGCCCGCCGGACCGTTCGAGGGCCGGACCGGCGTCGGCCATGGCACCCGAGGAGTGAACGACGTGACGGACCACGACAGCGAGCGCCTGCTCGCCCTCTATCTGAACGACCACCTCGCCGGCTCCTACGGCGGTGCGGCACTCGCCCGCCGGATCGCCCGCGAGCATC
>NZ_JBITTM010000089.1:0-14863 GCF_044541955.1 Kitasatospora sp. NPDC085464
TCCTCGGGTGCCATGGCCGACGCCGGTCCGGCCCTCGAACGGTCCGGCGGGCTCCGGTCGGCCGGCATGATCGACACCGCCACGGCGAGCAGAACAACGCAGAACAACCGGGACGGTCGGCCCTGCTTCCCACAGCGGCTTCCCGGCACCGGTGGACGGAAACCCCTGCCACGGCATTGCCGCAACGGGAGCCGCACAAGTGGATCTCACGACATGCCCCCGCCCCGACCACGAAGCGCAGTGTCGCCACACCCGGTCTTTCGGAGCCGTCGGCCGGTCTTCGCCTGCCGGCGACGGCGGGAGCTGACCGGACGGAGCCTTCGGGGTGCCATGCCGTAGCCGCCCCCTGTGGGCCCCGCCGCGGACGGCGGGGCCGACGGGGCCCGCTCCGGGTCAGAGCAGGACGACGCCCACGACGGCCGCCGCCGCGACGAGGACCAGGAACACCACGTTGACCGCGACGTCCGAGCGCACCGAGCGCTGCCGGGCCGCGTGGTCCAGCACGAACCGGGCCGGATCGTCCTCCGGGTAGTGCACCGTCAGCTCCCGCCCGTACGATCCGGCCGGGTCCGGCACCCCCGAGTCGCAGTGGGCGGTGACGGCCGCGCCCTCGCGGGTGGTGAACGCCACCACCGGCGTGATCGTGGTGGAGGTGCCGCCCTCCGCGTCGGTGCTGACGTCCCTGAGCACCGCGACGATCCGGCCCGGGACGGCGACCATCGACGCCAGCTGCTCGCGGCGGTGCCGGGCGTCGCGTACGTTCCCCGGCAGGTAGCAGACACCGACCAGGGCCCACGGCCCGCAGACGCCGACCAGCGCCCACGGCCAGCCCCGGTCGACCGAGGCGACGACCACCAGGCCGACGTAGATCAGGAAGAGCGCCGCGTTCGGCAGGCCCAGCCCGCGACCGCCCGCCTCCGGGTCGTCGCTGAACCGGTAGTCGTGCGGCCTCCCGCGCGGGTAGCTGACCCCGATCTCGCGGCCCGTCCACGCGGCGGTGATCAGCTCGCCGCGCTCACCGTCGTTCGTCACGGTGACCTCCGCACCGGAGGACGGCTCGCGGTAGGAGACCACCACCGCGATCCCCCCGCGCCGGGAGCCTCCGTGCCGGGGCTCCCGGACCCGCTCGATCCGCCCCCGCACCCGCACCATCCGCTGCGCCCTGGTCACCCCGGCCAGCGACCGGCCGTACCCCACCAGCGCCACCGCGCCCAGCACCGCGCACCACAGCGCCAGGTACCCGTGCCACCCCATGCGCCCATCCCTCCTGTCGCTCCGACCCCGTTGCCCCACCGGGCCGCACCGCGGCGGCCGGCCCCTCCGGCACGCCCTCAGCGGGCCGGGCTGCGCCGCACCACCACGCCCTGACCGTCCGCCTCCAGCGAGGCCGAGCCGCCGGCCCCGGCCACGCTGATCCTGATCGTGAGGGCGCCGGTCAGGCGTTCCGCGGAGAGCTGCCAGGTCTGCGGCGAGTCGACGCCGAGCGTGGTCCTGGCCTCCTCGACCAGCGCGGGCACCCGGTCGAAGGGCAGCGAGCGCGGGTCGAACGCCGGGGCGTCCGCCCCGGCGGGGGAGAACACGACCGTCAGCAGCTGCTCCTGCACGACGACGGTGAGCGCCGGCTTGCCGTCCCCGCCCGCGGTGAGCGACTCGACGGCCGCCCGCAGCGCGCCCCGGTCCAGCATCGACCGGCCCGGGCCGAAGGAGACCGTGCCGGAGGCCGAGGAGGTGACCGCACCCGTGACCTCACCCGTGACCGTGCCGGTGCTCGGCACCGTGCTCGTGCTCGTACTCGACGAGGTCACGGAGGCGGAGCGTCCGTCGGGCGCGTCGGTGTCCTTCCCGAACAGCTCGGCGCGCAGGAGCAGGACCACGGCGGCGGCGCCGAGCACCACCCCGAGGAGGGTGACGAGGCTCCAGGCGCAGCCGTCCTGGCGGTCGGCTGCCACGGCCGGCCCGGGCGCCGATTCCAGGACGGCGCCGGCCGCCCGCTCCTCCCACTCCGGGGTCGGCCGCTTCACGATCCGCACCAGCCACGGCCGGTCCGGCGGGTACCGGACCACAAGGACCGCGCCCGCCCGGTGGTCGCGCAGCTCGGAGACGTGCACGTCCTGGGTGATCCGGATGCGGAAGGCCGGCGCCCGGTCCGGGGCGACGGTGAGGTCGAAGCGCACCGGGACGTCCGTCTCCTCGCCCTTCTGCACCTCCAGCCCGTCGATCAGTGCCAGCGCCGTACGGGGCGCCAGGGCCCCCTCCCGGGCCCGGCGCGGCGCGCCGGCGAGGCGGAACAGCAGCCCGTACGCCGCGAGCAGGGCCGGACCGGCGACGATCAGCGGCACCTTCCCGAGGGTGCAGCCGCCGACGAAGGCGGCCAGCGACACCCCGACCACACCACCCGTCAGGAATCCCCTGGCGAGGTCGACGGGAGTGGCACCGGTGGGCGGCGCGACCGTGGTGGTTGTCATACGGGTGATTCTGTCGGCCCCGGGTGCCTACCGACAGGGGTCGGTGCGCGCTCGATGGATCCTCTCTCCGGCCCCCGGACGCCGGACCCCGGACCCCGGAGAGAATCTCCGGGTACTACCACCTTGCCCGCCTCACCTGTCACACTACTGACCGTACGTCAAGTCATATCGTCCTTTCGGCCCTGGTGTGGTCGTGGGGAGAGAGCGGGGAGCGGCGGCGATGAACGTGGAAGACCAGGGCCTGGAGAAGCCGCTCAGCACCGTCATACGGCAGGACATACCGCACAGCGCCCGCATGTACGACTGGTTCCTCGGCGGCAAGGACCACTACGAGGTGGACCGCGAGGCCGCCGAGCGCGTGCTCACGGTGTTCCCGACCATGCGGATCGCGGTCTGGGCGAACCGGGCGTTCATGCACCGGGCGACCCGGACGCTGGCGCAGCGGGGCCTGCGCCAGTGGTTGGACGTCGGCACGGGCATCCCCACCTCCCCGAACCTGCACGAGGTCGCGCAGTCGGTGGCTCCCGAGGCGCGGGTGGTCTACGCGGACAACGACCCGATCGTGCTGGCGCACTCGCGGGCGCTGATGACCAGCGCACCCGAGGGGCGGACGGCGTACGTCCACGGCGACGTGCGGGATCCGGACACCATCCTGAACGCCCCCGAGGTGGCGCGGACGCTCGACCTGGGGCAGCCGGTCGTGCTCTCCATGGTGGCGCTGCTGCACTTCGTCCCGGACCTCGGTGAGGCACGCGCGATCGTGGAGCGGCTCCTGAAGCCGCTGCCGTCGGGCTCGGCGCTGGTGCTCTCGCACGCCACGGCGGAGCTGGACCCGGAGGGCGCGCCGATGGTGCAGGAGATCTACAACAAGGCGGGCACCACGCTGCGGCTGCGGCCCCGCGCCGAGTTCGAGACCCTCTTCGACGGGCTGGAGCTGCTGGAACCGGGAGTCGTGCCCGCACACCGCTGGCGCCCGGACGAGGACGCCCCCGGCCGACTGCCGGACGGGGTCACGGACGCCCAGGTGTCGTTCTACGCGGGTGTCGCCGTCAAGCACTAGTCGGCTCACGGACCGTGACCGCGCCACCCGCTGGTGACGCGGTCCGGGACCACCCCGGCAACCGTCTCCCGGCGCCCGCGCTCCCCCGGCCGCCCGCTGAAGCCGCGCGGCCGGACTGCCGGGCGGCCGTGCGGCCTCGCGCGCTGACCTGCGGGTTCCGGGCGACGGAGGGCCGGCGGCGCGACCCGCCGCGCTCTCCCCCACGGCTCCCGGGCGGTCCGCTGCCGACGGCCGACGCCCCGGACACGACGTGCGGTCGCTGACTGGGCGGGTAGGAGTCGCGTATGCGCACATTCCGCTCCATGTGGCCGCCGGGCGGTCGGCCGCGGCGCGGGCACCGCCCTCCGCCGCCCCCGTCGGCCGAGAACCCGCAGCCGACCGGCCGACGGCCCGCACGGACGCGACCGACCTCGCACTTCGGCCCGCGGAGCGTGGCCGGTCAGACCTTCCTCTGGCAGCTGGCGGTCCTGCTGCTGCTCGCCGTGGTCGGCGGGACCGTCCTGGTGCTCAAGACCGTCAACGACGCCCAGAACGACGCCCGGCACAGGTCGCTCGCCGTCGCGACGGGCTTCGCGCAGGCTCCGGGCCTGGCGCAGGCGCTGCAGTCGCCCGACCCCACCGCGGCGCTCGGGCCCCTCGCCCTGGCGGCCCAGCAGGGTTCCGGCGTCGACTTCGTCGACGTGCTGAGTACCGGCGGGATCCGCTACACCGACCCGGTGCCCGGCCTGATCGGCCGGCGCGCACAGGGCGACATCGCCCGGGCGGCGGCCGGGCAGTCCTTCACCGAGGTCTTCACCGGCTCCCCGCAGTCCGCGGTCCGGGCGCTCGTCCCCGTCAAGGACGCGAACGGCACCGTGGTCGGCCTGGTCTCCACCGGCGTGCAGACCACGGGCATCAGCGCCACCGTGAACCGCCAGCTGCCGGTGCTGCTCGGCGCCGCGGCCGGCGCGCTGGTCCTCGCCGCCGGCGGGGCGGTCCTGGTGAGCACCCGGTTGCGCCGCCAGACCCACGGCCTGGGCCCGATCGAGATGACCCGGATGTACGAGCACCACGACGCCGTACTGCACGCGGTCCGCGAAGGCGTCCTGATCCTGGACGCCGACCACCGGCTGGTACTGGCCAACGACGAGGCGCAGCAGCTGCTCGCCCTGAGCCCGGACGCGCAGGGCCGGCGGGTGGACGAGCTGGGGCTGGACCCGGGCATGGCCGAACTGCTGGCCTCCGGGCGGACCGTCACCGACGAGGTGCACCCGGCCGGGGACCGGCTGGTGGCCGTCAACCTCCGACCGATGACCGTCCGTAGCGGGCCCGCCGGTCTCGTGGCGACCCTGCGGGACACCACCGAGCTGCGCGCGGTGGCCGGCCTGGCCGAAGCGACCCGGGAGCGGCTGCGGCTGCTGTACGACGCGGGCGCCCGGATCGGCACCACCCTGGACGTCACCGGCACGGCACAGGAGCTGGCGGACGTGGCGGTGCCCCGGCTCGCCGACTTCGTCAGTGTCGACCTGCTGGACGGCGTCGCGGGCGGCCGGGAGCCCGCGCCCGGACCGGTCACCGACGGCGTACTGCGCCGGGCGGCACACCAGTCCGTGCTGGCGGGCGTGCCGGAGGCCGTGGTCCGCGTGGGCGAGATCGACGTCCTCCCGCCGGACTCGCCCCCGCTGCGCAGCCTGGCGACCGGGCGTTCCGGGCTGCACCAGGCGCAGGACACGGCCGTCACGACGTGGCTGGCCGAGGATCCCCGGCGGGCCGCGAACAGCCGTGCGTACGGCTTCCACTCCTGGCTCCAGGTTCCGGTGATCGCCCGGGGCACCACCCTGGGCGTGGTGGAGTTCGTCCGCTTCCGGAACGGCGAGCCGTTCCGGTCCGAAGACCTGGCGCTGGCCGAGGAACTGGTGTCCAGGGCTGCGGTCGCGGTGGACAACGCCCGGCGCTTCGCCCACGAGCGCGGCACGGCGCTCACCCTGCAGCGCAGCCTGCTCCCGCGACGGCTGCCGGTGCACTCCGCCGTGGAAGCCGCCTTCCGGTACCTGCCGGCCGACCCCCGGCTCGGCGTGGGCGGCGACTGGTTCGACGTGATCCCGCTCTCCGGCGCACGGGTGGCGTTGGTGGTCGGCGACGTGGCCGGGCACGGCCTGCGGGCATCCGCCACGATGGGCCAGCTGCGCTCGGCCGTGCGGACCCTCGCCGACGTGGACCTCCCGCCGGACGAGCTGCTCACCCAGCTCGACGACCTGGTCATCCGACTGGCCTCCGAGACCGCGACGGACCCGGACGCGGGCACAGTGACGGACCCGGACACGGACACCGCGACGGACCCGCACGCGGACACCGCCGGGGAGGTCACCGCCGGGGAGGTCACCGCCACCTGCCTCTACGCCGTGTACGACCCGGTGTCGGGCCGCTGCACGCTGGCCACCGCAGGCCATCCGGCCCCCGTGCTGGCCGGCACGGGCCGCGACCCGGTCGTCCTCCGGCTGCCCGCCGGTCCCCCGCTCGGGCTGGGCGGGCTGCCCTTCGAAGCCGTCGACACCGAACTGCCGGAGGAGAGCCTGCTCGCCCTGTACACCGACGGCCTGGTCGCGACCCGGCGCCGCTCGGTCGACACCGGCCTCGACGCCCTGCGGCGCGCCCTCCCTCCCGTGGACGATTCGCTGGAATCCCTGTGCGACCGGATCGTCGACGCCCTGCCGCCCGGCAACCCCGCCGACGACGCCACCCTGCTGCTGACCCGGGTCCGGCGCCTGGACCCCCGCCGGGTCGCAACCTGGACGGTGCCCGCCGACTTCGCGCAGGTCGCCACCGTCCGCGTCGACGCCGTCCGCCGGCTGACGGCCTGGGGTTTGGCGGACGCCGCCTTCGTCACCGAACTGGTCGTCAGCGAACTCGTCACCAACGCCATCCGCTACGGCAGCGAACCGATCCGCCTACGGCTCATCCACGACCGCTCACTCATCTGCGAGGTCTCCGACACCGGCAGCACCGCCCCCCACCTGCGCCGGGCCCGCACCTTCGACGAGGGCGGCCGGGGCCTGCTGCTGGTCGCCCAGCTCACCCAGCGCTGGGGCACCCGGCAGACGGGGACGGGCAAGACCATCTGGTGCGAACAGGACCTCGGCGAGGACACCTAAGGTCCCCGACCCCTGACGCCCCTGACACCCCGACCGTACGGAGGACCTCACCCCGCCGGAACCGGCGTGCCGGAACTTCGTTGCCCGCCGTCAAGGCCCCGTGAGAGCATCGGGATTCGGCGGTCCGGCTCCTTCCGTTGCGTTGCGTTGCGCGACGCAACGGACGAAGGAGTGCGGGCCGTTGCCGTGTCCACGGTTTCGAGGAGTCCCGCCGATGTCCGCGAATGGCAGGTGCCGTTGATGTCCGCACCAGAGCCGGCAGAGGCCTGCATCGAGGATGCGGGAAACATCCTGGTTGCGCCTCCGGCGCTGCAGGACGACGACGTGGTCAGGGACTTCTTCGGGTCCACCGTCACCCCGGAGGAGTTCGCCTCCGGTCCTGCCGACCTCGCGCAGCGGACCGTCTACCTGTGCGGCGACGTGTCCGGGATCGACGCCCGCCGACTGCGGACGGCTGCCCGGGTGTTCGTCGTCCGGGAACTGTCCCACGGCTACCGGGAGGGCGGCGGCGCACCGTGGACCGTCGTCGGCCTCGGCCGGGTCCCGGTCCGCGTGCACGGTGTCGGCGTGTACTACCACCGCTTCTTCGAACCCGGCGCCGATCACTTCGGACGGATCCGCGCGGAGCACGCGTTCCAGTCCCTGACGGAGTCCACCAAGCCCGGAACGGCCCACCGCACCGGCATCTACCTCACGCCCGTCACGCGCGACGGTGACGACCTGCACTTCCGCCTGCTCCGGTGCTCCACGAACCTCTCGGGGCCGACCGAGGGCTTCCGTCCGACCGACACCGACATCGTCGAGGCGCTGAACCGCGAGGCCGCCGCCGTCTTCCGGAACGCGGCACCGCTGAACCACGTCCTCGCGCAGATCTACCACAACACCCTGGCGACGGCCGAGCGCAAGCAGTCCAAGGCCAGGATCTCGGCCCACGCCGACAAGACCAAGGACATGCCCGTCAACGGCATCATGGCCTTCTGCACCTTCTACGACGGGCTCGACAGGCTGCAGCCCCTGGCCGGGGACGCCTTCGACCACGGTGTGAAGGGTGCCAGCGGGCTGACCAGCCTCCGCTTCCGCCTCAAGGAGCCGGCCGAAGGACGTGACGGTGCCGCGCTCCCGGCGCAGTTCACCGTGACCCTCCATCCCGGTTCGGTGTTCTTCGTGCCGCTGTCCACCAACCGCCTCTACACGCACGAGATCCGGCCCTCGGCCCTGGACGCCGAGCTGCTCCCGACCCGTCTGGGATACGTGGTGCGCTGTTCGAACGCCGAGGCCGTCCACACGAACGGCCGGACCTTCCTCAAGGTGGGCGACGAGCGGGTGGAGCTGGGGCCGCCCACGCCGGACGGCATGGACGAGCTGCGCAGGCTCTACGCCGAGGAGAACAGGACCTCGTCCTTCGTCGACTACGGCGGGGAACTCCTCTTCAGCATGAACACCGGAGACTACGTTGCCCCCCGGATCTAGGGCCTCGGACGACGTCCGCTCGTTCGTCGTGCCGACCGAGGACGACACCTTCGCGGAGCTGTCCGCGTCGGTGCGCTGGGAGGACGTGGGAAAGGGCCGGAGAGGCGCCGTGCTCGCCAAGGCCGACGAGGCGGGCGGTGTGCCGCTCGTCCGCACCACCACGCGGTACGGCAGCCCGGCGCAGCTGTTCCGGCCCGTGCACGATCGGCTGGCGCAGCGGATCCGGGAACGCGCGGGGCTTCCGGTCGGCTTCGACAACGCCCTCGTCGAGAGCTACACGAACGCCTACCGGACCATGGGCGGCCATTCCGACCAGGCCCTGGATCTGGCCGACGACTCGTTCATCGCCGTCTTCTCCTGCTACCGCCATCCCGAAGCGGGACCGCCGCGAAAGCTGATCTTCGAATCGAAGGATCCCGGTGGCGAGACGTTCGAGATCCCCCTCGTCCACCACGGTGTCGTCGTCTTCTCCGTCGACGCGAACCGGCGGCTCCGGCACAGGATCGTCCTGGACGCCCCCGGCCCGACGGCGGACAACCAGTGGCTGGGCGTGACGTTCCGGACGTCCAAGACCCTCGTGCGGTTCCGCGACGGACAGGCGTACCTCTCCCAGGGTGCGCGCCTCACGGCGGCCGACGACGAGCAGAGGGACGAGTTCTACCGACTGCGGCGCCGTGAGAACAGGGAACCGGACTTCGTCTACCCCCCGCTGACGTACACCGTCAGCGCGAGCGACCTGATGCCGCCCGTCTGACACGGCGGACCGTCGAGCAGCACACGTGGACCGGACGTGCTCCCCGCCCACCGTCCTGCGGTGGCGGCGCCGGGGTGCGGATCCCAGGGTCGGGCCAGGGGCGGTCCAGGGTCGTTGTCAGGGTGATCACCGATGGCAACGGCGGCGGTGCGCGGCAGGGTTGACGCACGCCCGTCCACACCGTTCTCCGCCGAACTGGACCGCAGGATCATCCGGCCGCTGCACTTGGCCCACACCGCACTGCCCGCCGCCGACGACCCGACCATCCCCTCGCCCCACGCGCAGGTGCGCGTCGACGGGCAGGACGTGACCGAGCAGAGCCCGTACCCGTGGGCCGAAGGCGGCATGATCTCCACCGCCGCCGACCTCGACCGCTTCGTCACCGCGCTGTTCCGGGGCCGTCTCCTCCCGCCCGCCCGGCAGAAGCTGGTCTTCGAGGTGCCGGACGTGCCGAGCGCCGCGGACAACACGAACTGCGTCGGCGGAACGGCCTGTTACAGCCTCGGCGGACTCCTGCGCCACCAGCTCCCGAACGGCGAGTACGCCTGGGGCAAGACCGGTTCGCGACCCGGCTGGGACAACGGGGTCTTCGCCACCCGCGACCTCCGGCACCGCGTGGTGTACTCGCTGAACCCGACGGGAGCCGGCAACGACCTCCCGTACATCAGGGCGATCGTCGACGCCGCGCTCACCGGCTGACCGCCGAACCGTACAACGGTCGGACACCGACGGTTCGTTCCCGCTGGTGGAGTGACGTTCCGCGCTGCGTCCCGGCCTGTCGCCGGGCCCCGCGGCTACTCCATACTCCAGGACCGGCCTGATGACCCGACAGCGGAGGAGTGCGATGAGTTCGGCAGCGGACGCAGGAACGTGGAAGCTCGGAGACCTGGAGGTGAACCGGATCGGCTACGGCACGATGCGGTTGACCGGCAACGGCATGCTGGGCAACTCCGACGGCCCGCCGATCGACCGCCGTGCCGCGGTCGGCCTGCTGCACCGCGCGTTCGAGCAGGGCGTGAACCACGTCGACACGGCGGCCTTCTACTTCTCGCCGCTGCGCTCCGCGAACGAGCTCGTCGGCCGGGCCCTGAGCGCCTGGCACGGCGACGTGGTCGTGGCGACCAAGGTCGGCCCGTGGCGGGACCCGTCCGGCGCGTGGCACACGGCCCGGCCCGACGAGCTGCGCGGCCACGTGGAGGAGAACCTGCGCCAGCTCGGCCGGGACTGCCTGGACGTGGTGAACCTGCGCCGCAACGGCCCTGGGACGGCCTCGATCGCGGAGCACTTCGGCGCCCTCGCCGAGCTGCGCGAGGCGGGGCTCGTCCGGCACCTCGGGCTCTCCAACGTGCGGCCGGCCCACGTGGCCGAGGCGCGGGCGATCGCACCCGTGGTCTGTGTGCAGAACGCCTACGGGCTGGACTCGCGCCGCGCCGACGAGAACGGGCTGGTGGACCTCTGCGGGGAGCAGGGCATCGCCTTCGTCCCGTTCTTCGCCGTCTCCGGCCTGCGGCGGGAGGCCGGCGCGGGCCTGGAGCAGGACGCACGGGTCCGCTCGATCGCCCGCGCCCACGGCGCGACACCGGCCCAGGTGCGGCTGGCCTGGACCCTCCACCGCGGCCCGCACGTGCTGGCCATCCCCGGCACCGCGAACCCCGCGCACCTCGCCGAGAACATCGCCGCCGGCGCGTTGCGCCTGACCCCGGAGGAGCTGGCCCTGCTCGACGCCCGCCACGAGGACGCCGCGTGAATCCCGGGCGGCGCGCGACGCCCCCCGCCCGGCATCGGTAAGCCGGGCGGGGCGGCCCTCGTCAGTCCCCGGTGACGCCGGGCACTCCGGCCGGGGCGTCCAGGCCGTAGCGGGCGACGTGCTCCGGGTTCGCCGGGTCGATCGTCCGGACGCCCTCGGCGGCCAGCCGCTCGTTGATCTCCGCGAGGTGTTCCCGGACGAGCTGCTTCTCGGCGTCGGTGGTGCGGCCCTTGTGCGGCCGGCCGGCGTGGTCCAGCGTCGCGTAGTTGACCCGCTCCTTGGCGGCGCGCGACGCGACGGCCTGGCCCGGGATCGACCGGGCGACCGGCTTGGCGCCCTGCAGCACCTCGGCCATCGGCGCCGCCGAGGCCAGCCGGTCGAACGCCTCGGCCTCCAGCACGACCGTCCGCGGCCCGTCCGAGCCCGGGTGGTGCAGCTCGATCGTCACCAGGTCGAGCGCCAGCTCCTCCACGTCGGCCACCTCACCGGCGAGAGCCTCGATCTCCACCGGCCCGTCCGCCAGGTCGGGGTGCCGGTGGACCACGATGCGCACCAGGTCGTCGTCGTCCTCCACGTGCTTGCCGGTCAGGTCCGAGAACCGGATGATCTTCTGGCCCATGTCTGCCTCGCCTCTCCTGCCTTGTCGTCCGCGAAGAGCCTACGCCCGGATGATCTTCGTCCGGCCCGGCGTCCGCCTCATGCGGGGCGGCGCCCGCCGGGGACCCTCCACCACAGGAGCCAGACACCGGTGGAGACGATCAGCGAGTTCACCCCGATCGGGCCTGGCCAGGGGCTGAAGCCGTCCCGGCCGAGCCACCAGAAGATGTGCCAGTTGTGCGTCAGGACGTAGAGCACGACGACGTCGAAGACGAAGAACAGCGCCCAGGCCGGCGCCGGGTGGAGGCGCCACCGGGGCGCGGCGTGCACGGAGGAGATCACGGCCGTGGTGGCGACCACGGCCGGGTAGTAGGAGGGCGGCAGGTCCCGCAGGTAGTTCCACGGCAGCACCAGGCCGACGGCCCACAACAGCACCATGCTGCCGAGGAAGCGCACCAGGCGGGCCACGGCCGGGCTGCTCCCGGAGGCCGCGGGGTTCCCGCCGGTGGCCGGCGTCACGGTCGGCGCCGCGGTCGGTGCTCCGACCGGCGCCGCGGTCGGCGGGTAGGGCGCGGCCGACGGGTAGGGCGCGGCCGGCGGGTAGGGCGCGGCCTGCTGCCCGGGCACCCAGCCGCCGCCCGGCGTCGACACCTGCGGCGGGAGCGGGCCGAGCACCGACCGCAGCGGTTTGGCCGGCGACTCCGGCAGCCGGTAGACCGGGGGCGGCCCGAACCCGGCGGGCCCCGACCCGTCGGCCTGCGGCGGCGGCGGGACGAACGCCGGGGCCTCGCCGCCTCGCGCCACCGACTCCAGCGCCGCGAGCGCCTGTTCCGCCGTCAGCCGCTGCGCCGGGTCCTTGGTGAGCAGCCCGGCGAGCACCGGTGCGAGCGCGTCGGCCCGTTCGGTCGGGCGCGGCGGCCGGGTGACGACGGCGATGCACAGTGCGCTGAACGTCTCCGCGTGGAACGGCGCCTGACCCTCCACCGCCGCGTACAGCGTCGCACCGAGCGACCACAGGTCGTTGGCGGCCGTCGGCGGCTTGCCCTCCAACTGCTCGGGGGCCATGTACGCGGGGGTGCCGATGACGGCGCCGGTGCGGGTGAGCGCGGTGGTCGCGTCGGCCATGTGGGCGATGCCGAAGTCGGTGATGACGACCCGCTCGTCCATCAACAGGACGTTGTCCGGCTTGAGATCGCGGTGGACGATCCCCGCCGCGTGCGCCTGGTGCAAGGCCTTGAGCATCGCGATGCCGATCTCGGCCACCCGCCGGACCGGGAGGGCGCCCTCCCGGGCGAGCACCGCGGCGAGCGAGGCGCCGGTCACGTACTCCATGACGATCACCGGCGCGCCCTCGTGCTCGACCACGTCGTGCACGGTGACGATGCCCGGGTGGTTGAGCCGCGCCGCGGCGAGGGCCTCGCGCAGCGTGCGCTGGAGGAGGTGCTCGCGCTCGTCGTCGCCGACGCCCGCCGGCAGGAGCACCTCCTTCACCGCGACGTCCCGCCCGAGGGTCTCGTCCCACCCCCGCCACACGCGGCCCATGCCGCCCTGCCCGATGAGGTCGTGAAGGCGGTAACGGCCCCCGACCACTGCCCCGTTCGTTGCTGTCACGGGCCCATACCTTAGTGCCGCGGCCCGGCCCCGGGACATGCCACGGGCGGGCCGGTCGAGAACCGGCCGCGCGCCGGGACGGGAGTCCTCCCACCCGTGGCGCCCGCACCGCCGCCGACGATCGGCTGACCGCTGGACTTTCCCGCCACACACCGTCAGCGCGCCCACGCCTACCGGGAAGTAGTCCGTCCGGGTTCCTACGATCCGCCCCATGAACAGCCGGTCCGCGCCGGTTCGCGCCGGGCCTGCCGACCCCCTGAGACGACGGGACGCACAGATGAGACGAACGCTCCGCGGCCGCCTTCCGGCCTGGGCCGCCGCCGGCGCCACGCTGGCCGCCCTGGCGGGCACGATCGCCGCGCCCCCGGCGGCGGCGCACGACGACGACCTCGGGCCCGCCATCGAGGCGATCATGCACAAGCCCGGCTACGAGCACGCGCAGTGGGGTGTGCTGGAGACCGACCCCGAGACCGGCCAGGTGTTCCACTCGCGGTTCGCGAACCAGTTCTTCGTCCCCGGCTCGACGGCCAAGCTCGTCACCATCTCGGGCGCCTGGCACACGCTCGGCCCCGACCACCGCTTCACCACCCCTGTCATGGCCACCGGCACCCGCACCGGCTCGACCCTCGACGGCAACCTCGCGCTGGTCGCGCAGGGCGACCTCACGATGGGCGGCCGGACCAGGCCCGACGGGACGGTGGACTACACCCCCATCGACCACACCAGCGCCAACGACCTGCCCGGCGCCACCCTCACGCCCGAGAACCCGCTCGCCGGCCTGGACATGATCGCCCACCAGGTCCGGGACGCCGGCCTCACCCGGGTCAACGGGGACGTCGTCGTCGACCCGCGGCTGTTCACCCCGCCGGACCTGGACCCGCAGCCGACCCCGCTGATCATCAACGACAACGTCATCGACCTGCTCACCACCCCCACCGCCCCCGGCCGGACAGCCCAGCTCATGTGGCGTCCCCAGGTCGCCCCCTACCAGGTCACCTCCACGGTGCAGACGGTGGCGGCCGGCGGCCCGACGAACATCCAGGTCTCGGCCTCCCCCGACGGCACGCAGATCAGCCTGTCCGGCACCATCGCGGCCGACGCGCAGCCCGTCCTGCGGATCTCGAACGTCAAGGACCCGAACGCCTTCGGCCGCACCGCCCTGATCGAGGCGCTCGCCCGGGCCGGGGTCTCCGTGAGCGCCGACCCGACCGGTCCGAACCCGGACGGCAAGCTGCCGGCCTCCTACGACGGCGACCCGCAGGTCGCGGCGTACGTCTCCCCGCCGTACAGCCAGTACGCCAAGCTGATCCTCAAGGTCAGCCACAACCTGGGCGCCAACCTGGCCCTGTGCAACATGGCCGTGACGCGCGGGAGCAAGGACTGCTTCGACGGCTTCGGCGTCGAGCACGACTTCCTCGTCGACGTGGCCCACGTCGACCCGACGCAGTTCCAGCTCGCCGACGGGCGCGGCGGCGTCTTCCAGGACCGCGCCACGCCCATCGGCCTGGACCAGCTGCTCGGCTACTGGCTGCACACCCCCGACGCGGACGCCTTCCGCCACGCCCTGCCGATCCTCGGCGTCGACGGCTCGCTGGCGATCTCGTGCACCACCGACTGCCCGGCCAAGGGCAAGGTGTTCGCCAAGCCCGGCACCATCGTCGGCGCGGACGACCTGAACCAGCGGATCGCCTACAACGCCGAGAACCTGGCGGGCTACCTGGAGACGGACGACGGCTGCCTGCACCTCTTCTTCGTCGGCGTGAACGGCGCTTCGGCCACCGACATCAACGACGTCATCCGCATCTTCGACGACGTCAACCAGATCGCCGCCCTGCTCCAGGAGCAGGCTTCGGGCGGGCACCGCGCCCCGGCGGGCGGGAACGCCTCCTGATCCTGCCGGGTTCCGGCGCCCGGGGAGGCGGGGGGGGCCCGGGGGCCCCCCCCCCCCCCCCCCGGGCCCCCCCCCCCCGCGCCCCCCGCCCCCCCCCCCCGGGGAGGGGGGGAAGGGGGGGGGGTGGGGGGGGGGTT
>NZ_JBITTM010000089.1:14873-23598 GCF_044541955.1 Kitasatospora sp. NPDC085464
CTGGTTGCTGCGTGGGGGGGGGCCCGCCCCCCGGGGGGGGGGCACCGCCACCTGGCCGGGCGGGTTCCGGGCGCGGGGGGCGGGGGGGGGCCCCGGGGCCCCGCCCGCCTCCCGGTCGTTCCCGGCCGGCCGTCGTCCCGGGCCGGCCGGCGCCGGTCAGGGAGATCAGGAGGTCAGGAGGTCAGGAGGTCAGGGGGCCGGCCGGTCAGGGGGCCGGCCGGTCAGGGGCAGTGCTTCCAGGCGAGGTGGTAGACGGTGTTGATGTTCCCGTCCGTCGAGTCCATCGTCATGAAGCTGGTGGTCCGGGTCGGGTCCGAGCTGCCGGCCGAGACCCGCAGTTCGGTGTTGATGTTGAAGTTGCGCTCCTCACCGCAGGGGGCCCAGACCAGGGCGGCGACGTCGACGGTGTCGGTCCCCTGCCAGCTGTCGTCGTGCGGGCCGTCGAACCGGTGGGACTGGTAGGCGGTCTGGGCCTGGCCCTGGAAGTAGTAGTTGGCCCGCTCGGTGCCGCTCGCGCCCTTCTCCAGGTGGGCGAAGCCGCGGTAGTCGGCGGAGGCGATGGCGTAGGTGAAGCCCTGGGGCACGTGGACGCGCAGGTCGAGCTGGCAGTTCTTCCGGAAGTCGGTCGGCTTCGACCCCACGCCGACCTGGGCGAGGTACGCGCTGTAGGTGACGGTGAAGGCGGTGTTGTCCGGGGAGACGGCCACGGCGGCCGTTCCGGCCGGGCAGCCGGAGCCGTTGACCGTCGCGACGTCGATGACGATCCGGTCGGGCGGGGTCGGGAGCGAGTCGAGGCCGAAGGCGGACGGGCCGGACAGTGACGCGGCGACGGCGGTCGCGGCGGCCAGCACACGGAGCAGCATGGGCTTCCCCTTCGATCGGGCACGGAGTCGGAGCCGGAGGCGGGGTCGGCGCGGTACGGTCCGGGCGCCGGACGCCTCGCGACTTGGCATGCATATGTCAGCACATCCGAAGGGCGCTGCCCAGAGGCTCGACGGTGGAGAACGCATCGACCCGACCCCATCCGCCCCGCGGGGGAACTCCGGCCCCAGGTGGCCGAGTTGATCGTCGAAGGAGCGGGGGAGCAGCCGCTCACGACCGGGAACACGGAGCGCCCAATGCTTGACAAACTCAACCTTTCATCCCTAGGGTCGCAATTGTTCATGTAGTGAAAGTTCCATGTGCCAATGCACCCCGAGCCCCAGGACCGCGAGATCCCCATGCACGAGAACGTTCCTTCAGTGGTCGCCCGCCTGCGGGCCGAGTTCACCACCGGCCGGACCAGGCCGCTCGCCTGGCGCCTGGACAAGCTGGCCGCCCTGCGCAGCCTGCTCACCGAGCAGACCGAGGTGCTGCAGCAGGCCCTGCACGCCGACCTCGGCAAGGGCGCCACCGAGGCGTACCGCACCGAGATCGGCTTCACGATCAACGAACTCGACCACACCGTGGCGCACCTGGCGCAGTGGCTGGAGCCGAGGCCGGCGGCGGTGCCGGAATTCTTCCGCCCCGCCGAGGCCCGGGTGGTGCGCGATCCGCTGGGCGTGGTGCTGATCATCGCGCCCTGGAACTACCCGCTCCAGCTCGCCCTGGCGCCGCTGGTCGGCGCGCTGGCCGCCGGGAACACCGCCCTCGTCAAGCCCAGCGAGCTCGCCCCGGCGACCTCCGCGGCCATCGCCGAGCTGCTGCCGCGCTACCTCGGCGAGGAGGCGGTCGCGGTCGTCGAAGGGGCCGTGCCGGAGACCACCGCCCTGCTGGAGGAGCGCTTCGACCACATCTTCTACACCGGCAACGGCGCGGTCGGCCGGATCGTCATGGCCGCCGCCGCCAAGCACCTGACCCCGGTCACCCTGGAGCTCGGCGGCAAGAGCCCGGTCGTGGTCGAACCCGGCGCCGACCTCGCCGTCACCGCCCGGCGGATCGCCCGCGGCAAGTTCCTCAACGCCGGACAGACCTGCGTCGCCCCCGACTACGTCCTCGCCATCGGCGACAGCGCGGCCGGCCTGGAGGCGGAACTGGCATCTGCCGTACGGGAGTTGTTCGGCGACGACCCGGCCGGGAGCACCGACTACGGGCGGATCGTCAACGAGCGGCACTTCGACCAGCTCACCGCACTGCTCGGCGACGGGCGGACCGTCATCGGCGGCGACCACGACCGCGCCGCGCGCTACCTCGCCCCGACCGTCCTCGCCGACGTCCCGGCGACCGCCCCGGTGATGCAGGCCGAGATCTTCGGCCCGGTCCTGCCCGTCCTGACCGTCCCCGACCTCGACGCGGCGATCGCGTTCATCAACGAGCGCGACAAGCCGCTCGCCCTGTACGCGTTCACGGAGTCCGCGGACACCAAGCGGCGGCTGACCGAGGAGACCTCCTCCGGCGCACTCAGCTTCGGACTGCCGGTCTCGCACCTGGCGATGCCCGAGCTGCCGTTCGGCGGCGTCGGCGAGAGCGGCATGGGCCGCTACCACGGCGAGTACTCGATCGACACGTTCAGCCACACCAAGGCCGTCGTCGACAAGCCGCTCGCCTGAGACCGGGGACGCCGCCGGCGCCGCGTCCGAGCAGGGGGGGCGGAAATCACGGGGCCTCCGGGGCCGGTGGCATTCCCGCGGGCGACATACCCGAATCGGCATTCCGACCGTTACCGCAGGCCGATCGCCGTACGGAGCGGTACGGTCACCGCCTTCACCGGAATCGGAAAATTTCATTCCGGGGTCTGTCCGAAAATCGCCCATGGGCCTAGGCTGCGGCGCGTGTCGCTCTTCCGAAGAAACCGCGCCTCCGGCCCTGGCCTGCGTCCCGAGCTCGGCGACGCCGAGCTCGGCCGCGTACGGCGGCAGCTCAAGTCCCCTGGCCTGCCCGGCCAGAACGCCATCCAGGTCGACCAGGTCGAACGGTTGCTACGGGAGACCGGCCCCGACTGGGACCGGCGCGGGCACCGATTCGCCGTGCTCGCCGAAACCGCCGCCCCTTCCTCCCTGGCGCGAAACTGGCGGTTGCGTCGTGCCCAGAATGCGGACGCGCTGATATTCGAGGCGTGGGTCGAACTCGTCCGCGGCCGGTTCGCGGGCCGGATGGACGATGCCCGCGCGGCCGCGGACAACTGTTACACCGCGGCCGACCTCGCCCCCGAGGACCCGACGCCGTGGGTGGTGCTGCTCGGCATCCTGCGCGTGATGCGCGCCGACTCGCGCGAGCTGATCGCCGTCTGGCACGAGGTCGCCGAGCGCGACCCGTGGAACCGCGAGGCCCACCTGCAGATGCTGCGGTACCTCTCGCCGGAGGAGTGCGGGTCGCGCAGCGCCCAGCTCAACTTCGTCGACACTGTCCGGAGTTCGGCACCGCCCACCGCGCCGACCGCCGGGGTGGAACTGACCGCGCTGGTGGACGAGCACGCCCGCACGACCGCCGGCGGCGGCGTCGAGGCGCTGCTGGTCCGCCGCCAGTGGACGCACAACCGGGCGGTCAACGCGCTCGACACCGCCCTGCACGGGTGGTCCCGCCTCGGCGGCCTGCAGCACGCGGCGGCCGCCGCCGACCTCAACCTGCTGGCCTTCGCCCTGATCCAGTCGGGCCGCGTGGGCGAGAGCGGCGGCACGTTCCGGCTGATCGACAACGCGGTCACCGCCTGGCCCTGGTCGCTCATCGGCGATCCGCTCCAGGAGTTCACGTACTGGCAGTCGCGCGCGACGGCCTGACCCCGGGCGTGCCGGCGGGCCGTGGCGATCGCGTCGTCACGGCCCGGTGGCATGCCCGGCGGACCGCCGGGCGGGAGGTCAGGCCGACCCTCGGGATGCCCGCCGCCCGGCGACGCCCAGCCACCCCACGGCCGCCAGGATGACCACCGCGAGGACGAGGCTGACCGGACCGGTGCCCAGATCCAGCCCGCCCCGTGCGCGGCTGACGCCGGCCCAGTCGGCGAAGCAGGCGCCGAGCGGCCGGGTCAGGACGTAGGCCCACCAGAAGGTCAGGACCGGCGACAGGCCCGAGAACCGGTGAGCGAGCGCGGGCACCGCGATCAGGGCGGCGAACAGCAGCCCCGAGGGAAGGTAGCCCCAGCCCAGGGTGGCCGCGGTCAGATCACCGACGGCCGTGCCGAGGGCGAAGGTGGCCATCACCGCGCACCAGTAGAAGACCTCGCGGCGCCCGCCCGCGACCGCCTCCACCGCGAGCGTGCCCTCCGTCCGCCGCCACACCGCGAACACCACGGCGAGCAGCCCGGCGAACGCGAGCGCGGAGGCGGCGTACGGCACCCCGAGGGCGACGTGCGCGACATCGGCCGCCATGGTGCCGAACACGCTCACCATGATCACCGCCGTCCAGTACACCGCCGGGACGTAGCGACGGGAACGGGCCTGGACGACCAGCGCGGCGACGAGCAGCAGCCCGGCCGAACCGACCGCCGGGACGGGCCCCAGCGCCGTTGCGAGGTAGTCGGAGGTGGTCTCGCCCATCCCGGTGGTGAGGATCTTGACGACCCAGAACACCGCCGTGACCTGCGGGACCTTGCTCAGGACGGACCCCGCGGGGGCCGCCGGGCGTCGGTGGCCCGAACCGGGCGTTGTCGCGGCCGGGGTTTCCGCGGCAGGGCTTGTCGTGGCGGGGGTTGTCGTGGCGCCCATGACGGACGGCGCTCCCTTCTCTGCGTCACTGCGTCTCTACGTCACTACGTCACTGCGTCACTGCGTCTCTGCGGCAGGCACGGCGCGGGCCGCGCCCGGCCGGTGCGTCAGCCGCCCAGCACGGTGTTGCCGGTGACCGCGGCGGTGGCACCGTCCACGGTGACGGCGTGCCGCACGCCGTCCGGGCCGACCACCACGGCCCGCCAGGCGCGGCCACCGCCCTGTTCGGCCACCGTGGACAGGGACTCGACCCTGCCGCCCGCGACGGCCGCGGCGGCCTTCGCCAGCGCGTCGGCGGCGTCGGTCGACGGCAGCGGCGCCGGCGCAGCGGACCCGGCCGGGCCGTCCCCGTCCCCGTCCCCGTTCCCGTTCCCGTGTCCGGGAGCCGTGCGGCCCTGGTGGCCCCGGTGGCCCCCGGCGTCCCGGCCGTCGCCCCGACCGTCGCCCTGCGCCCAGCCGTGGCCGTCGCCGTGGCCCTCGCCCCGGCCGTCGTGGTGCTCCTGCTCACCCGCCGCCCACCGGCCGTCGCCGTGGCCCTCGTGCTCGTGGTGGAGCGCCGCCGCGGCCGCGCCGCCGCCGATCACCACCACGGCCGCGCCGGCCGCGACCCAGCGCACCGACCGGCCGCGCACCCAGCGCCGGGCCCGCCCGAGGCCGACCCGCGCCCTGTTCGGGCGGCTCGCCGCGTGGTCCTGCTGGGGCTGCACGCCTTCTCCGGGCTCGCTCACGTTCCGCACCACTCCTCGTCACGGCCCGGGCCTTCCCCGGGCGACCGCGCCAGGATGGCCGGGCCTTGCTGAAGATCGGCTGAAGACCGGGGGGCACCGTCGGCCGGCCCCGCCGGCGACCTGCGACCCTGGTGGGCATGCGCGTACTGGTGGTGGAGGACGAACGTCGGCTGGCCATGGCCCTGCAGCACGGGCTGACGGCCGAGGGGTTCACCGTGGACACGGCCCACGACGGCCCGTCCGGCCTCGCCAGGGCCATGGACCACGCCTACGACGTGATCGTCCTCGACATCATGCTGCCCGGCCTCAACGGCTACCGGGTGTGCTCGCGGCTGCGGGCCTCCGGCAGCGACGTCGGCATCCTCATGCTCACCGCCAAGGACGGCGAGTGGGACGAGGCCGAGGCGCTGGACACCGGCGCCGACGACTACCTGTCCAAGCCGTTCTCGTTCGTCGTGCTGGTGGCCCGGCTCAGGGCCCTGGCCCGGCGGATCGGCAGCCGTGCGCCCCGGCGGACCGTCCTGGGCGACCTGGTGGTCGACTCCGCGGCCCGCACCTGCACGCGGGCGGACACCGCCGTCGCCCTCACCCCCCGCGAGTTCGCCATCCTCGACCACCTCGCCCGCCGGGCCGGCGAGGCCGTCTCCAAGCGGGAGATCCTCGACGCGGTCTGGGACGGCGGCCCCGACAGCGATCCGAACACCGTCGAGGTCCACGTCAGCGCGCTCCGACGCAAGATCGACTCCCCGTTCGGACGGGCCGCGGTGCAGACCGTCCGCGGCACCGGCTACCGCCTGGCGGCCGACGGTGGCTGACCCGACCGCCGTCCGCCGGATCCGCGCGGCACTGCACCGGCGCCTTGCCCGCCACCCGGGGGTCGCGGCGCTCGTCGACCGGCTGACGCCGCGCTCGGTCCGGGCCCGCACCACCCTCGCCGCCTGCGTCAGCGTCGCCGTCGTCCTCGTCACCGCCTCGGCCGCCGTCGCGGTGCTGCTGCACGCCAACCTGGAACGCACCGTCGAAGCCGGCGCCCGCGAGCAGGCCCAGGCCGTCGCCCGCCTCGCCGAGGACGGGCGCCTGCCCGGCCTGCTCCCCCTCGACCACGGCACCGACTTCATCCAGGTCGTCGACGCGCACGGCACGGTGGTCGCCGCCAGCCAGAACCTGACCGGCCACCCCTCGATCGCGCCCACCGGTCACCGGGACGGCCACACCAGCTTCGACGTCCGCACCCTGGGCGACCAGCACCACCAGCGCGTCACCACGATCACCACCGCCACCCCGGCCGGGCCCGTCACCGTCCACGTCGGTGCGTCGCTGCGCACCGTCGACGCCGCCGAGGACCTCACCACCGCCGCGTTCGCCGCGCTGAGCACCGTCCTGCTGATCACCGTCGGGGTCCTCACCTGGCGTGCGACCGGCCGGGCCCTGCGGCCCGTCGAGGCCATCCGTGCCGAGGTCGCCGCCATCGGCGACCGCGACCTGGACCGCCGCGTCCCCGAGCCCCGCAGCGACGACGAGATCGCCCGGCTCGCCGGCACCATGAACGCCATGCTCGGACGCCTCGAAGCCGCGGGCACCCGCCAGCGCCGCTTCATCGCCGACGCCTCCCACGAGCTGCGCAGCCCCCTCACCGTCCTGCGCACCCAGCTCGAAGTGGCCCTCGCCCACCCCGACCACGCCGTGCGCGCCGACCTGGTGGCCGGCGCGCTGGAGGACACCGAGCGCCTCCAGGCCCTCGCCGCCGACCTCCTGCTGCTCGCCCGCCTCGACGCCGCCGGGCGCGACCGGCCCGGTGAGGCCGTCGACCTCGCCGAGCTGGTGCACACCACGGTCGCGGCCCGCGGCGCCGGGGCGCACCCCGTCGCCGTGCACGCGGACTCCGCCGTCACGGTGGTCGGCAACCGCCTGTGGCTGGGCCGGCTCCTCACCAACCTGCTCGACAACGCCCACCGGCACGCCCGGCAGCACGTCACCGTCCGCCTCGACGGCGACCGGGCCACCGGCCACGCGGTCCTCGACGTGGCCAACGACGGGCCGCCGATCGAACCCGCCGACCGCGAACGGATCTTCGAACGCTTCACCCGGCTGGACGACGCCCGCAGCCGCGACGACGGCGGCGCCGGGCTGGGCCTGCCGATCGCCCGCGACATCGCCGCGATCCACGGCGGCAGCCTCACCGTCCTCGCCGCGCCCGGGCCGACCACCTTCCGCACCCGGCTGCCGGCCGACCCGGACCACGCCGCCGGCTCGGACCGCCCTGACCGACCGGACCGCCCTGCCGCCCCGGCCTCCTGAAGGCCGGGGCGGGGGACGGGAGTTCAGCCGGCGGCCCGGCGGGCGGCCAGGTCGTCCAGGATGGTGGCGGTGGCGGTCGCCCCGAAGCGTTCGGCGCCGGCGGCCACGAACTCCAGCATCCGTTCGAGGGTGCGCACCCCGCCCGCCGCCTTGACCCTCATGTGCGCGGGGACGTTCGCACGCATCAGTCGGACGTCCGCCAGGGTCGCGCCCCCGGGCGCGAAGCCGGTCGAGGTCTTCACGAAGTCCGCGCCCGCCAGGGTGCTGAGGCGACAGGCGCGCAGCTTCTCCTGGTCGTCGAGGTAGGCGTTCTCGAAGATCACCTTGGTGAGGGCGGTGCCCCTCGCGACATCGGCCACCGCGGCGATGTCCGCCCGCACCGCGTCGTCCTCCCCGCTGCGCAGCAGGCCGATGTTGAGCACCATGTCGAGTTCGGTCGCGCCCGCCGCCAGGGCGTCCACGGCTTCGCCCGCCTTGACCGCGGTGGTGGAGCCGCCGTGCGGGAAACCGATGACGGTGCCGACCGCGACCGCAGTGCCGGCGAGGGCCTTGACCGCGAGGGCGGTGTCGGCGGGGCGCACGCAGACGGCGGCCACGTCGTAGGCCGCGGCGAGCTCGCAGCCGCGCAGGACCTCGGTGGTGGTCAGTTCGGGCCGCAGGAGCGAGTGGTCGATCATCTTGGCGAGCTCCCGGACGGCGATGCCGGTGGGGTCGTCGATGCCGGTGTGGTCCATGAGCCTGTCCTAGGGGTGAGGCGTTCCGCGTCCCGCCGACCGGGGGAGACGCGCGGACAGTCCGACGATAACTTCGGGCCGTCTAGCCGTCTATACAGCTGTCCCGCCCGTCGACCGGAGCCGGGTGTGACGGGGATCACGATGCACGCCTCTTGCCCTTGGCGCATTTCACCGGGAAATGTCCCGCTTCGTACTGGTCTACGCTGGTTGACTAGACAGCCGGACGGCGTAGTCTCAATTTCGGAGGCCCCCTTTTGGAAACGGATTTCGCGCCCAGGTACCACCGGATCGAACAGGCCCTGAGAAACCGGATCGCCAAGCACCGGCCGCATGACCCCCTCCCCTC
>NZ_JBITTM010000090.1:0-20749 GCF_044541955.1 Kitasatospora sp. NPDC085464
CTGCTGCGCAGCGACAAGTCCGATGGCGCACCGACAAGGCTGGAGATACTGTTCAGTCCGGTGGCCTATATGGGCGTCGGCTGTGGTGTGTATACGGGCATGGTTCTATATAGACTTTCGCATACTGAGCTCCTTGACATGTTGGGGGAAGGGATCGAGATCGATCTCGCCGGGATGCAGATATTCGGAATCGGCGATGAGCTGATTCGGGGAGTTGTGGTGGCGGGAGGGTATCTCCAGGATGAGGGTGCGGGTGACTTCTGGGAGCCGAGCCGCATTCTTAAATTTGAGTACTGATGATGTGTCATGGAAATGCTTGAAGCGTTCGGTGAGTACGACCATGTGAGCCCCCTTCCAGGGCTTGAGGTCGGCGAACTCGGGCGTTGCCCAGATTCAAACAGGTGCGGATCATCTGCCTCACGTGCCGTTGGACGGCGAGGCGGGGCAGCGGCCGAGTCTGTCCGGTGCCAGCGCGCGTGGTGTACTGGAGCGGAGTTTTGCGTGCAGCCAAGGTCATGCCGCATCTGTGGCGGCGCAGGAAGAACTGCTGACGCGCTGGATAGCCGGACGCTGCGCGCAGACCGGTCACTCGACGTACGAGCAAGAAACCGTCCGTACCGTCGTCCGCGCCGAGTTCGGAGCCTGGCAGTAGGATCGCGCGCGAGCCGTTTGGCGAAGGCAATTGGTCTACACCTCTGATGGTAGTAGGGGTGGCGACAACCACGGGCTTTGCCGCACATCCACTTACATCGACGGGCCGTCAAAATCACCTTTAACCTGCAAGAAAGCAGGTGCGCACGGACTATGTCCGCCGGTGGGAGTGTCTTCGGCAGCAGAAAGCCATCGGATCCGCTGGCTGATGGGGAGAGGGTGGAGGGTGGGTTGGCCTGAGGGGTGGGAGTGGTTGGACGAGCCGAGGGAGGAATGGGGAGTTCTGGATTCTCTGCGTGGGCCGGCGGTCTCGGCCCCAATGAATCTGGCTATTGCCATGCTGTCCTGTGACTTCTCGGGCATGAGCTTTGTGTGTTGGTTGGGAGGTTTATTGCAGAGAATTCGCAGATCTATCTCCGCTTGCCAGGAAAGGGCTTGACGTTTCGCGAGCAATCACTGATCTCTGATATCTTGACCAGGCATGCGCGTCGTACATTCGAAGCGTGGGAGAGGTTCAGGCTGAGTGCCGAGCGGGAGGGGCCCGCGAATGAAGTTCGCCGACTTCTGCAGGATAATCGGGGACTTCTTGAGTCCGAGCTGAATGAGGCAATCCTGGCTTTTTCGGGACTTCCAGGAGGTGTCCTCTGAGGAGGTGGTCGGTCGACAGGATTCCCCTGGCCATCCGGCTTCGGTTCTTGTGGCACGGACTCGGGTCGAGGATCTCCTGGCGGTCGAGTCCGTGTCGGCGATATTGATCGACCGTGACGGAACGGTGCCGGCATCCCTTGGACCTGAAGGACGGTCAGTGGGAGTTCGTCGAGTCCATGGTGCTGGAGTGGCGACGCACCCACGCCGAAGGGCGTAAGCCCATGACCGGACTGCGCGACGCGGTCAACGCGATCCTGTGTGTCGCGCGGGCCGACATCGCATGGCGCCACCTTCCGCACGACTTCCCGCCCCGTACCACCATCTACGGTGACTTCAGGGTGTGGGAACGCGATCTCTGGGTGTCCTGGGACGACGGGGCCGGTGCTCTGTGGAATCTGTGGGAAGTTCCCGACGGCAGGACGGCAGGACGGCAGGACGGCAGGACGGAGAGGGCGGGCAGGACGGGCAGGGCGGTCGATCGCGGCATCGCTGCGCGATCTCGATCTGGTGGGCTCGTCGCCGACCGGAGGGTGTGGCGGCACTGTGAGTGGCCGCGGCGCGCACCAGCCAGGCGTGACCCCTCTCGCCGCCTTGATTCGGGCTGATCCTCACGGCTTGTCGTCGTGTCGCGCAGCGTCGTCGGGTGGTTACGCGGGTAGGACTTGGGGAGTCCCGACCGGGCGTTGCCGAGACATCGCAGGAGCCGCGAGTGGCCGCTTACCACGACAGTGACGGAGCCGAGCAGGTACCGGCGCAGGACGCCCCGCCACCGCCCGCCGAACTGGTCGCGCTGGCGCAGGCGTACGGGGTGGACACCCGGCACCCGGGGCCGGGCGGACGGGCGGTGGGGGCGCGGACCCTGGTCGCCGTGCTGGCCGCACTGGGGGTGGCGGCCGGGACGTCGGACGAGGTGCGGGAGGCGCTGGAGCGTCACCGGACCGAGCAGCGCGCCCGGTTGCTGCCGCCCACCGTGGTGGTCCGGCAGGGCCGGCGCACCGCCCTGGACGTCCCCGCGGACGCCCGGCTGCACGTGGAGCTGGAGGGCGGCGGGAGTTGGGAGCTGCCGTGCGGGCACTCGCACTGGCTGCCCGCCGATCTGCCCCTCGGGCGGCACACCCTCAAGGCGGAGTCCAACGGCGCGAAGGCCGAAGCGGCGCTGATCGTGGCCCCGCAGGAGGTCCCCCGACTCCCCGGCCGCAGCTGGGGGTTCCTCGCGCAGCTGTACTCCGTCCTCTCCGACCGCTCCTGGGGCATGGGTGATCTCGGCGACCTCGCCGAACTGGCCCAGTGGGCGGGCGCCGGCCTCGGCGCGGGCTTCGTGCAGATCAACCCGCTGCACGCGGGGCTCCCCGCCACCCCCTCCGACCCGTCCCCGTACCGCCCCTCCTCCCGCCGCTTCGCCGACCCGGTGCACCTGCGGATCGAGGCCGTCCCCGAGTACGCGTACCTGAACACCGAACAACGAGCGCGGGCCGAGGAGCTGACCCACCGGGCGGCCCGCCTGCGCGACGAGGTCCTCGGCCACGACGGCCTGATCGACCGGGACGCCGTCTGGGCGCTGAAGCGCGAGGCCCTGGAGTTGCTGCACGAGGTGCCGCGCGGGCCCGGCCGGCAGGCCGCGTACGAGGCGTTCCTGCGCCGCGAGGGGGAGTGGCTGCGCCGGCACGCCCTGTGGAACGCGCTGGCCGAGGTGCACGGCGCCGACTGGCACCACTGGCCGAAGGGCCTGCGTCACCCGGACGGCCCACACGTCGAGCAGGCCGGCAAGGAGCTCCAGGACCGGGTCGAGTTCCACCACTGGCTGGCCTGGCAGGTCGACCAGCAGCTCGGCGCTGCCCAGCGCGCCGCCCGCGAGGCCGGCATGCCGGTCGGCCTGATCCTCGACCTCGCCGTCGGCGTCCACCCGGACGGCGCCGACGCCTGGGCCCTGCAGGACGTCCTGGCCGGCGGCATCTCGGTCGGCGCCCCGCCGGACGCCTTCAACGCGCACGGCCAGGACTGGGGCCTGCCGCCCTGGCGCCCGGACGCCCTCGCCGAGGCCGGCTACGCCCCGTACGCGGACCTGCTGCGGGCGGCCGCCCGGCACGCGGGGGCCCTGCGCATCGACCACGTCATGGGCCTGTTCCGGCTCTGGTGGGTGCCGGCCGGGCACCCGCCCACCGAGGGCGCGTACGTCCGCTACGACGCCGAGGCGATGCTCGGCGTGCTGGCCCTGGAGGCGCACCGGGCCGGGACGGCGGTGATCGGCGAGGACCTCGGCACGGTCGAGCCGGGCGTCCGGGAGGAGCTGGCGGCGCGCGGCGTGCTCGGCACCTCCGTGCTCTGGTTCGAACGGGACTGGCAGGCCGGCGGCGGCATCCTCGCCCCGGACCGCTGGCGGCCGGGCTGCCTGGCCACCCTCACCACCCACGACCTGCCGAGCACCGCCGCCCGGCTCTCCGGGGAGCACGTCGAGCTGCGCCACCGGCTCGGCCTGCTGGCCCGCCCGCTGGGCGAGGAGCAGGAGGAGGCGGCCGGGGAGCTGGCGGACTGGCGGGCCGCACTGGCCGCGCAGGGGCTGCTCACCCCGGACGAGCCGCTGTCGATGCCCGCGCTGTACCGCTTCCTGCGGGCGACCCCGGCGGAGCTGGTCGGCGTCTGGCTGCCGGACCTGATCGGGGACCCGCGCCCGCAGAACCTGCCGGGCACCTGGGACCAGTACCCGAACTGGCGCCTCCCGGTCGCCGACGGTTCCGGCGCCCCGGTCACCCTCGACCGCCTCGCCACCACCCCCGCCGCCCGCGTCCTGGCCCACCTGCTCGCCCTGCCCCGTTGACCCGACGGCCCCGCGCCGCACGCGGCACCCCCGCCGCGTGCGGCCACCCCTCCCGGCGCCGGCCGCACCAGCCGCACCCCGGTCTCACAGGTCCCCGCCTGTCCCGGCCGCACAGGTCCCCGTCCGGCCCCGCCGGCCCCGTCCGGCCCCGCCGCCACCACCCGGCACACGCCCCCGACCCACCAGGCCGACCCCGACGCGCGCCCTCCCATAAGCGGCGGGTAAGTTGGAAACGTGGACAAGAGGAACGCTTTGCGAGCCGGCGCGGTCTCCGCAACGGTCACGCTGATGATGCTGCTGTCGTCGCCCGCCATGGCCTACACCAGGGACGACGGCGATGACCCCGGTACCGGCCTGAGCCTCGGCCAGACCCTCGGCCTGTACGTGTTTCTCCCGATCGTTCTCTTCGTGGTGATCGCCGCCCTGGCCGGCCTGCCCTACGGCAAGACCAAGAAGAAGTAACCACCCCGCGCACGGAGTCCACCCGGACCCGCACAACCCCGAAGGGGCGCCGGACGATCCCGTCCGGCGCCCCTTCGGGTTGTCCGCGCCTCGTCAGCGAGCGCCCGCCGCACGGTCGGCCGCCTGGGCCTTGAGCGCGCGCTCGATCCCGGCCCGCGACTCGACGACCTGGCGCCGCAGGGCCGGCGCCGGCTCGGCCGAGGCCAGCCAGGCGTCGGTGGCCTCCAGCGTCCCGGTCGTCACCTGCAGCCCCGGGTACAGCCCGACGATGATCTGCTGCGAGATCTCGTGGCTGCGGGTCTCCCAGATGCCCTTGACCGCCGCGAAGTACTTCTCCGCGTACGGCGCGAGCAGCTCGCGCTGGTCGGACTGCTGGAAGCCGGCGATGACGGCCTCCTGCACGTAGTTGGTCAGCGTGTCGGACTCCACCACCGACGCCCAGGCCTCCGCCTTGGCCTCGGCGGTCGGCCGGGCGGCGCGGCAGGTGGCCGCGTGCTCCTGGCCGGCCGCGGTGTTGTCCCGCTCCAGCTCGGCCGCGATCGCGGCCTCGTCCGCCCGGCCCGTGGCCGCGAGGCGGCCGAGCAGCGTCCAGCGCAGCTCGGTGTCCACCGCGAGGCCCTTGATCTCGACCGAGCCGTCCAGCAGACCGGCGAGCAGTCCGAGCTGACCGTCCGTGCGGGCGACCGAGGCGAGGGCGCGGGCCCAGGCCAGCTGGTGGTCGCTGCCGGGCTCGGCGGCGCGCAGGTGCTCCTCGGCGGCGGCGGCCCAGCGGGAGAGGCCCTCCTCGCGCCAGTCCGGGTCGGCGTACGCGTCGAGGGCGAGCTTGACCTGGCGCTGCACGGACTGCACGACGCCGATGTCGGACTCGCGGCCGATGCCGGAGAGCGCGAGCGACAGGTAGTCGCGGGCGGCGAGTTCGCCGTCGCGGGTCATGTCCCAGGCGGAGGCCCAGCACAGCGCGCGGGGGAGCGACTCGGTGAAGCCGCCGAGGTGCTCGGTGACGACGGCCATCGAGTCCTCGTCGAGCCGGATCTTGGCGTACGACAGGTCGTCGTCGTTCAGCAGCACGACGGCCGGACGGTGACGCCCGACCAGCTCCGGCACCTCGGTGCGTGGGCCGTCGACGTCCAGCTCGATCCGGTCGGTGCGCACCAGCGCGTCGCCGTTCAGCTCGTAGAGGCCGATCGCGATGCGGTGCGGCCGCAGCACGGCCTCGCCCTTGGCGCCGGCGGGCAGCGCGGGGGCCTCCTGCAGCACGGCGAAGGACTCGATCTCGCCGTCGGTGTTCAGCGTGATTGCGGGCCGCAGCACGTTGATGCCGGCGGTCTCCAGCCAGGACTTGGACCAGGCCTTGAGGTCGCGGCCGCTGGCCTCCTCCAGGGCGCCGAGCAGGTCGCTGAGCCGGGTGTTGCCCCAGGCGTGACGCTTGAAGTAGGCCTGCACGCCCTGGAAGAAGGCGTCCTGGCCGACGTAGGCCACCAGCTGCTTGAGCACCGAGGCGCCCTTGGCGTAGGTGATGCCGTCGAAGTTGACCTGGACGTCCTCCAGGTCGTTGATGTCGGCCATGATCGGGTGGGTGGACGGCAGCTGGTCCTGCCGGTACGCCCAGGTCTTCATCTGGTTGGCGAAGGTGGTCCACGACTGCGGCCACTTGGAGCCGGGGGCCTCGGCCTGGCAGACGGCCTCGGCGAAGGTGGCGAAGGACTCGTTCAGCCAGAGGTCGTTCCACCACTCCATGGTGACGAGGTCGCCGAACCACATGTGGGCGAGCTCGTGCAGGATCGTCGCGGCGCGGGCCTCGTACGCGGCGTCGGTGACCTTGGAGCGGAACACGTACTGGTCGCGCAGGGTGACGGCGCCCGCGTTCTCCATCGCGCCGGCGTTGAACTCCGGGACGAACAGCTGGTCGTACTTCGCGAACGGGTACGGGAAGTCGAACTTCTCCTGGAAGTAGTCGAAGCCCTGCTTGGTGACCTCGAAGATGGCCTCCGGGTCCAGGAACTCCCGCAGCGAGGGCCGGCAGTAGACGCCCAGCGGCACCTTCTGCTCGCCCTTCTCGTAGCTGTCGAAGACGCCGACGTACGGGCCGGCGATCAGCGCGGTGATGTAGCTGGAGATCCGGCCGGTGGGCTCGAACTCCCAGACCTGGGTGTCGCCGTCGCCGACGGGGGTCGGGGTCGGCGAGTTGGAGACCACGACCCAGCCCTTGGGCGCGGTCACGGTGAACCTGAACGCGGCCTTCAGGTCGGGCTGTTCGAAGGTGGCGAAGACCCGGCGGGCGTCCGGCACCTCGAACTGGGTGTACAGGTAGGTCTCGCCGTCGACCGGGTCGACGAACCGGTGCAGACCCTCACCGGTGTTGGTGTACGCGCAGTCGGCGACGATCCGCAGCTCGTTCTCGGCGGCCAGGTTCGGCAGCGGGACGCGGCTGTCGGCGAAGCTCGCCGGGTCGAGCGACGCCCCGTTGAGGGTGATCTCCTCGACGCTCGGGGCGACGAGGTCGATGAAGGTGTCCGCGCCGGGCGTGGTGGCGGTGAACCGGACCACGGTGGTGGACCGGAAGGTGCCTCCCTCGCGGGCCGAGCCCAGGTCGAGCTCGATGTCGTACGCGTCCACGCGGAGGAGATCGGCCCGGGTGCGGGCCTCCTCGCGGGTCAGGTTTGTGCCGGGCACTCGCTGCACTCCTTTGTCAGACGGATGTTCCGAATCCTCGCATGTCCAACGCATGGGTCCGCCGAAAATTCACGGGCGGGGCGGGTACCGGCTGTTCGCCCGTACCCGCCCCGCCCGTGTGTCGTCGTGGCCCTCTCGGCCCCGACGGAGGGTCATGCCCCCGGCGTCACTTCTTCCACTTGGTCAGCGGACCGTCGGTGGAGCTGTAGCGACGGAAGGCGTACACCGCGCTGCCGTCGTCGGAGATGACGTACTCGGAGGTGCTGCTGCCGATGTCCAGGCCGTTCGACATGGCGATGGTGCCGATGTCGGTCATCGAGCCGTCGGTCGGCGAGAGCGTCACCAGACGGGCCGGCTTGTCGTAGCCCTGCTCGACGACGGCGCGGACCTTCCCGTCCTTGTCGGTGCCCGAGACCAGGCGGATGTCGTTGCTGGTCGAGGAGGTGGTGGCCGCCCACAGGCGCTTGCCGGTGTTCAGGTCGTAGGCGTTGATGCCCGGCTTGGTGCTGCTGACCTGGACGTACAGGGTGGAGCCGCTGACCACGTTCCGGGTGAGGGCCTCGTCCTGGCCGGACAGGCGCAGGCTGTCCGAACCGGCTTCCTTGACGGACATCTGGTTGCCGGGCTTGTTGTCCTTGTCGAACGGCAGGACGTAGTCGCCCTGCGGGCCGCTGGACATCAGCAGGACGAGCGGCTTGTCCGAGACGACCTGGTCGACCTGCTCGATCTGGCCGGTCAGGGTGATCGGCGTGCTGGCCGCCTTGCCCGTCTCGGCGTTGACGATGACCAGCTGCGACTTGGGACCGCTGCCGCCGTAGCAGCGGTCGCTGACGGCGATCTGGACGCCGGCCGCGCGGCCGCGCACGCTGCAGTCCTTGTCGCGGGGCTGGTACTGCCAGGCGGGCTGGCCGGTGGCGATGTTCAGCGCGCCGACCATGTTGCCGCCGATGGCGACGACGTTGTCGGTGACGCTGAGGGTCGGCGAGGACATCCGGTCGGCCGAGACCTTGGCGCTCCAGAGCAGCTTGCCCTGGTTGAGGTCGACGGCGCCGACGGTGGAGCAGTCGCTGTCACCGGTGTTGAAGGAGATCGCGGCGACGCCCTTGGAGTTGGCGCCGTACGAGGCGGTGCACAGCTCCTTGACGCCGGAGGGGACCGGGATGGTCCAGGCCTCCTTGCCGTCGGTCAGGTTGTAGGCCTTGATGCCGTTGCTGTCGACGCGGACGGCGAGCTTGTCGGTGCCCCAGACGCCGAGCATCTGGTTCGAGCCGTCGGTGCCGGCGCCCTTGGGGGCGCTCCAGGCGACGTTGTAGGTGGCGCCCTTGGTGACGGGGCCGGGGGAGGAGGTGGTGTCCCCGGAGGTGCCGCCGTCGTCGGTGCTGCCGGTGGAGACGGGGCCCGGGCCCGGGGTGGGCGTGGGGTCGTCCTTGAGCAGGACGACCAGGGCGACCACGATCGAGATCGCCAGCACGCCGCCGATGATCCCGCCCCACAGCATCACGGGGTTGCGCTGCTTGGGCGCGGTCGGCGCACCGGGGTAGCTGTACCCGGGCTGCTGCTGCGGGAAGTTGTAGCCGCCGGTGTTGTTGTAGCCCTGCCCGGCGTCGGGGGCGCCGTACGGGCCACCGGGGACGGGGTCGTACGGGCCGACCGGGGCGCCGGGCGGGGGCGGCGGGGCCTGCGCGGGGAAGCCGCCGGCCGCGGTCGGCGCGTACGCCGCGTAGTCGGCGCCGCCGACGGGCGGCTGGGCGGGCGGTGCCGGCGGCTGCGCGGGCGGCGGCCCGGCGGGGGCGGCCTGGCCCGGGACGGCCGAGCCGTCGAGCTGCGTCATCTGGTCCGCGACGGCGGCCGGATCGACCCCGCCGCCCGGCGGGCGTCCGAACGAGACGCCCCGGTTGTCCTGCGGACCGTTGCCGGGAGTTTCGCCTGCCCCCGGCGTAGGGTGATCCCCTGCCATCTGATTCCCCGTCATGTCTGGAAGTGCCCCCTGCCGGTACCGTCCGCGGTTCCGGTGGGACGGGTGAGAATTGGGCACCATGCTAGTGGTGTGTGGATTTCGGCCGCTGCCAGGACCGTCGAACCTCGTCCCCGCAGGTCCAGGCCGTGCAACACCTTCACCCCCCGATCACCCGGTCCCCACCGCCGACACCACGGCGTGACCCCGGCGGCCCGCCCGCCCGGCTCCCGGGCCGACCGCACCCGCCGCTGTCACCCGTCGGCATCACCCGTCCGGCTCACCCGCCCCCGGCGGCCGTCCTCGCCGCGCCCGCCGCTGCGCCGGTCCGGGCCCGGCGCCCGCCGCCCGGTCGTCTCCACCTCCGGTCCACCTCCGATCCGCCTCCGATCCGCCTCCGATCCGCCTGCGAACCCTCCCCGTCGACATCCCCGCCCCCGCCCCCGGGCCGTACCCTTCAGGAGTTGAAGGGGACACCCGGCGGAGGGGTCCCCGCCCTGGGAGGGTGGATCATGTCGACGGACACACCGGGCTCGCAGTCGTCCCTGCACCGGGCGAACCTGGAGCGGGTGCTGCGCGCGGTGCGCATGGCCGGCTCGCTGACCCAGGCCGAGATCGCCCGCGGCACCGGTCTCTCCGCGGCCACCGTGTCCAACATCGTGCGGGAGTTGAAGGAGAGCGGCACCGTCGTGGTCGCCGACACCTCCTCCGGCGGCCGCCGGGCCCGCAGCGTCTCGCTCAGCGGCGACGCCGGCATCGTGGTCGGCATCGATTTCGGCCACACCCACCTGCGGGTCGCGGTCGGCAACCTCGCCCACCGGGTGCTGGCCGAGGAGAGCGCTCCGATCGACGTGGACGTCTCCGCCCAGCAGGGTTTCGACCGCGCCGAGGCGATGGTCGAGCGGCTGCTGGCGCAGGCCGGGTTCCGTTCGGACAAGGTGATCGGCGTCGGCCTCGGCGTGCCCGGCCCGATCGACGTGGAGACCGGCGCGCTGGGCTCCACCGCGATCCTGCCCGGCTGGACGGGCATCGCCCCGGGGCGGGAGCTGGGCGAGCGGCTCGGCATGCCGGTGCACGTGGACAACGACGCCAACCTCGGTGCGCTCGGCGAGCTGGTCTGGGGTGCCGGCCGCGGCCTGAGCGACCTCGCCTACATCAAGATCGCCAGCGGTGTCGGCGCCGGCCTGGTCGTCAACGGCCAGATCTACCGCGGCCCGGGCGGCACGGCGGGTGAGATAGGGCACATCACGCTGGACGAGGCCGGGCCGGTGTGCCGCTGCGGCAACCGCGGCTGCCTGGAGACCTTCGTCGGCTCCCGCTACCTGCTCTCCCTGCTCAGCTCCACCCTCGGCCCGGACCTCACGCTGCCCCGGGTGGTCGAGCTGGCCCACCAGGGCGACCTCGGCTGCCGCCGGGTGATCGCCGACGCCGGCCGGCAGATCGGCACCGGCGTCGCGACCCTGTGCAACCTGCTCAACCCGCGCCGGGTGATCCTCGGCGGCGACCTCGCCGAGGCCGGTGAGCTGGTGCTCGCCCCGATCCGCGACTCGGTGGCCCGCTACGCGATCCCCAGCGCCGCCCGGCAGCTCTCGGTGGTCCCCGGCACCCTCGGCGGCCGGGCCGAGGTGCTCGGCGCGCTGGCGCTGGTGATGAGCGAGATGGGCGAGTCCGGCGCGCTGGGCCGCGCCTAGCACCGCCGGATCCGAGCCCGGCGGCGGCCGTCCGTTGTAAAGGCGCTCGAACGCCCGTCCGTCAACCTGTCGTGACCCGCATCCCCCGGCCGACCTCCCGGAATGGCGGTAACCGAACGGTGGCACCGGGCGCGCCGCTCGGTGTCCGGCAAGCGGACATTAGACTCGACCGGTCGGTACCGGCCGCGACCGTCGGCCTGCCGCCGGACCGGGCAGCGACGCCCGTCGGACCGCCAGCGGTCCGCGAACACTGAACGAGGAGGAACGGGTGGCCCTGCTGACCCGCATTCGGGGACCGCGCGATCTCGACCGGCTCACGCCCGGACAGCTGGCCGCACTGGCCCAGGAGATCCGGACCTTCCTGGTGACCGAGGTCTCCAAGACGGGCGGCCACCTCGGCCCCAACCTCGGCGTGGTGGAACTCACCATGGCGCTGCACCGGGTCTTCGACTCGCCGCGCGACCGCATCCTCTTCGACACCGGTCACCAGAGCTACGTCCACAAGCTGCTCACCGGCCGCCAGGACTTCTCGCGGCTGCGGATGAAGGGCGGCCTGTCCGGCTACCCGTCCCGCACCGAGTCCGAGCACGACGTGATCGAGAACTCGCACGCCTCCACCGTGCTCTCGTACGCCGACGGCCTGGCCAAGGCCAACCAGCTGCTGGGCAAGAACGACCCGGTGGTCGCCGTGATCGGCGACGGCGCGCTCACCGGCGGCATGGCCTGGGAGGCGCTCAACAACATCGCCGACGCCAAGGACCGCCCGGTCGTCATCGTCGTCAACGACAACGAGCGCTCCTACTCGCCGACCATCGGCGGTCTGGCCAACCACCTCGCCACCCTGCGCACCACCCAGGGCTACGAGCGCTTCCTGTCCTGGGGCAAGGACGCGCTGCAGCGCACCCCGGTGGTCGGCCAGCAGCTGTTCGAGACGCTGCACGGCGCCAAGAAGGGCCTCAAGGACTTCATCGCCCCGCAGGGCATGTTCGAGGACCTCGGCCTCAAGTACATCGGCCCGATCGACGGCCACGACCTGACCGCCCTGGAGTCCGCGCTGACCAAGGCGCGCGGCTTCGGCGGCCCGGTGATCGTGCACTGCCTCACCGAGAAGGGCCGCGGCTACCACGCCGCCGAGAACAACGACGAGGACCGCTTCCACGCGGTCGGCAAGATCCACCCGGAGACCGGTCTGCCGATCCAGAGCGGCGGCGGGCAGAGCTGGACCTCGGTCTTCGCCGAGGAGATGGTCGCGCTCGGCCACGAGCGCGAGGACATCGTCGGGATCACCGCGGCCATGCTGCACCCGGTCGGCCTGGCCCCGTTCGCCGAGGCCTTCCCGGACCGCATCTTCGACGTCGGCATCGCCGAGCAGCACGCCGTCACCAGCGCGGCCGGCCTGGCCACCAACGGGCTGCACCCGGTCTTCGCGGTCTACGCGACCTTCCTCAACCGGGCCTTCGACCAGGTCCTGATGGACGTCGCCCTGCACAAGCTGGGCGTCACCTTCGTGCTGGACCGGGCCGGTGTCACCGGTGACGACGGCGCCTCGCACAACGGCATGTGGGACATGTCGATGCTGCAGATCATCCCGACCCTGCGGCTGGCCGCCCCGCGCGACGCCGACCAGGTGCGGGCGCTGCTCCGCGAGGCCGTCGAGGTCAAGGACGCCCCGACCGTGGTCCGCTACTCCAAGGGCACGGTCGGCCCGGCCGTCGCCGCGGTCGGCAAGGTCGGCGGCATGGACGTGCTGCGCGCCGCCGAGGAGTCCTCCGGCGCCCACCGCGCCGACGTGCTGATCGTCTCGGTCGGCGCGATGGCCCCGACCAGCCTGGAGGTCGCCGACCTGCTGGCCGCCCAGGGCATCACCGCCACGGTGGTGGACCCGCGCTGGGTCAAGCCGGTGGACCGGGCCCTGCCCGGCCTGGCCGCCGAGCACCGGGTCGTCGTCACGATCGAGGACAACGGTCGGACGGGCGGCGTCGGCGCCGCCGTGGCGCAGGCGCTGCGGGACGCGGACGTGGACCTGCCGGTCCGCGACTTCGGCATTCCGCAGGAGTTCCTGGACCACGCGAGCCGGGCCGAGATCCTGGCCGAGATCGGCCTGAACGCCCCGGACATCGCCCGGAAGGTGACGGCCCTGGTCGCCCGCCTGGACACGGCGACGGTCGACGCCTGAGCGGCGCGGGCCGACGGGGGCGTCACCCGTTCCGCCGACGACCGTTCGTCGTAACTCTGTAACAGTTCGTCACGGAACAAGCTGACAATCCTACTGAATGGCGGGACCGGCGCCACCGGCGCCGATCCCGCCCGGTAGGTTGTCAACCGTGCCGACCCCCACCCGCCTCCGCCCCGCCGGACCGGCCGAGCGCCTGCCCGAGCGTGTCCGTACCCATCTCCGGAACGGGTACTGGACCAGGCTGGTGCCGGTCCTCGCACTGGTTGCGCTGCTCACCCACATCCCGTCCTTCGCCCGGCCCGTCTGGAGCCCGGACGAGGGCTTCCTGGCCACCCAGGCCCGGATGCTGGCGGACGGCGGGGTGCTGTACGACACCGTGGTGGACCGCAAGCCCCCGCTGCTGCCCTGGCTCTACCAGGCCTGCTTCGCGGTCTTCGGCTCCGCCTCGCTCTGGCCGCTGCGCACCCTGGCCGTGGTCGCCCACCTGGTGACCGCGATCCTGCTGGCCTCGATCGCCCGCGGCCGCTGGGGCAACCGGGCCGGCGCCGGCGCGGGCCTGCTCTACCTGCTGGTCTCCATCGGGCTCTCCCCGGAGGACACCCAGGCGGCGACCTTCGAGGTCTTCATGCTGCCCGCCATGGTGGCCGCCTTCCGGTACGCCGAGCGGCGCCGCTGGCTGGCCGCGGGCATCGCGGTGGCGCTCTGCTCGCTGACCAAGCAGACCGGCGGCGCGGTGCTGCTGCCGGTGCTCTGGATGCTCTTCCAGGACGCCCGCCGCCGCGGGGTGCGCTGGCCGCCCGCCCTGTTCAAGATCGGCTTCGGCTTCACCCTGCCGATAGCGCTGGTCGCGGTGATCCTCACCAAGCCCAAGGGCTTCCTGTTCTGGGTGGTCACCGGCAGCGGCGACTACGCCTCCTTCGGCGGTGCCTGGCTGCAGATGCTCGGCCGTGCGCTCGGCAACTCCGCCATCCTGGCCGGGGCCGGTCTGGGCTTCCTGCTGCCGGTCGGGCGCCGGCTCTGGCTCAGGTACCGCCACCGCCCGCTGCCGGTGGCCGGCGAGGAGCACGGCTCGACCGCCGACCTGTGGGTCTGGCTGCTCTCCTCGGTCGTCGCGGTCAGCGTCGGATTCCACTTCTTCGGCCACTACTACCTGCAGCTGATCCCGCCGCTGGTGCTGCTGGGCACCGGGGCGGTCGCCACGTCGGCGATCCGCTGGAAGCCCGTCCTGGCGTACACCACGGCCGCCGCCACGGTGTTCTGGGGCCTGGCGCTGGCCTGGCCCGGGGAGCGGCTCGACCGCACCACCGAGGTCGCCACCGCCGTCGCCGCCCAGACCACCCCCAAGGACACCGTGCTGGTCTGGGGCATGCACCCCGAGCTGTACTGGCTGGCCGACCGCAAGCCCGCCTCCCGCTACCTGACGGCGGGCTTCCTCACCAACTACAGCGGCGGCAAGGACGGCAGCGCCAACGTCGGCGAGCAGTTCAGCGTCTCCAACGCCTGGCAGACCTTCGACAAGGAACTGGCCAACGGCCTGCCCGAGGTCGTGGTGGACGACTCCGGCATCGCCCCGTACCAGCCGGTCATGGTCCCCCGGATCGAGAACCTGCTGGACACCCACTACGAGATGGTCGGCGTCTTCGCCGACACCGTGGTCTACCGCCTCAAGCACTGAGACGTCCGTGCACGCGGTGCCGAAGGGCCCGCACACACGGAGGAGCCCCGGTGACCACCAGGTCACCGGGGCTCCTCCGTCAGGCGGCTACGCCCTACGCGGGCACCGAGGCCACGCCGGGGGCCAGGAACGGCTTGCCGTTCACGCGCTCCGAGATGCCCTCACGGTCCAGGTACGGGGTGATCCCGCCCAGGTGGAAGGGCCAGCCGGCGCCGGTGATCATGCAGAGGTCGATGTCCTGCGCCTCGGCGACGACACCCTCCTCCAGCATCAGGCCGATCTCCTGCGCGACGGCCTCCAGGGCGCGGGCGCGGACCTGCTCCTCGGTGAGGACCGAGTCGCCGAAGGTCAGCAGCTCCAGCACCTCGGGGTCGAGGACCTGCCGGCCGTCCGTCCAGGTGTAGAAGCCGCGCTTGCCGGCCTTGACGACCTTGCCGAGGTTCTCGGAGACGGTGAACCGCTCCGGGAAGGCGCCGTGCAGGGTCTCCGAGACGTGCAGGGCGATGGCCGGGCCGACCAGCTCCAGCAGCACGATCGGGGACATCGGCAGGCCGAGCGGCTCGACGGCCTTCTCGACGTCGGCGATCGGGGTGCCCTCGTCGATGATGTTCTGGATCTCGCCCATGAAGCGGGTCAGGATCCGGTTGACCACGAACGCCGGGGCGTCCTTGCACAGCACCGAGGTCTTCTTCAGCTTCTTCGACACGGCGAAGGCGGTGGCCAGCGACGCGTCGTCGGTCTTGTCGCCGCGGACGATCTCCAGCAGCGGCAGGATCGCGACGGGGTTGAAGAAGTGGAAGCCGACGACCCGCTCGGGGTGCTTCAGCTTCGAGGCCATCTCGGTGACCGACAGGGAGGAGGTGTTGGTCGCCAGCACGCAGGTCGGCGAGACCACGTTCTCCAGGTCCGCGAAGACGGTCTGCTTGACGCCCATCTCCTCGAACACGGCCTCGATGACGAAGTCCGCGTCGCCGAAGGCGACGGCCTTGTCGAGCGAGCCGGTGACCAGGCCCTTGAGGCGGTTGGACTTGTCCTTGCCGATGCGGCCCTTGGCGAGCAGCTTGTCGATCTCGGCGTGGACGTAGCCGACGCCCTTGTCGACGCGCTCCTGGTCGATGTCGGTGAGGACCACCGGCACCTCCAGACGACGGGCGAACAGCAGCGCCAGCTGCGAGGCCATCAGGCCGGCGCCGACGACACCGACCTTGGAGACCGGGCGGGCCAGCGACTTGTCCGGGGCGCCGACCGGGCGCTTGGCCCGGCGCTGCACCAGGTTGAAGGCGTAGATGCCGCTGCGCAGCTCGCCGCTCATGATGAGGTCGGCCAGGGCCTCGTCCTCGGCGTCGAAGCCGCTCTGCAGGCTGCCCTTGTCGGCGAGGTCGGCGTCCTTGACGGCGGCGATGATGTCCAGCGCCTTGTAGGCGGCCGGCGCGGCGCCGTGCACCTTGCCGTCGGCGACCATGCGGCCCCAGAGGACGGCGTCGTCCCAGGCCTTGCCGCGGTCGATCGCCTCGCGCTCGACGACGACGTCGCCCTTGAGGACCTTGGCGGCCCACAGCAGCGACTGCTCCAGGAAGTCGGCCGGCTCGAAGATCGCGTCGGCGATCCCCAGCTCGAACACGTCCTTGCCCTTGAGCTGCTTGTTCTGGTTCATCGAGTTCTCGACGATGACCTTGACGGCCTTACCCGCACCGATCAGGTTCGGCAGGAGGGTGCAGCCACCCCAGCCGGGGACGAGGCCCAGGAAGACCTCGGGCAGCGAGAAGGCCGGGACGCCGGCCGACACCGTGCGGTAGTCGGCGTGCAGGCCGACCTCGACGCCGCCGCCCATCGCCGCGCCGTTGTAGAAGGCGAAGGTGGGGACGGGCAGCGCGGCGATCCGCTTGAAGACCTCGTGGCCGCCCTTGCCGATGGCCAGCGCGTCCGCGCGCTCCTTGAGCAGCTCGACGCCCTTGAGGTCGGCGCCGACCGCGAAGATGAACGGCTTGCCGGTGATCGCGGCGCCGACGATCTTGCCCTCGGCGGCCTCGGCCTCGACCTGGTCCAGCGCGACGGACAGCTTGAGCAGCGAGCCCGGGCCGAAGGTGGTCGGCTTGGTGTGGTCGAAGCCGTTGTCCAGGGTGATCAGGGCCAGCTTGCCGGCCTGCAGCGGCAGGTCCAGGTGGCGCACGTGGGCGGTCGTGACGACCTCGCCCGGGAACAGCTCGGCGCCGTGCTGGAGCAGCTCAGTCGTGGTGCTCATGGTCACTTACCACCCTCGAAGTGCGGGTTCTCCCAGATGATGGTGCCGCCCATGCCGAAGCCGATGCACATCGTGGTGAGGCCGTAGCGGACGTCCGGGCGCTGCTCGAAGCGGCGGGCCAGCTGGTTCATCAGGCGCACGCCCGAGGAGGCCAGCGGGTGGCCGAAGGCGATCGCGCCGCCGAACGGGTTGACCCGCTCGTCGTCGTCCGCGATGCCGTAGTGGTCCAGGAAGGCCAGCACCTGGACGGCGAAGGCCTCGTTGACCTCGAACGCCTGGATGTCGTCGATGGTCAGACCGGCCTTGGCCAGAGCCTTCTCGGTGGCCGGCACCGGGCCGATGCCCATGACCTCGGGCTCGACGCCCGCGAAGGCGTAGGAGACCAGGCGCATCTTGACCGGGAGGCCGAGCTCCTCGGCGACGTCCTCGGCGGCCAGCAGCGAGGCGGTGGCACCGTCGTTCAGACCGGCCGAGTTGCCCGCGGTGATGTTGCCGTGCGGGCGGAACGGGGTCTTGAGGTTGGCCAGCGACTCCATCGTGGTGCCCGGGCGCAGCGGCTCGTCCACGGTGGCCAGGCCCCAGCCGGTCTCGCCGACCTCGGGGTTGGTGTTGCGGATCGAGATCGGCACCAGGTCGGGCTGGATGTCGCCGTTGGCGTACGCCTTGGCGGCCTTCTCCTGGGAGCGCACGGCGTAGGCGTCGCAGCGCTCCTTGGTGATGTGCGGGAAGCGGTCGTGCAGGTTCTCCGCGGTCATGCCCATGAACAGGGCGGACTCGTCGACCAGCTTCTCGGAGACGAAGCGCGGGTTCGGGTCGACGCCCTCGCCCATCGGGTGGCGGCCCATGTGCTCGACGCCGCCGGCCACGACCACGTCGTACGCGCCGAAGGCGATGCCGCCGGCGGTGGCGGTCACGGCGGTCAGCGCACCGGCGCACATGCGGTCGATCGAGTAGCCGGGGACCGACTTCGGCAGGCCTGCCAGCAGGGCGGCGGTGCGCCCGATGGTCAGACCCTGGTCGCCGATCTGCGTGGTGGCCGCCACGGCGACCTCGTCGATGCGCTCGACGGGCAGGTTCGGGTTACGGCGCACGAGCTCCCGGATGCACTTGACGACGAGGTCGTCGGCGCGGGTCTCGTGGTAGATGCCCTTCGGGCCGGCCTTGCCGAACGGGGTGCGGACGCCATCGACGAAGACGACGTCCCTCGCGGTACGAGGCACGGGGGCTCTCCTCCCAGGGACCAACATTTGAGGTGGGCAGGCTGCCGCCGGCGAAGACCCGAGCGGCGCCGCATCACGGTCATGCTACCGGTCGGTAACCACCCTGCCCAGGCCTCTCGGACGGATCTGCCCGTGTGTCCCGCGACACGTCCGACCAGGAGAGCTGTTCCCGGGCACGACGAAGGGGATGCCGTCCGTACGGACGACATCCCCTTTCGAGGTCCTGTCGGGGTCAGCCCTGGACCGTGGCGGCTGCGGCGAACGCGGCGGCCACCGCGGGTGCGACCAGGTCCACCTGCCACTGCCGGGCGCCCAGTCGGCGCAGCGCGGCGGCCACGCCCTCCGGGCCGCGGTCGGCCGGGGGCTCCCAGGAGACGCGTCGGACCAGGTCCGGGGTGATCAGGTTCTCGGCCGGCAGGTGGTGCCGCTCGGCGAGCTCGCTGACCGCGCTGCGCGCGCCGGAGAGCCGGGCGGCGGCCACCGGGTCCTTCTCGGCCCAGGCCCGCGGCGGCGGGGGGCCGTCGTGCGGTGCGGCGGCCGGCGGCAGCTGGCCCTCCGGGATCTCCCGGCCGCGCTGCACGGCCGCCAGCCACTGTTCCAGCTGGCGCCGGTGCACCCGCGGCCCGAAGCCCTGGACGGCCTGCAGTGCGGGGACGTTCAGCGGCATGGCCAGCGCGGCGTTGACGATCGCGGCGTCCGAGAGCACCCGGCCGGGGGAGACGTCGCGCTCCTGCGCCATCCGGTCGCGGGCCAGCCACAGCTCGCGCACCACGGCAAGCTGGCGGCGCCGACGGACCTTGTGCAGCTGCGAGGTGCGCCGCCACGGGTCGGTGCGCGGCGCCGGGCGGGGCGCGGCGGCGATCGCGGCGAACTCCTCCAGGGCCCAGTCGAGCTTGCCCTGGGCGTCCAGCTCCTGTTCGAGTGCGTCACGCAGCTCGACCAGCACCTCGACGTCCAGAGCGGCGTAGCGCAGCCACGGCTCGGGCAGCGGGCGGGTCGACCAGTCGACCGCCGAGTGCTCCTTGGCCAGGCTCAGGCCCAGCACGTTCTCGGTCATCGGCCCGAGGCCGACCCGGGCGAAGCCGGCGATCCGCCCGGCCAGCTCGGTGTCGAACAGCCGCCGGGGTCTCATGCCGACCTCGGCCAGACAGGGCAGATCCTGGGTGGCCGCGTGCACCACCCATTCGGCGTCCGCAAGGGCGGTGTCGAGCGCGCCGAGGTCGGGGCAGGCGATCGGGTCGATCAGGGCGGAGCCGGAGCCCGCGCGGCGCAGCTGGATGAGGTAGGCGCGCTGCCCGTAGCGGTAGCCGGAGGCGCGCTCGGCGTCGACGGCGACCGGCCCGGTGCCCGCGGCGAAGGCCGCGACCGTGGCGGCCAGCGCCTGCTCGTCCGCCACGACGGGCGGGATCCCCTCCTTCGGCTCCAGGAGCGGGACCGGGGCTGCTTCTTCTGGGATGGCTGCTACGGCGTCGGTCACCCACCAAGGGTACGACGGTCCTCGGGACCGGGAGTGTTGTCGGACTGGTCAGACCGTCACTCGCGGGGTCGCCCGCCCGTTCTCGTCCCGGCTTCGGTTCCGGCCGGGCCATGCTGCGGCCGGGCCGTGGACGCCGGCGCGGCGGCCGAGGAGGAAACGTTCCTCCTCGGCCGCCGCGGCGGTCCGGAGCGCTCGGCTCAGTGAATGATCCCGGTGCGTAGGGCGACGGCGACCATTCCGGCGCGGTCACCGGTGCCCAGCTTGCGGGCGATCCGGGCGAGGTGGCTCTTCACGGTGAGCGCCGACAGGCCCATCGCCACGCCGATCGCCTTGTTCGACTGACCCTCGGCGACCAGCCGCAGCACCTCGACCTCGCGGCCGGACAGCTCGCGGTAGGCGGCCTGCTGCGGGCCCGGCGCACCGGGGGCTCCGGGGGCGCCCGGTGCGCCGGCGGCGCCCGGCATGCCCGGCATGCCCGGCATCCCCGGGCGGCGCATCCGGCCGGCCAGCCCGGCGGCGCCGAGCGGCAGGCCCGGTCGGCCCGGCATCGCGACGTTCGTCCGGGTGCCGGTGACCACGTAGCCCTTGACGCCGCCGGCCAGTGCGCTGCGGACCGCGCCGATGTCGTCGGCGGCGGACAGTGCCAGGCCGTTGGGCCAGCCCGCGGCGCGGGTCTCGGCGAGGATGGTCAGTCCGGAGCCGTCCGGGAGGTGGACGTCGGCGACGCAGATGTCGCGCGGGGTGGAGACCCGGGGGCGGGCCTCGGCGATCGAGGACACCTCGATCACGTCGCGGACGCCGAGCGCCCACAGGTGACGGGTGACGGTGTTTCGGACGCGGGGATCGGCGATGACCACCATGGCGGTGGGCTTGGTCGGGCGGTAGGCGACCACGTTTGCGGGGTGCTCAAGAAGGACCGACACCAGGCCTCCTGCGGGGAGTGGCGGACGGAACCCCGATGGGGGCGGTCGGAGTGTTCCGCGTTCGGAAAGGGTCACAGTCTGCTTCGGCAGCTACCGTGCCCGGCTTTAGCGAAAGATCACGATCTAGTGAGTAACAATACGG
>NZ_JBITTM010000091.1:0-17105 GCF_044541955.1 Kitasatospora sp. NPDC085464
CTGACCCTCAATGAAGATCAGGATGATCAGACGATCGCGAGGTGGGTCACCGTTGGTCCGCCGTTCAGCGGTCAGTTTTCACCCGTCGGCGAGAGTCGGTACCCGGTTCCCACCCGGTCCCGTTCTGAGTACCGCTACTCAGGCGGCCGGTGGCGGTGCCCGGGGAGGATGGCGGTGCCGCGCTACGGAGGGCGAGGCAGGCCGCGAAGGCCATGAGACCATGCAGGCCGCGAAGGCCAGGAAGGAAGCCCCGCCATGCTCAGCAGGATCGCCGGTGCCCTGGTGCCCGTCCTCGGTCGTCTGTCCGTCACCTGTGAGGTGGCCGGTCCGGTCGCGCCGGGCAGCATCGTCGCCGCCAACCACAGCTCGCTCGCCGATCCGGGCGTGGTGCTGGCGGCCCTGCGCAGGCTGGGCACCGAGCCGGTGGTGATGGCGACCGCCGGGCTGTGGCGGGTGCCCGTGCTCGGCGGGGTGCTGCGGGCAGGCGGTCACATCCCCGTCCACCGCGGGACGGCCAGGGCCGCCGCCGCCCTCGACTCCGCCGCGGCGGCGCTCGCGGCCGGCCGGGTCGTGCTGATCTACGGCGAGGGCGGCCTGCCGAAGCGCCAGGACTCCGGTGACGCGCAGCCCGGTGCCTTCCGTACCGGTCTGGCCCGGCTCGCGGCGGCGAGCGGCGCCCCGGTGGTGCCGCTCGGCCAGTGCGGCGCCCGCCGCCTGAGCTCCGGCAGCGCCGCCAAGCAGCTCGCCGGCTTCGCCACCGCGCCACTGCGGCGCCCGGCCCTGCACGTCCACCTCGCTGCCCCGCTCCACCTGGAGGGCGACGTCGCCCAGGCGACGGCCGCCGCCCACCATGCCGTCACCGCGGCCTGGCACGCCGCCGAGCGGCACCTGTCGGGCGACCTCCGCCCGGCCGGGAGGGCTGCCGACCGGGCCGCGTGAACCCGCGGACGGGAGACGAGCTCGGCCGACCGGAGTCCCGATCGCGCGCCCGGTCTGCGGACTCGGCGTCGGCCGGGCTGCTGTCCGCCGGAGGCGCTCCGCCGGGGGCGTCAGCGGGGGTGGCCGGCGTCGTCCGTGGTGAGGACCTGGGTGTTGAACCTGACCTGCCAGGCGACCACCCACCCGTCGGTGTGCTCGCACACCACGGCGCCGTCCTGCCAGGTCCCGTTGTCCTGGTACCAGGGGCTGCCGACCGGGTCGCCCTGGTTGAGGTGGACGTCGTGGACTCCGAGCCCGTCGTCGAAGCGCTGCCCGAAGACGTAGATCCGGCTCGCGGCCCGGACGTGCGGGAGCAGGACGTCCAGCGCGTTGTCGCCGTTGCTGCTCACCCACGGGAAGGCGCGGACCGGGAGGCCGGCGGCCAGCCGGTCGGCGAGGTCCGGCCCGTACGCGGGGGAGCCGGGCGCGGGGCGGTTCAGGGCGATCCGGGCCTTGCGGAACAGCGCCGCCGCCTCGGCGAGCCACGCGGTGTCCTGGAGTATCGGGCTGCGCGCGTAGTCGAGCGCGCCGGAGTCCGGAGTGGAGGCCAGCGGGTGGAACCCGTCGGCCAGGGCCCGGACGGCGGCGATGCGGTCCACCGTCAGGTCGTCCACCAGCCGGTAGGAGACCCCGACGTCGGTCGGGGCGTCGACGTCGAGGGCGGTGGGGCAGAGGCCGTCGGGCGTGGCGAGGGTGAGGTGGCCGTGGTACCAGTGCCCGAAGTGGTGGGACGGGTCCCGGGTGAACGAGTGGAAGGTGCCGGCGGCCACGCCGTACAGGGGGAGGGGCATGCCACCAGGATCCGGTCCGACGCCGTTCCCACCCAGCGGGTACCGGCCGTGCGTGTGACGCCCGGCCGGCCCATCCGGCGGCCAGGTGACCCGCGGGGCCGGGACGGACTCGGACGGCGCAGGTGCCACGGGCCCGGCCGGCCGCCGTAATTCGCTTGCCCGGCGCCGGTGGCGGTGGATGCAATGTCCGGCATGATCCCGCAGGTGCGCGCGCCGCGGAGGTGAGGAGCGCGGCGGGGCCGGGCGGACGCGGACGACCGGGACTCGCCGCTCCGCCGACGTCGCCCGCGCTGCCTGCGACCGAACCGTCAGGCGGGAGACGCCCACGCATGAGTACCTCACCATCGTCGTCCGGAGCGCCGCACCCTGACGGATCACCGGTGCGGATCGGCGCGCTCGTGCCGCTGACCCGGCCCGGCTGGGTCGAGGCCGGGCGGCACGTGCTGGCCGGGCTCGAAACCGCCGTCCGCGAGGTCAACGACGGCGGCGGGATCGCCGGTAGGCCGCTCGAACTGCTGGTCCGGGACACCGCGGCCGATCCGCAGCGGGCCGAGGCGGCGGTGGAGGAACTGGCCGGCCTCGGCGTGGCCGCCCTGGCGGGGGAGTACCACAGCGTCGTCGCCCGCGCCGTCGCCGCCAGGGCGGACGCCTTCGGCCTGCCGTACCTCTGCTCGTCGGCGGTGCTCGACGCGCTCGTCGAGCAGCCGACGCCGTGGGTCGCGCGGCTGTGCCCGGCGCAGTCGCACGGCTGGCGCACCTACGCGGACTTCCTCCTCGGCGCGGGCCACCGGCGGATCGCCGTGGCCGTGCAGCCGAGCGTCTACTGGGCGGCCGGGACCCGCATCCTGCGGGAGCACGTCGCCGCGCAGGGCGGCGCCGTCGTCGAACTCGACGCGGTCGCGCTCGCGCCCGAGGCCGTGTGCGCGGAACTCGTCCGGCACGGGGCGACGGCCCTGCTCCTCCTGGTCGGTCGGCCGGATCCGGCCGTGCCGATCGTCAGGTCCGTCCGCCGCGACCGGCGCCTCGCCGGGGTCCTGGTCGGTGCTCCGGCCGGGCAGCCGGAGTTCGCCGAATGGGCGGCGCTGCTGGGCGACGACGGCGCGGCGATCCCGTTCCTGCGCTACCTGCCCGAGCAGCTCGGCCCGCTGGGCACGCGCGTGGAGGCGGCCCTTCGCGAGCGGTTGGGCGAAGCGCCGTCCTTCGTCGCCTTCGAGGGCTACGACACGGTCACCGTCCTCGCCGAGGTGCTGCGTTCGCACGGCACGGACCGGGCGCGGATCGCCGAAGCGTGGCCGCAGGTCAGCGTCGAGGGCACCCGCGGGCGGATCCGGTTCTCCCGCACGCCGGGAGTCGACGTCTGGCAGTGGGCGTGGCCGCCGGTCCAGGTCGTCGACCGGGATCCGGCGGCACCCGACCGCTTCCGCGTCCTGCACTCCGGCTGAGCGGACCCGCGGGCGCCGGCCGGCCCGGCCGAACGGGCCGGCGCCGGCGCCCGCGGGGTCGGCCGGCGCCGGGAGGGTCAGGAGGAGTACGGGCCGCCGCTGTGGATGTCGACGCAGGCCCACACGTTCGGCGTGTCCGTGAAGGAGCCGCACAGCCGTCCCCAGGCGACCTCGATGTCGGTCCACTCCGCGGTGATCCTCCCGTCGCGGGCGGTGCCGGTCATCCGCTCGTGGACCTCGACCTGGTGGTCGCCCTCGTGGAGGACCGCGGTGGACTGCCTCGCCCTGCCCGGGTTGGTCCAGGTGACCGTCAGGTGCCGTGCCCAGTCGTCGTGTCCGTCGACGGCGATGCACACCTGCGGGCCGGACCAGTTGTGGGTGCAGGCGTCGCTGCTGCGCCGGCCCGCGGCGACGGCCGGTGCGGCGGTGGCGAGCAGGACGGCGGCGGCCGCGGTGGCGAGTGCCGCGGCCCTGGTGACGGCCTGGTGCATGCGAGCCCTTCCCCTTCTTCTGCCTGCGGTGCGCCCGCGGGGGCGGTTCCGGCGGGCACGAGGGGTGAACGAGCCGGGTGCGGGGTCCGTTGCGGATGGTCACCCGGTCGGGCACGCGCGGCTCGGCCGGGCACGCGCGCCGCTCGGCCGGCCGCCGCGGACGTCCGCTCAGCAGCAGTGGCCGGCCACCTCGGCCCTGCCGAAGTCTCCCGCGGCGAACGCCCCGGCGGGGATGGTGAAGTACATCGTCCCGGCGTCGCCCCAGCCCCATCCGAGGTCGGCGTCCTCGGCGAGCTTGAGCAGGTGGACGGCAGGGCCGTCGCCGTCGCGGGCGGTCACCGTGGACGTGTACGAGGTGTCGGGCCAGCCGAACGCGCAGTGGCGGCCGGCGGTGTTCCCGTCGAGGTCGTCCATCGGGTCGAGGACGAGCGAGGGTGCGCCCCAGTGCCGGTCCCGGTCGTACGGGAGGTCGTCGTTCTCAAGGTCCCAGCTGTCCGGGAGCATGGTCACCCGGACCGCGTGGACGGGCCGTGCCGGGTAGCGGCGGGCGGGCCCGGGGGCGCTCGTGGTGACGGCCCGCGCGGGATCGGCGGGAATCACCCGCCACGCGTCGGGACTGTACGCGTCCAGCGCGCTGTACTCCTCGTACGGCACGTCGGGATCGAGGTGGAAGAAGTTCAGCAGGCCCGGCCGGATGGGGAGTTGGTCCCCGACCAGCCGGCGAGCGCATCGATGTCGAGCACGGCGTGCAGCGACAGCGGGACGCCCTCCAGGGCCGGCCACGGGACGCCCGGTTCCAGCAGCGCGTCCCCGCCGAGCCGGGACCGCCCGGCGGCGGGGGCCTCCGGCGAGGCCGCGACCAGGCCGACCACAGCCAGCCGGCGCCTGTCGCGCACCGTCAGTTCCACGTCCCCGTCCTCCCCCTGTCCAGGAACAGGGTAGGCCTGCCCCGGTGGCGGATCCGACAGCGGTCCGACAGCGGTCCGACAGCGGTTCCGGCGGCGGTCCGACGGTGACGGCGTTTCTGCTCAGGACGCCATGGTCAGTCCGGCCGACGCGCCGCCGCGGCTCAGCACGACCGACCGGATGTGCTCCAGGGCCTGGGCGTAGTCGCTGCGCCCGGGGTCGTGGCGGACGGCCTCGGCCAGGTCGAGGATCCGGTAGGGCGGGCCGAGGTCGGTCAGCTGCGGGACGAACTCGGCCTTGGTGACGGCCCATCGCTGCCCCGGTCGGGTCGGCGGGGAGAAGGTGAAGCGGGCGATCGAGCTCCAGTTGCCGCGCGGGTCCTCGGCGCCGGTGTGGTTGAACATGTGCCCGGCGAGCTGGTCGCCCATGCCGTAGACCGTCCAGGTGTCGTTGATCTTCTCGTACGCCTGCGGGATGTGGGCGTGGGTGCCGAGGACCAGGTCGACGTCGGGCAGGCCGGGGCTCTGCCCGGCGGCCAGGTCGCGAGCGAGTGTCAGCTGCTGCTCGTCCGGGGTGTCCTGCCACTCGGTGCCCCAGTGGAGGCTGACCACGACGATGTCCGCACCCTGCTCCCGGGCGGCCCTCGCGTCGGCGAGGATCCGGTCCCGGTCGATGAGGTTCACCGCCCAGGGCTGCCCGTTCGGCAGGGGGATGCCGTTGGTGCCGTAGGTGTAGGCGAGTTGGGCCACCGTGGCGCCGCCCGCCGTGAGCAGCGCGGGGCGGCCCGCCTCGTCGGCGCTGCGCGCGGAGCCGGTGTGCTTCAGGCCGACGGCGTCCATGGCGTCGAGCGTGTGCCGGATGCCGGCCGGCCCGTCGTCGAGCGTGTGGTTGGAGGCGGTGTCGCAGGAGCTGTAGCCGGCGTCCTTGAGCGCCCGGGCGACCTGCGGGGGCGACTTGAACGACGGGTAGCCGGTGAAGGGCCCGCCGTCGGCGCCGTACACCGTCTCCATGTGGCAGATGGCCAGGTCGGCGGCCCCGATGACCGGTTTGACGCCGGCGAACATCCGGCTGAAGTCGTACCCGTCGCCGCCGGCGTCCTCCTCGGCCTGCCGGATGATCTCGGTGTGCGGCAGGACGTCCCCCGTCGCGACCAGGGTGAACGCCCGCGGCCCGGTCGGGGTCGGCGTGGCCGCGGCGCTCGGGTCCCGCAGCGGCGACGGTACGGCCTGCCGTCCCTGCGGCGCCCCGCATCCGGTGAGGGCGAGCAGCAGGGCGGTGGCGGCGGTGAGGATCTCTCGGCCTTTCAGGCGCATCATCGGCTCGTCCCACGATCGGCTGGTATGAACGCTCCCGACTATGCGAGCCCTCGGCCGCCCGGCGCGGAACCCGCGCCCTGGGATCACCCGACGGGGCCAGCCGCCGCCCGGGAGGACACGGGGCGGCGTCCGGGCGTACGGTGCCCGAAACCGGTTGATGGCCGCGCGCCGGGAGCGGGATGCTGCCCGTGATGAACGCCTTCACGTACGCCGATCCGGCCACGCCGAGGGGCCGGCTCCAGCGCGGCCGGGGCCTCGGCGCCCGCCTCGTGCGGAGCACCCCGGACGCCGCCGACCTCGTGTACGAGTGCGTCCTCTCCGACAGCCGGTGGGACCGGCAGGCCGAGAGCCGCGACTCCTACCTGGCCCGGCTGGTCCACCGGCTGGACCTTCCCCTGGCGCCGGTGGGGGTGAGCTGCGAGGGGACGGTCGGCATGCCGAGCAACGTCATGGTGCTGTCCTTCCTGACGGTACGGGTCGTCATGTCCTCGATGGAGGTGTCAAAGGGGGCGCGGTGGCTTCTCCTGCCCGCCGACCAAGGGAGGAGCCGGCGGCCGAGCCGCGCGCCGTAGGAGGTGGACGGGCGCGGTCTGAGGACCGCCCCAGCGGGGGTGGGGCGGGAGCGGGGATCTGGGCCTACATGTCCCGTCAGAGCTGGGAACTCGGCCGGGCGACCGAGACCGTCACCATCGCCCGCGCTGCCCTGGAGGCCACCCGCAACGGCCGAGACCACCGGCTCAGCGCCCTCCTGCACGGTCGGCTCGCCCTCGGCTACGCCGCCTCGGGGGAGAGCACCCGGTGCGCGAGCGCCCTCGCGCGGGCAGAGATCGCGCTTGACAGGGCCAGCGGCACGACGGCCCCGGCGTGGCTCGCCTTCGTCGGCCCGGGCGAACTGCTCGGTGCCGCCGCCATGGCGCACATGGACCTGGGCCAGGCCGACAAGGCGGCCGACCAGGAGGAGCAGGGGATGCGCCTGCTGGACCCCGCCTTCCGCCGCAACCGCTTCGCGAAGAGCGTGCATCTCGCTGAGTGCTACCTCGCCGCCAACGAGCCGGAGAAGGCCGTCGACACGGCAGACCAGGCCCTCAGCCTCTGTCCGTCGGTGAACTGCCCCCGATGGGCCACGCGCCTCGGAGAGTTCCGCAAGCACGTGGCCGACCTCCGCCTACCGGCAACGAAGGCGTTCGTGGAACGCTACGACGTCACCACCTCGTGAGGAGTACCACCGTGGCCGCCCCCCTGACCGTCAGCTACCACACTGCCGACGACCTCCCCGCCATCGAGGAGCGGCTGATCGAGGTCTACGCGGAGGTGTACGCGCAGGAGGCTGACGCAGACCCGTACTTCTCGGTCGGCCGGTTCGCCGAACGCCTCCGCCGGCACGCCGCCGGATCGCGCTGGGGCTGCGCGCTCGGAGAGGTCGACGGCAGCGCGATCGGCTACGCCTACGGGTTCGCCCGCACCACGGCCTACCAGTGGGGCGGGCTGATCACCCCGGCGCCCGCCGAGTTGCTGGAGGAGACCGACACCCGGACGTTCGCGCTGTGCGAGGTGATGGTTCGTGAGGGCTGGCGCGGTACGGGCATCGCGCGGACCCTGCACGAGGAACTGTTGTCGCATCGGATCGAGGACCGCTCTCACCTCTCGGTCGAGGAGGACCACCCGCGGGTGCGGGCGCTCTATGAGCGGTGGGGCTATTCCTGGATGGGCACCATGCAGCCGTACCCGGACGGGCCGCGCTACGACTCCATGCTTCGCTCGATCGCCTGAACTGCGGCGGCTTTCAGCGATCGGCGGTCGAAGGGGAGCCCAGGACTCGACGTAGGTGCGGCTGCCGAGCTTCACCGTCGTGCCGAAGAGTCCGCAGATGGCCGAGGCGCCCCCGGCGGTCCGCGAGCCGGCCGACGACCGGGCCGCCGATCGCCTGACCGCCCGCCAGCGCCCCGGCGACCAGCGAACCGGACCACACGCTGCCGGTGTTCCGGCTGACCAGCAGCAGGGTGCCGATCGGGCTCATCGCGGTCGGCAGCCGGCCGAGCAGCGACCACAGCAGCACCCGGCCGCCCGTCAGCTGCTTCGCCATGCGGAAGTTCCCGGTCACGGACACGGTCCACGCCCCTCTGCGGAGCCGGTCCGGGCGCCCGCCTCCCGCAACCGGCCCGACCAGGCGACAGCGACCTGCGGGTGACCCCCCGACCGTAGGGGCGAGGGCGGGGCGCGGGTAATCGTCCGATCGTCCGGCCGCGCGGGGCAGCGGGAAGGGGACGGTCGGAGGAGTCACCAAGGGCGGGGGCTGGGCGGGTGGCGGTGTGCGTGTCCTGCCAGGGCGGCATCCGGCGTCCGGCGTCCGGCGCCTTGCCGACGCGGCCGGGGACGTCACCGGGAGTGCCGGGCGGCAACCTGATCGCAGTAGGCCCGGTGGTCGGATCGGTGCGACGGGGCAGAGGGTGGTGCGGAGAAGGGTCGGGCCGCTGGGTGTCCGGCCGTGAGGTGAAGGCAGACCAAGATGTCACGTGGCCGCGGAAGGCTGGGCAGCACGTCGAATCGCACGGGCCGCACGGACCGCAAGGGCTGCACGGGCCGCACGGGCCGCACGAGCCGGCGGGTCGGTGTCGCCGCCGTGGTGCTGGGCTGCACGGTGCTGGTGGCCGCCGGCTGCAGCTCGTCGAGTACGTCGTCGACCAGCTCGCCGTCGCGCCCGTTCTCGCCGAACGCGAGCTCCTTCTCGGGCCAGCTCCCCTCCTCGATCGCCTCGGCCAAGTCCTCGTTGCTGGAGTCGGCCTCGGCGGCGGCCTCCTCGGCGGCGGCGGCCGCCTCCCAGGCCGTGTCCTCGCTGTCGGCGGCGGCGTCCTCGTTCGAGGCGTCGGTCTCGGCCCAGGTGGCCGCGGGCCGCGCCAAGGCGCAGGAGGTGCTGTCGAAGACCCAGGGCACGGGCAACGCCCTGTCGGACGTCACGCTCACCGGCCTGCCCAAGGCGCAGGCGGCGGGATTCAACGCCGCGCTGGTGACGGTGGTGAACAGCACGAGCTCGACGGCGTCGTACGCGATCAAGGTGGAGTTCCTCGACGAGACCGGCAAGGTCGTGGACACCTCCTACCTGGGCGTCACGGACCTCGCCCCGGGCGCGAAGGCCACCCCGACCGCGTTCAGCCCGATCGACCGGGACCAGGCGCTGGTCTCCAGGGTCGCCCAGGCCCAGCGCTACTGACCCGACCGGCGTCCGGTGACCCGCGGGACCCGTCAGGTGACCCGCGGGACCCGTCCGGCTGCGTCGGGTGCCGTGGTCGGGTCAGAAGGTCCCCCGGAGGTCGGCGAGGACGGACCCGAGGCCCGCCAGGAGGCCGTACCCCTGCCGGACCAGCACCTCCCCGATGACGGTGAGGTCGTCCTCCCAGCCGAAGTCGGTTCGCAGGACGCGCCACCGCTCGCACACCGGGTCGGTGCCGGTCTCCGGCTCGTGGCCGAGCGTCCGCAGGCGTTCCTCCCACCGGCGCACGACGTCGCCGTCCGTCTCGCCGGCTCCCGGTCGCAGCAACTCCTCGACCTGGTCGCGCCGTACGTCCGCCACTGCTGCGCCGGACCCGTCGGTGAGGAGGTAGAACGCGGTCGCCAACCCGGCCGCTCCGTCGGCGACCTCACCGCGGTGGGGGTCGCTCTGGAAGGCGAAGCGCTTGTCCGGCACGACGGGGACGAGCAGCTCCCGCGTCCGCGTCCACGCCGCCTCCCACCCCGCCGGTCCGCCGGCTCCCTGCCACTGCCACGAACGTTCTTCCAGAATGGTCATGCTGCGCATCGTGCCACCGCCCGTCGCCGCGCTGAAGCCCCATCCGGGCTCCGGCGCCACCGGCCGGGGAGGAGCCGGTCCGGTCAGCCACCGGTGAGGTGCCGCCCGGAGAGGTACCGGAGGTGCCGGGTGAAGACGGCCTCGGGGTCGGCGCCGGTGCGGGCGATGAGGATCAGGGCGGTCACGGCCGCGTCGCAGGCCTCGGCGTGGACCTGCTCCAGGGTGTGGGAACGGCCCTTGCGGGGGTTCATCCCGAGCACGCCGATGACGGCCTCGGCGACTTCGCCGCTTTCCTCCGCGAGCTTCAGCGCCTGTCCGAGCATCACCTGTTCGGGCGGGTAGTCCGAGAGTGAACTCAGGCTTTCGGCAAGGGACTTGATGATCATCCAGGTGTCCGTCACGGCGTTGGATCCTCCCCCTGTTCGATCGGTTCGTTCAACCCCGGAGGTTCCGGGCGAGCCCGGGGCGAACAGCTTGTTTTCGATTCCGGGAGGAGCAGTGCGGAGCCGTCGTCCGCACTGGGGGCGGGAATCGCCCGGGTGGTTGGCATCCCATCCACAAGAGGTCGGACAGCGATCGAAAAATTGGGTGTCACCGATCAGTTGGAGACTGGTAGCGTCCCCGACGTGGCAAAGCTGAACCAGATCATCGCCGTTGAAAAGGGCGTCAAGTCCAAGTCCTTCCAGGAGCTGACGCAGGCCCACCAGGACCTGCAGAAGCCCGCGCTGCTGGCCGGCATCTCCCGGACCTACCAGCCCAAGGACGAGGAGGGCGAGCAGCTGCCGCCGGAGTCGACCCGGGTGCAGCTGAAGGCCGAGGACATCCTGCGCTCCACCGCGCAGACCCTCACCCGGCTGTTCGACGTGACGGCCACCAAGGACTGGGCCAACATCGGGGCCAGTGCGGACGTCGTGGTGGACGGCCAGGTGCTCCTCGCCCGGGTGCCGGTGCCGTACCTGCTCTTCCTGGAGAAGCAGCTCACCGACCTGTTCACCTTCGTGAAGAAGCTCCCGGTGCTGGACGCCTCCGAGTCCTGGAACCTGGACCCGTCCACCGACTCCTGGAAGACGGAGCCGGTGCGCACCATCCGGACCAAGAAGGTGCCGCGCAACCACGTCAAGGCCGAGGCCACCGAGAAGCACCCGGCCCAGGTCGAGGTCTACTACGAGGACATCGCGGTCGGCTACTGGACCACGGTCAAGTTCTCCGGTGCGCTGCCGGCCCGCCGGGTGAACGAGCTCGCCGAGCGGGTCGAGAAGCTCCAGCAGGCGGTCAAGTTCGCCCGCGAGGAGGCCAACGCCGTCGAGGTCACCGATCAGCGGGTGGGCGACGCCGTCTTCGGCTACCTGTTCCGGTAGCCCCATGATCGCCCGCCCGGGGAGCCGGGCGGGTGCGCCGGGTACGTCACCTCGTCCGCGGAGTCGGACGGGTGCGTCGCACGGCGCGAAAAGCTGACACTGATGTTGAAGCTGACCCAGGGGTCACAGTGGAGGTTCGAATCCTTCCCCCGGCGCCACAGGCCGGGGTAGCCCAAGCGGCAGAGGCAGGCCCCCTGAATCTCAGACTCTCGCTCCAGTCTCAGCATTCGCCGCCGAACACCGGATCGACCGGGTGCGGACGAATATCGACGAATGCGGGTTCAAGTCCCGTCTGTGCCGCTCCGTGGCACGGTAGTTCAAAGGCAGAACACGTCGGTTTCAATCTGATCCGCGACCCTTAAACGTGCCGGTGTGAACAATTGGGCGGCACACAGGGGCCCGGGAGCAGGCTACGCTCCCGGGTCCTCTAGCTTTCCGCGATCACGACGAACCGTCACCTATGGTGATGGGGTGATTGCTGCACGCGGCCCGTCGGGCCGGCACGGACCGCTGGGAGGGACACGACCCCCGGCGCCCGGCGACGCGGTGATGTTCGGAACGGAGACGGCCCGGGAAGGCGAGCTGCGGGAGGCCCTGCAACGGCTGGCCGCCGGCCGTCCCCGACGGCCGCCGTCTCCGGCGGCCGGTGGTCGGCGGGGACGACGGAGGGCAGGGCGCCCGTGTCGGTCACTCGAAGCGCGTCGGGTCGCCGGCGCCGATGCGGACGATCTCGGCCGTACCGCCGGAGAAGTCGACGACCGTCGTCGGCTCCGTCCCGCAGTCGCCGGAGTCGACCACGGCGTCCAGAACGTGGTCCAGCCGCTCCTTGATCTCCCAGCCCTGGGTCATCGGCTCGTCCTCGCCGGGGAGGGTCAGGGTGCTGGAGACGAGCGGCTCGCCGAGTTCGGCGAGCAGGGCCCGGGTGACGACGTGGTCGGGGATCCGGACGCCGACCGTCTTCTTCTTCGGGTGCAGCAGACGGCGCGGCACCTCCTTGGTGGCGGGGAGGATGAAGGTGTAGTTGCCCGGCGTCGCCGCCTTGACGGCGCGGAAGACGTTGTTGTCGATCTGGACGAACTGCCCCAGCTGCGCGAAGTTCTCGCACATCAGGGTGAAGTGGTGACGGTCGTCGAGCCGCCGGATCGTCCGGATCCGTTCGATGCCCTCGTGGTTGCCCATCTGGCAGCCCAGGGCGAAACAGGAGTCGGTCGGGTACGCGATGAGGGCCCCGGAGCGGAGGCTGTCGGCCACGGTGCTGATGGTGCGGGCCTGGGGGGTCTGCGGGTGCACGTCGAAGTACTTCGCCATCCGCCGACCCTACGGGATCCACCCGGCCGCGGCACCGCATCGCGCACCGGTGCGGTGTGGGGCGGCCGGGCGCACCGACCGTTCGGGGTCGGGCCGATGGCGGGCGCACCGCACCCGGGCCTCCGGCAGGGCTCAGATCCGGGCGATCACGGCGTAGCGCTCGTCGTCCACCGGACCGCCCCACAGGTCCGCGTTCCCGCTGAGCGGCTCGATCCGCAGCTCGGCGACCAGCGGACGTACCACGGACGCCAGGTGCTCCGCGGCCACCCCGCCGTTCCACGGCAGGAGTTCCGCCCCGGCCGCGTACGGCACGCCGGCTTGCCCGGATTCGCGCCACCGGCCCTCGACCAGCACCAGCCGGCCGCCGGGCCGCAGCCGGTGCACCCACTCCCGCAGCGCGGCCTCGGGGTCGGGCAGCGTCCACACCAGATGGCGCGACAGCACGACGTCGAAGGCCTCACCGCCGGTCGGCGGCGCAGCCGCGTCACCCACCAGGAAACGGCCGGACAGGCCGGCACCGGACAGCTTCCTCCCGGCCTGCTCGACCATCCGCGGAGACAGGTCCACGCCGGTCACCCGGTGCCCGGCCTCCGCCAGGAGGAGGGACAGCGAACCGGTTCCGCACCCGACGTCGAGGACGTCGAGCGGGCCCGACGGCACCCACGTCCGCAGCAGCCGCGCCCACGCGGACCGCGTGTGCCCGGCCCTCAGCCCGTGATCGGGCTCCTCGTCGAATCCCGCCGCGGCGGCGTCCCAGTACTCGGCGATGGCGGCGCGCGGGTGCCGACCGGCGTGGTCACTCATGACCGGCATCCTCGCACCCGGCACTGACACACCGTCGGACGCCGGGCCCGGCACCTCCGCCCACTACGGGACCGGCCGCCGACGAACGGCGCTGCCGGTGGTCGGGGCCGTCAGCGGACCTGTTCCGTGGCGCCGGTCGCGGCGGCGCGTTCGATGGCTGCGAGTACCCGGTGGTGGGCGGCGGCCGTGTGGAAGTCGGGGCGGGGTGGGCGTCCTTCGGCGATCGACCGGGCGATCTCCTCGTAGACGGCCGCGACGTTGGCGACCGGACCGGCGGCGGGGTCGAAGGGGACGGTCCGGTGGTCGGCGGGCACCTCGACCTGCGCGCCGTCGATCCGGATGTCCCAGTCGGTCCAGTGCATGTACGTGCCGGGCCGGGTGGGAGTCGCCGTCAACGTGCCCTCGGAGCCGACGAGTTTGACGAGGAAGCCGTCCGGGCTCCCGCTGCCTCCGTGTACCGCGACGGACGCCGTGGCGCCGTTCTCCAGGATGCCGTGGACCAGCACCTGCGCGGGCACCCCGTTGGGCACCGTCCGCCCCGTGCCCTCGACTTCGACGCGGTCGTGCGGGCGGGGCAGCCTCGCGGAGACCTCGACCAGCCGGCCCGCCATGCGGTCCAGTGCGGCCAGGAAGTGGCCGGCCATGATGGTCAGGAGCGAGGTGCCCGCGGCCGGGTCGGTGGTCCACGCCAGGTCCGGTGCGATGCGGGCGCCGCCCAACGGGGCGCCCGAGGCGATCAGTACGGCCGATTCGAGCCGGCCGATCCTGCCTGCGGCGACCAGGTCGGCCACGTGGCGGGCGTCGGGGGACTGGTATCCCTGCAGGTTGACGGCGTGGACGACGCCGGCGTCGGCGGCCGCCCGGGCGAGGTCGTCCGCTTCGGCGGCGTCGACGCCCAGCGGCCACTCGGAGAGCACGTGCTTGCCCGCCGCCAGCGCGGCCCTGATCACCGCGGCGTGGCCGGAGGCCTTGACCGACACCACGACGAGGTCCACGTCGGGGTGGGCGGCGAGCGCCGCGGCGTCGGCGAAGGCGAGTGGTACGCCGTGGGCGGCCGCCGCGCGGTCGGCCGTGGCTTGGCGGGTCGTCGCGACGGCGGTCACCTCGAACCCGGCGAGTCCGGCGAGTGCGGGCAGGTGTGACGCATCGGCCCAGCCGCTTGCTCCGACGACCCCGACCTTGATCATGTGTCCTCCCTCGTTTCGTACCGATCGATACAAAACTAGAGCGGGCGGGAGGCGGAGTTCAAGGGGTAATGTACCGACAGGTAAAAAACTTGAGGAGGTACGGCATGCCAGGCGGTCGCCCGCGCGCCTTCGATGCCGAGGCCGCGCTCGACCGGGCGCTGGAGGTCTTCTGGCGGCAGGGCTACGAGGGGACGTCCCTCGCCGACCTGACCGCGGCCATGGAGATCAACAGGCCCAGTCTGTACGCGGCCTTCGGCAACAAGGAGCAGCTGTTCCACAAGGTGCTCGACCGCTACTTCACCAGCCCGGGAGCCTTCGCCAGTGAGGCCCTGGAGGCGCCGACCGCCCAGGGCGTCGTCGAGCACCTGATCCTCGGGGCCGTCGAACTGACCACCGGGCCGCAGAGCCCACGCGGGTGCCTGAGCGTCAACAGCGTGCACGCCTGCGGGCCGGACTCCGAACCGATCCGCCGGGAAGTGATCGCCCGTCGGATGGCCGGCGAGGCCGCGCTCCGCCGCCGCTTCGAGCAGGCAGCCGACCTGCCGGTCGGCACCGATCCGCGCGTCCTCGCACAGCTGGTGTACACCGTCACCGACGGCATCGCCGTGCAGGCGGCGAGCGGCTGCACCCGCGAGCAACTGCGCGAAGTGGCCGACCTGGCGCTGCGCACGCTGTTCCACTCGCCGGGCTGATAGGGCCCCGCTCGGGGGCGAGGTCCGCCGCGTTCGGGGGCAAGTCGCTGTCGCGTACGGTTCGTCCACGCCCCGTTGTCCTGAACGGCGCGTGCCGGGCCCGCCCCGGCGCGCCTAGGTTCACCGCCATCCGCACGACCGGCGACCTCAGGAGCGATCCACGTGAACTGGCTGATCCACGACTACCGCGAGGACGACCTGGCCGCCGTCGTCCATCTGATCGACAGCACCGCCGGGCTCGGGCAGGAGTCCGTGTTCTCGCTCGCCGAGTGCATCGCCGCGCTCACCGCGCGCCAGCCCGCGGTCGTCGCGGTGCACGACGGCGCGCCGATCGGGGCGGCGCTCGCGCAGGTCGCGGCGGCGGGCGAGCGGGCCTGGGTGATGCGCGTGGCGATCGCCCCGGCCTGGCGCGGGCGCGGCCTGGCCAGCGCGCTGCTGCGGGAACTGGAGCGCCGGCTGGTCGAGGCCCGTGTGCGGCGGATCGCCTACGTGCTGCCGGAGGAGGAACTGCTCGGCGAGGGGCTGCGCAACGCCGGGTACGAACGGCGGCCCGCCGCCGCGTACTTCGAGAAGACCGAGCCCGCCGCGGGGCCGGCTGCCGGCACCCTGGACGAACTCGGCGGGCGCGTGCTGAGCGGGGACCTGTGGGACCGGGTGGCCGGGATGACCGCCGAGAAGGAGCTGATCGAGCGGCGGGTCGTCCTGCCGCTCGCACAGCCCGAGCGCGCGGCCCGGCACGGCGTCCGGCCACCGCGCGCGATCACCCTCTTCGGGCCGCCCGGCACCGGCAAGACGACCTTCGCCCGCGCCATCGCCTCCCGCCTCGGCTGGCCGTTCGTCGAGCTGCTGCCCTCCCGCCTCGCCGACGAGGGCAACCTCGCCGCCGCGCTGCGCAGCGCGTTCGCCCGGATCGGCGAGCTGGAGCGGGTGCTGGTCTTCATCGACGAGGTGGAGGAGATCGCCCCCGTACGCGGCGGGGCCGGTTCGGCCGGCGCGATGCACGGGGTGACCAACGAACTGCTCAAGCTGATCCCCGGCTTCCGCGAGCGGGACGGCCGGCTGCTGGTCTGCGCGACCAACTCCGTGCGCTCGCTCGACCCGGCGTTCCTGCGCACCGGCCGGTTCGACTACGTCATCCCGATCGGCACCCCGGACCCGGACGCCCGCGCCGCGATCTGGTCGCGCCACGCCCTGGACACCGACCGCCTCGACGTGGACATCCCCGCCCTGGTGGCCGCGAGCGAGCGCTTCTCTCCCGCCGACATCGAACACGCCGCACGCCTGGCGGCCCAGACCGCCTTCGAGCGTGACGACGCCCTCCCGGGGGCGACCACCGCCGACCACCTCGCCGCGATCGGCGCCAGCCGCCCGACGGTCACGGCCGCCATGATCGAGGACTTCCACACCGACATCGGCACCCACGCCCGCCTGTGACCCCCGGCCGGGGGCCGGGAGGAGCCGGGTCAGTCCTGCGGCTCGGGGCTGTCGGGGTCGCCGGGAGCGTCGGGGTCGGGTGGCTGCGGGCCGGCCGGATCGGGCATGGATGTGGGCATGGACGTGGGCATGGACGTGGACGTGAACGGCCCGGCGGCCCAGGGCGGCGCCTGGCCGGGCGGGGCGATCGGCCCGTCCGGGATCCTCTGCTTGAGCCAGTACGCCGCCTGCCCGTGCGGCGGGCTGAAGAGGTAGGAGACGTACCAAGGGGCGTCACCCGGCACGTTGATCGGCCGTCCGGCCGGAAACGCGGCGAGCAGGACGGCGGTCCGGACGACGGGCACGATCGCTCTCCCTCATGCGCGGGACGGCTGCGGCCGAGGCCGGCGCTCTCGGCCCTCGCGGCTGCACGGCTTCGTGGCTTCGTGGCCTCACGGCCCTCACGAACGAGCGCAACTGTCGCATGGGCGGGGGCCACGGCTTCGCACCGGAACCGTCCGGCGTGTTGCCGTGCTGCCTGGCCGTCGGGCGGGGCCGGGCACCGGGCGTGGTGCCCGGCCGTGGTCGGGTGGTTCAGCGGGCGCTGCCGAGGTTTCGGTCGCCGTCGGTGCCTT
>NZ_JBITTM010000092.1:0-16048 GCF_044541955.1 Kitasatospora sp. NPDC085464
ACGTGGACGCCGCGGCCGGCTACCAGCAGCGCACCTTCGACCTCTCGGCCTACGCGGGCCAGACGGTCACCGTGAAGTTCAACGGCGTCGAGGACACCTCGCTGCAGACGAGCTTCGTGATCGACGACACCTCCGTCCAGACCGCCTGACGCCCCCCGAGGGCCCGGTGGCTTCCGCCGCCGGGCCCTGTCGGCTGCGCGTGGGACACCGCGGTGGAAGGGTGACTGCAGGGGAGCGCCTGGCTCAGGTTTCGCTCAACTTTTGTACGGATTTCATACGTACCTATGGTCGATTGTTAGGCTGCGGACTTGCGGCGAACGGGTGGGCGATTCGCCGGCGTGATCACCTGTCACGCGAGGTCGCCGCTGGTGGCGGCGCACGGCGACATCAAGCACGCGGTTTCGGGGGCGGCGAGACATGACTGACCTGGATTTCGAGCGACGGGTGAATCCGTGGCTCTTCGACAGTTCCGGGAACCTGACGGAGGACGCGAAGAAGCAGTTCCCCGACCTCGCAGCTGCGGCCTCGGGCGCCGCGGCGCCGGGATGGACGCCGCCACCGGCATCCACGGCGCCCCCCAGCGGGCCGACGGTGAAGGTCAGTCCGGAGGCGCTGCGCAAGGCGGGGGCCAGCGCGGGCACCCTGCACACCGAGTTCGACCAGGCCACCAAAGGCGTCTGGAAGGACCTCCAGGGCAGCCTCCAGGGCATGTCCAGGGACTGGGCGGTCGTCGGGGCGGTCCAGGCCGCACACGAGATGTGGCAGGCGCAGGCACAGACGACGAGTCAGGCGATCGCGGACATCTCCGCCGGTCTGACCAGCAACGCCGACCAGTACGCGCGTGCCGAACAGGTGAACGCTCAGAACTTGAAGACGAACTGAGGTCGGTGACATGAGTACCTACTCCGACCTGCGTCAGGAGACGTTCAAGGGCATCGATACCCTGGCCACGGCCTTCGAGTCGCTGACGCGCGACTGGAAACTCTCCTCCGATTTCACCGGCGACATCCTCACGCCGCTGCAGGGATCGAACTGGCGGGGCGACGCGGCCGAGCGGGCCGCCGCCTCCATCACCAAGACCCGCAACGAACTCGACGCGGCCTTCGAGGAGGCCAGCGCGATCGGCAAGACCTTGCGGGACGCCCATACCGAGCTCGCCGCTGCCCGGGCAGACCTGGACGCGGCGTTGAAGAGGGCCGTCGACAACTCCCTGACGGTGGACGCGGACGGCGTCAACATCAGCTGGCCCGCGCCGACGAGCGAATCCGACAAGCACGACCCGACCTACACCACCACCTACAAGGCCCTCGCCGAGTCGGTGGGCCAGGACATAGCGAAGGCCGTTGCCCGGGCGAAGGCAGCCGATACCGCGGCCGCCGCGGCGCTCGGCGGCGCCACCGGGAAGAGCAAGACCGCCTTCCAGCCGTCGACGGGACCGGAGGAGCAGGGGAAGAAGGCGGCGGACCTCCTCAAACTGGCCGGGAACCTCTCCGACGCCCAACTCGACGAGCTCAACAAGACCCTGAAAGCCAACGCCAACAACCCGCAGTTCACCACCGCCTTCTACCAGGGGCTCGGACCGGACGGCTTCCTCAAGTACTACGGCCAGCTGGCCGTCGCCTCGGCGGACCAGGGAGGCAGGCGGCCGCAGGCCGTCGCAGACCTCCAGGCGAACCTCGGCATGGCGCTGGCCACCGCCACCGACAGCCACAACTTCCCTCACCTGTCCGACGAGTGGGAGGCGGGCCTGCGCCGGGCCGGAGCCACCAGGACGGAGATCCTCCCGCGCGGCGACCGGGTCAGCGGCAGCGTCCAGCCGTACGGCTACCAGATCCTGGCGAACATTCTGCGGACCGGAACGTATGACGCGCACTTCCTCAATCCGGTGGCCGAACACGTCACCCAGCTCAGTGAGATGCCTGGCTTCTTCACCTCGACGCCCTGGCTCCACTCCGACCTGGACCGGATGAAGCTGCTGGGTTACGCGCAAGGCCCCCAAGCGGGCGGTTTCAACCCGATGAATGGTGTGCTGGACGCGCTCGCGCACAATCCGCCGGCCGCGACCCAGTTCTTCCACGACCGGGCGACGTCCTACAACCTCGACGGTTCCGTCAAGGCCATCGGCCAGGACAACACCTACCTCAAGGCGCTGACCGTGGGGGGCGACCGCTCGCCACTCCAGGACATCTCGAAGGGGAATGACTACCTTGCGAGCGGCCACGCGGAGTCACCGGAATTGATCGCCCTCGGCCACGCGCTGGAGGCGGCCACCACAGGCCGTGCCCCCGACGCGTCGCCGGACACTCCGCTGTCGCCGCACACGCCGGAGCAGGCTGCGGTGATGAAGGACGTGGTCGACCGCTTCGGGAGCGGGGACGGCCCCAAGCTGCTGCGCAAGGGCGCCGACCTCGCGGACCTGGCGCCCAGCCTGGGCCATCTGACCGCTGCCTACATGGGGGACGTGCAGGGGGCGATGAGCCCGCATGACCACTCGCTGACGACCTACGGTTCCAAGGCGGACCTGGACCCGGGCAACACGGCGAAGCTGCTGGCGGCGCTGGGCCGCAACCCCGACGCCTTCGGGGCCGTCGCCCAGGCCCAGCAGGCCTACACGACGGCCCGCATCCAGGACGTGATGCTGCACCGGGACACCTACGGCGCCGAGTTCGACCAGGCTGTGAGGAACGCGGCGCACTCCGGCGGCGAGGTGGGCGGGATCCTCACTGCGGGCCGGACCGCCGGGTTGGTGGACGAGATGAAGGGCGAGGCGGACGCGTACAACAAGGCCGTCGACCAGAACGGCATGTGGGGGAAGGCGGTCTGGGCCATGACCGGCGGCAGGCTGCTGGGGGACCTTCCCGGTATCGGTAAGGGCATGTCGCTGCCGGCGAACTACTTCATCGACCAGCTGACGTCGGGCTACCACGTCGATCCGAACACCGCGGACCCGGCCACGGCCGCGGACGTTGCGGGCTTCAACGGGCTCGGCTCCGCAGCAAAGAAGGCGGTGGAGAACGTGGCGCAGGGGACCGGGCTGAACCCGCAGCAGATCGAGGTGCTGTCCACGGCGGCCGCGGACGCGGCGCGGGACGGCGCGACCGGCGGTGCCGGGCTGGTCACCAGGGCTGTCAATGGCTGAGGGCAGGCGGCTCCGGCGGCGGTGGCTCGCCGTCGGGGTCGCTGCCGTGGTCCTCGCCGGGCTCGGGTGGTGGTGGCGGTCGGCTCACGCCCCCGCCGAACTGCCCGCGGGTGCCTGCTGGTCGGTGCTCACCCGGGCGGACCTCAAGCCCCTGGCGGATGACGCGCACGGGACGTTCGTCGAGGACGACTGGACATACGACGGTGAATGGCGGGTCGACATTCGGAAGCGGCTCCGCCCGACCGCGGCGTACCAGAGGTGCGAGGTCCGTCGGACCGCGGAGGACTCCCTCGTGCGGATCGACGTACAGACGATGGACGAGTCCGAGATGAAGCAGCATGTCTACGGCACGGGCTCGGGGGCACACGACCACCGGCTCGACTTCGGTGTGGACGTGCAAGGGTGGGTCGGGCAGAACGAAGTGGGCCTGGGGCTCCGGTGTGACAACCCGGAGAACGCGGCCCAGCCGTACGTGGGGGTTCAGGTCAACAGGGGCACGTACGCCCAGCCGTCGGACAGGAGCCACCGGGCGGTCCTGGACATCGCGCTGAAGGTCGCCAGGGCCGTCGTGGCGGACTACCCGTGCTCGAACCCGGTGGGCCTGCCGGACAGCATCCCCGGGACGGCGCCTGGCTCCTGATCGGGTTGGGGCCGCGCCTATGCTGGCCGGATGATCAAGCCGATTGAGCTGGTGATATTCGACTGCGACGGCGTCCTGGTGGACAGCGAGGTGATCGCCGTACGGGTGCTGGTACGGCTGGGGGAGGAGTACGGCTGGCCGCTGAGCGAGGCGGAGGCGATCGAGCGGTTCGTCGGGCGGTCGGAGGCGGTCAACAACGCGCTGGTCGCCGAGCGGCTCGGGGCGGAGACGGCGGCGGTGTGGGGCAAGCGCTTCCAGGCCCTGCACGCGGAGGCCGTGGACGCCGGGCTGACCCCGGTGGACGGCCTGCCGCAGGCGCTGGACGCGATCGACCTGCCGGTGTGCGTGGCCTCCAGCGGCACGCACCAGAAGATGCGGCACACCCTGGGCCGGACCGGGCTGTACGAGCGCTTCGCCGGAAGGATCTTCAGCGCCACCGAGGTCCGGCACGGCAAGCCCGCGCCCGACCTGTTCCTGCACGCGGCGCGGAGCATGGGCGTCGACCCAACGGCCTGCGTCGTGATCGAGGACAGTGCTCCCGGTGTCACGGCCGCCCGCGCCGCCGGGATGCGCGCGCTCGGCTACGCGGGCGGTGTCACGGCGGCGGAGCGGCTGGCCGGGCCCGGCACCGTCGTCTTCCGGGACATGCGTGAGCTGCCCGGACTCATCGCCGCGGGGGCCTACCAGGGGTAGGTGCCGCCCTCCGGGGCGAAGAACCGGCCGCTCGGCCCGGCCCGGCCTCGGCGAGCTGCGGCCGGGCGTCCTGCACCTGCTCGACCGGCTCGACGACACCCCGGCCATGGTCACCAGCGCCGCCCGCGACCTCCTCGCCTGGAACGCCATGGCGGCCGTGCTGCTCGGTGACTTCTCCGCGCTGCCGCCCGGCGAGCGCAACCTGATCTGGCGCTTCTTCACCGACCCGGGCCCCCGGGACGCCCTCGCACGAGGCGCTGCGGCTGCTCAAGGTGGTGGGCGGTCAGGACCTCGCGGTCCGGGCTTGAGCCGCTGCGGGGCGGGGCCCGGGCGCGGCTGCAGGTGTGGTCGCGGTTGCGGGTTCGGGCGCCGGCGGGAGCGCGGTCGCGGACGCCGGCGTGCCGTCGGAGGGGCGGCGGCGCAGCGTGGCGGCGGCGATGGCCAGGAAGTCCGCCACCGGCCCGGTGCGACCGCCCTCCGGCACCGCCAGGCAGGTCTCGACGGGCAGCGAGTCGGTGACCGGCAGGTAGACCAGGTCGGGGCGGGAGTACGAGCCGGCGACACTGAGCGGCACCAGCGCGATGCCCTGCCCGGAGGCGATCAGCTCGAACTTCTCGTCCAGCGAGGAGGTCCGACGCTTCCTGGCGTCGAGGATCGGCTCGCCGTCGAGGTCGGCCGCGGTGAGCGTGCGGCGGCCGGCCAGCGGATGCGTCACCGGCAGGCAGGCCACCTTGGTCTCCCGGCCGGTCGGGACGGTGTGCAGCCCGGTGTCGTCGAAGGGCCGCCGCAGATGGCCGACGTGCGCGCGGCCGTCGCGCAGCGGGGCGTCCTGCTCCCACCAGCGCAACGGGAGGACGTCGATCCCGACCTCCGGGTGGCGTGCCGTGTACGCCCGGATCGCCTCCGACACGTGCAGGCCGGGGGAGAAGGCGACGACCAGCCGCTGCTCGCCCCGCGCGGCCTCCCGGACCCGCTGCAGGGCGGCGTCCACCGTGGCGGTGATCCGTGCTGCCTCCTGGTACAACTGCCGCCCTGCGGCGGTCAGTTCGACGCTGCGCGTGGTCCGGGTGAAGAGCCGGCAGCCCAACTCCTGCTCGAACGCCCGGATCTGTCGGCTGAGGACGGGCTGGGTGATGAACAACTCCTGGGCGGCCCGGCCGAACCGGCGGTGCTCGACCACCGCGACGAAGTAGCGGAGCTTGCGCAGGTCCAGGTCCATGCCCGCACGGTATCAATGCGCCCGGAAGGGCATTGGACGCCCGGCCCGGCCGCCCGGAGACTCGACCCATGAGTGAAGTTCGACCCAAGAGTGAAGAACGGCACCTCGCGGCCGCGCCGCGCAGGACCGCCCTCGTGATCGGCGCCTCCCGCACCCTGGGCCTCGGGATCGCCGCGGAGTACGTCCGCCGTGGCTGGGACGTCATCGGTACGGTGCGCGGCGACCGCCGCACCGGCCTGCACGAACTGGCCGAGTCCGCCGACGGGCGGGTGACCGTCGAGTCGTTGGAGATGACCGACCCGGAGCAGATCGCGGCCCTCCGTGACCGGCTGGCCCGGCGCACCCTCGACCTGCTCTTCGTCAACGCCGCCGTCACCCGCGGCGACCTGCCGATCGGGGAGGTGCCGACGGAGATGTTCACCGAGGTGATGGTCACCAACGCGCTCGGCCCGATGCGCGTCGTGGAGGTCCTCGGGCCGCTGGTCGCGCCCGCCGGGACGATCGGGGTGATGTCGTCCGACCAGGGGAGCATCGCCCTGAACACCGAGGGCGGGCAGGACCTGTACCGGGCGAGCAAGTCCGCGCTGAACCAGCTGATGCGCTGCTACGCCGTCCGCCAGGCCGGCGGCGGGCGCAGCCTGCTGCTCATGGACCCGGGCTGGGTGCGGACCGAACTCGGCGGAATGGAAGCCGAGTTGAGTGTGGAGGAGAGCGTTCCCGGCGTGGTGGAGACGATCGAGCGCCACCGCGGCGAGCCCGGCCTGCGCTTCCTGGACCACCAGGGGAAGGACGTGGCCTGGTAGCCGCCGAGGGTGGTCCTGAGGGTGGTCTCTGCGCGTGGTCCCCGAGGGTGGTCTCCGCGGCGGACAATTCGCTTGCGGGGAGCGCCGCCGGCCCGGCAGGCTCGGTCACCATGTCCTCCTTCCCCGCGATGCACGCCGACGAGATCGACATCGACGACGCCCTGGTCCGCCGGATGGTCGCCGCCCAGTTCCCGCACTGGGCGGGCCTGCCGGTCGCGTCGGTGACCACGGCCGGGACGAGCAACGCGATGTACCGGCTGGGCGCGGACCTGGTGGTGCGCGTCCCGCGGATCCCGGGGGCCGTCGAGGACATCGACAAGGAGTGGGACTGGCTTCGGCGCCTCGCGCCCGAGCTTCCGGTCGCGGTGCCCGCCCCGGTGGCCCGGGGAGGACCGGTGGACGGCTGCCCGTGGCCGTGGTCGGTCCTGCGCTGGCTCGACGGCGCGAACCCGGTGGCCGGTGCGGTGGCCGAACCCGCCCTGCTGGCCGCCGACTTGGCGGCCTTCGTGACCGCGATGCGCCGGGTCGACCCGACCGGCGGCCCCGCCTCCTACCGCAGCGAGTCCCTGCCGGAGCGGGACGGTGCGGTCCGGAGGGCGATCGCGGAACTCCCGGACGTCATCGACGTCGCGGCCGCAACCTCCGCCTGGGACGAGGCCGTTCACGCCCCCGGGCACGCCGGTCCGGCGGTCTGGATCCACGCCGATCTGCAGCCCGGCAACCTGTTGGTGGACGGGTGCGGCCGACTGAGCGCCGTCATCGACTTCGGCTGCGCGGGCCTGGGCGACCCGGCCGTGGACCTGATCGCCGCCTGGTACGTGCTCCCCGGGCCGGCCCGCGCCGCCTTCCGGACGGCGGTGGCCGCCGACGGCGCCACCTGGGCCCGCGGTCGCGGCTGGGCGCTGTCCGTCGCGCTGATGGAGCTGGCCTACTACCGCCGGACCAACCCGCGGATGACCGGCATCGCCCGGTACGTGATCGGCGAGGTGCTGGCCGATCACGCCTCAGCGGCCGATCACCACTCCCCGGCCGATCACGACTCCCCGGCCGGCAGCCGCCACGCGTAGGGGAACAGTTCGTCCTCCCAGCCGGGCGAGGCGGCGAGTTCGGCGGCCGCCTGCGGGGTGCGCAGCAGGCAGCGGTTGCGCAGCAGTTCGCGCCGCTCGGCCGGTGTGAGCAGCTGCTCCTCGGGGGCCAGCTCCTGGTAGTGGCCGAGGTCGGGGCGGCCGTCGACCGAGCCGTCCTCGGCGACGTTGAGGTGGTCACCGCCGGGGGTGCGGTAGTCGAGGCGGAAGTCGGTGCTCCACTGGGAGTTGCTGCCCCAGCTGTGCGAGAGGTCGTGCACCGGCCGGTCGGCGCGGCGGAACGTCCAGTAGAGCGGGAAGCGGTCGGCGACCCCGCGCTCGGCGTGCGCGGCGCCGGCCCGGATCCGTACCCGGGCGCGGTTGAAGAGCAGTTCGCCGAGCATCAGCCCGGGGCGGTGGACCTCCAGGACCTCGATCGGCGCCTGCGGGTCCGCGGCCTGCTCGACGTCGACGATCTCGTGCAGGAAGGGGTCGAAGGGCACGAGGCCGTCGAAGGGCGTCATCCCGAGGGCGGTGAACGCCCGCAGGTAGTCGTCCGGTCGCGGGTCGAGCAGCAGGACGTCGGCGACCCGGCCGAGCGCGTACAGCTCCTCGACGAGCGCCGGTCCGTGGTGCTCCTGGTCGCCCCACCAGGCGGAGCCGTGGCCGGCGGCCGTCCGCAGGCGTGCGCGGTAGTCCGCGGCGGCCGCCTGGCCGAGCCAGCGGTCGATGTCGTCGGCGGCCGGCCCGTCGTGGTCGAGCAGGTCGTGGTAGAGCGTGCGTGCCTTCACCGGAGCGATCATCGTGAGGTTTTACCGAACGGTCAACCAATCGACCGCCCGGGACGGATAGCGTCCAGGGCCATGAGCTTGGTGGATGTGAACGAGCGGGCGGCACGGCTGCCCGAGGCCTGGCGCTCCCAGGTGCTGGGGCGGGTCGGGACGGCGGCGGTGAAGGTCCTGCGGATGGACGGGCGGGAGCTGGAAGCGGAGGCGCACGGGACGGCCGAGGTGCTGTTCGTCGCCGTGGGGAGTCTCGAACTCTCGGTGGACGGCGAGGAGTCGACCCTGCGGGCCGGTGAGCTGTGCGTCGTCCCGGCCGGCGCGTGGCACGCGGTGCGGGCGGGCAGCCGGGGGACCCTGCTGATCGTGGAGGTGCCGGAGGAGGGGTGATCCCCACGACGGCCCTTCGAGTCGGGCCGCCCGCCCCGGTGATGACCCGCCCGGGTGAGGACGGGGCGCCACCGGGGCGGGGCACCACCGGCCGGCGGTCAGCCGGCGGGCCTGCCGAGGTGGCGGGCGAGGAAGCGGGCGGCGCTGTCGGCCTCGAAGCGCGGGAACTCCTTGTGCTTGCCCGCGTTGACGTGCAGGGACTTCTCCGTCGAGGCGAAGGCGTCGAACAGTGCGAGGCCGTCCGCGCGGGAGATGTGCTCGTCGTCCCACTGCAGGCCGAACTCGATCGGGACGGTGATCCGCCTCGCGTGCTCGGCCAGGGTGTCGGGCCAGTGCTGGCCGAAGACCGCGGCCGTGATCCTGGGTTCGGCCGCCACGAAGGGCACGCCGATCGCGGTGCCCATGTTGATGCCCCAGTAGCCGACCGGCCCGTCGGCGCCGATCTCCGGGAGCTGCTGGAGGGCGTCCAGGGTCGCGTGGTACTCGGGCACGGCGAGCTTCGCCAGGTGGTCGTTGTAGCGGACGACGATCGGGCCTTCGGGCTCGCCGGCCGCCCGTGCCCGGAACATGTCGGCGATCTCCGCCTCGTCGTGGGCGGTGCGCGGCCGGTCGCCGTGCCCGGGCGCGTCGAGGACGGCGACGTGGAAGCCGTGGCCGTCGACGAGCAGCCGGGCGCGGCCCGACATCGCGGGGTGCTTCTTGTGGTTGCCGCCGCCGTGTCCCATCAGGACGAGCGGGGCGCGGTCGGCACCGGTGGCCGGGGACCAGAGCACGCCGGGGACGCCGTCCACGGTGAAGTTGCGCTCGCGGATGCCGTTCGACACGGAATCGGCAGTGAACCGGAAAGTATTCATGGCAGTTGCCTTTCGGGAGGGCCTTGCTGGGGGAAGGCGCTCCCGGCGACGCCTACGTCAGTTGCCGACCGTGACGGAAAGGGGGAGCACCCGCGTCGATACAGCCTTCACGGGTCTCACCTCCTCTGACGATGCCTCGGTCGGGGAAGATCTTGCTGCTTGAACGCCCTTCTGCGCAAGCGCTTTTCCCGTCACCGGTCGCCGAGTGCGGCGGCGACGGCAGCCTCCGCGTGCAGACGGGCGGTGGGGAACACCGGGACGGGGCTGTCCTCCTGCCGGACGAGCAGTTCGATCTCGGTGCAGCCGAGGACGATCCCCTCGGCGCCCGCCGCCACCAGGTCCCCGATCACCCGCCGGTACGCCGCCCGGGACTCCTCCCGGACCACCCCGACGCACAGTTCCTCGTAGATCACCCGGTGGACCAGGGCGCGCGCGTCGGCGTCCGGGACGAGGACGTCGAGGCCTCCGGACGCCAACCTCCCCCGGTAGAAGTCCTGTTCCATGGTGAACGCCGTCCCCAGCAGCCCGACCCGGCGCAGGCCCGCCGCCCGTACGGCGGCCGCCGTGGCGTCGGCCAGGTGGAGCAGGGGGACGGAGACCGCCGCCTCGACGTGGCCGGCGACCTTGTGCATGGTGTTGGTGCAGATCAGCAGCAGGTCGGCGCCGGCCGCCTCCAGTGAGCGGGCGGCGGCGGCCAGGACCTCGCCGGCCTCGTCCCAGCGCCCGGCCGTCTGCAGTTGCTCGATGACGGCGAAGTCGACGGAGTGGAGCACGAGCCGGGCGGAGTGCAGTCCGCCGAGGCGGTCGCGGGTGAGTTCGTTGAGCAGGCGGTAGTACTCGGCGGTGGACTCCCAGCTCATGCCACCGATCAGGCCAAGGGTCTTCATGGGGTCATTTATAAGGGTGTCGAGAGGTAGAGGCAAACTCCATAAGGCTTACTTTGATGGCCTCTCCCGGGGCACCCGGTGCTGCCACTCGCGGGTGAACACCACCGATCCGGCCTCCAGCGCCCGCAGCTGCACGATGCTGAGGAAGTGCCCGGCGTCGCAGCGCAGTTGGGCGCGGGTCTGGACGGTGACGTCCCAGCCGATGTCGGGGCGCTCCAGCCGGACGGTGTGGTCGGTGCGGGCCTGGGCGCTGAGCGGGGCGTCGGTGAGGACGCGGTAGGCGGTGACGGTGTGTTCGTCGCGGACGAGGCCGTCGGGGTGGGTCCGGGTGCCGTCGGAGGCGGGGGAGAGCTCGGTGCGCCACTCGTGCCGGCCGATGTCGTGGACGGTGAGGTGTTCGGGCCGGGCGGTGAGCGGTTCGGTGAGGTGGACGTCGAGCGGATCGGGCAGCGAGGGGGTCGAGAAGGTGACCGGCGCGGCGCCCACGTCGGCGGCGAGGTGGCGGACGGGCAGGCTCAGGGTGGAGCGGGACGGGTCGAGGGCGTACCCGCCGTCCTCGGCCGGGGGCCACACCCACGGCCAGTAGACGGAGGAGAAGGCGAGCCGCAGCCGGTGCCCGGCCGGGAAGGTCCAGCCGCAGGCGGCGAGCTCGACCTCGACGTCCGGGCCCTCGGCGACCAGGACGCCCCGGGTGACCAGCTCCGAGGTGCCGTCCGGGCCGACCGCGCAGAGCCGGACCGCCACCAGGGGCGGGGGCCCGCCCTCGCGCAGCCGCAGCCGCACGGTCGGGGCGCCGAGCAGTTCGAGCGGCTCGGGCAGCGGCTGGGAGTCGAAGCAGACCGAGCGGCCGTCCTCCTCGCGCTGGTCGGGCGGCCGGTCGGCGGGGCGGCCGTGCGGAACGTAGGCACCGGCGTTGAGGCCGGTGTGCTGCGGCGAGCGGACGTGGACGAAGCGGTCGTCGGCGGCGGTGCCGGCGGTGCGCAGCGGCCCGTCCAGGCCGTAGTGGATCTCGCGGACGTCGGGCGAGGGCCAGGCGTCGTCGCCGGTCCAGCGGGTGCCGATCCAGCTGCGCAGGGCGGGTTCCTTGACGGCGCCGGTGTCGGCGCCGCGCAGCCAGTGCTCCCACCAGCGCAGCGTCTCGGGCAGGGCGTCCTCGGGCAGGCCGTGCGGCCAGGGGCCGATCAGGGCGCGCGCGGTGGGGGACTCGGCGAGCAGCCGCAGCACGAAGGAGCAGGACGGGTCGCCCCAGCCGGCGATCGCGAAGGTGGGGACGGAGACGGGCACGGTGGTCTCGCCGGCGGCGAGCCAGGTGTCGACGGGCGGCTCCAGGGCCTCCAGCCGGGTCAGCCAGCGGCTGCGCCAGACGTCGCCGACGTGGCGCGGGTCGGGCGGCAGGGCGGCGTCGGCGACCAGCGCGGTGAGCCGGGTGTGCAGGTCGGCGGCGAGGACGGCGCCGCCGAGCCGGTGGCCGCCCTCCGGGCAGGCGGTGACCACGGCGCCGACGATCTCCGGCACCCGGGCGGCCAGGCGCAGCGCGGCGGTGCCGGCCGCACCGACCCCGAGCAGGCCTACCCGCCCGGTGGAGTACGGGCGGCGGGCGAGCCAGTCGACCACGAAGGCGCCGTCGGTCAGCTCCTGTTCGCCGCCGGGCTCGCCGGGGGTGCCGGCGGAGTTGCCGTGTCCGCGGGTGTCGACCCGCAGGGTGGCGTAGCCGTGCCCGGCGTACCAGGGGTGGCGCCGGGCGTCCTCGGCGGCGGTCCGGTCGCTGAGGCGGCCGCCGGAGTACTCCAGCAGTGCGGGGACGAGCTCGTCGGTGACCGGCCGCCACAGGCGGGCGGCCAGCTGCGTGCCGTCGGGCAGCGGGATGCGGACGTCCTCGCGGGTGGTGTGGAAGGGGTAGGACGGCATGGCCGCTCCCATCGGGTCCCGGGCCGGGTGGGCGCCGACGGGCCCGCGGCGCGCCGACCGTGCGGCTGGTGGGCCGTACGTGCGCGCCGCGGGCGTCGGCATTCCGACCCTAGGGGAGGAAGCGGCCGTTTTCCTGGTGAGCGCTGCGCAGCGGTCACGCCCTTCGCGGTGGGCGCTGCGCGGTGGTCACGCCTTGCTCAGCCAGGCGGTGGCGTTGAGGGCGAGGGCGGCGTCGGTGCCGGCCGGGTCGTTCCAGCCGTTGTACAGGGTGTTGCCGGACTGGCCGGTGCCGTCGTCGATCGGGGAGCTGTCGCCCCAGATGGCCACCCGGCCGGAGCCGAAGGTGCTGGTGACGAAGAAGGCGCCGGTGTTGCCGCTGTAGCCGGTCCGGTAGACCAGGCCCTTGACCGAGGGGTTGTCGGCGGGCTTCAGGGTGAAGGTGGTGCCGTTGCGCAGGATCGAGCCGGTGACGGTGCCGAAGGAGCCGTGCAGGACGGGGTCGGTGGCGTCGCCGACCGCGCGCGGGTTGTCGGTGGTGATGTTGAGGAGGTCGACCGAGAAGCCGAAGGGGTCGTTGTTGTTCACCCCGTTGCTGGTCAGCAGGTCGTTGATGATCTTCGGCGAGTCCCAGCCGTCGTTGTTGCGGTCGCTGTTGGTGTGGTCGGAGATCAGGAAGAGTCCGCCGCCGTTCTGGACGAACTTCATGATCGCGGTCTTCTCGGCCGCGCTGAACCGGATGTTGGGCTCCGGGACGACGAAGGTGTCGAAGTTGGCGAGGTCGAGCGCGCCGCCGGTGCCGTAGGTGATGGTCGAGCCGGACGGGAGGGTCTTGAGGCTGTACTGGCCGGTCTTCTGCAGGGCGACGCCCCAGGCGGACAGCGCGCCGGTCCAGCTCTTCTCGGTGGTGGGGTCGGGGTTCTGGGTGAGCGGGTCGGGCTGGCTGGTGCTGATGATCCAGTCGGCGTTGCCGGCGGTCTCGGCCTTGCTGTTGTCGAACAGCACCCGGTGCGGGGTGGCGCTGACGGCGGCGGTCGCGGGGGCCGGGGCGGCGGTGGCGGTGGGGGCCAGGGTGGTGAGGCCGGCCGCGAGCAGCGCCGCGCCGGAGAGGGCCGCGACAGTTCGAATGCGGATCGTCATGTGCCGTTCCTCCGTGGGGAGTCGAGGTGTTCGGCGCCCGAGTTTTCGCGCGTAGAACGGCAGTATCCGCGCGTAGAGGGGCCGGAGTAAGTCCCGGGAGGTGACGAGGCCCTGTACGGATCGTGGGGATGTCGGGGTGGGCGGAGAGCAAACCGTAATTGCGCATGACTTGCAACTGCGTCCGTCCAGGCGGAAAGATGGCCCAGCTCAGCCCGTACCGCCGAAAGGACACCCGATGACCGCCCCTCGCTGGCGCCACCGACTCACCCGTGAGGAATGGATCCGCCTGGCCGGAATGGGCGGGTTCATCCTCGCGCTGCACGTCGTCGGCTGGTTCACCCTGCTCGCGCTCGTCGCCCCCGAGCACTACACCGTCGGCGGCCAGGTGTTCGGTGCGGGCATGGGCCTGACCGCCTACACCCTCGGCATGCGGCACGCCTTCGACGCGGACCACATCGCGGCCATCGACAACACCACCCGCAAGCTGATGGGCCAGGGCAAGCGGCCGCTGTCGGTCGGCTTCTGGTTCTCGCTCGGGCACTCCTCGATCGTCTTCGGCCTCTGCGCACTGCTGGCCTTCGGCATCCGCTCGCTGGCCGGCCAGGTGGAGTCCGACGACTCGACGCTGCACGAGATGACGGGCCTGATCGGCGTCACCGTCTCCGGCACCTTCCTGTTGCTGCTCGGCCTGATCAACCTGGGCGCCTTCAACGGCATCCTCAAGGTCTTCCGCCGGATGCGCGAGGGCGAGTACGACGAGGCCGAGCTGGAGCGCCAGTTGGAGCGGCGCGGGCTGATGAACCGGATCCTCGGCCGGGTGACCAGGGCCGTCACCAAGCCCTGGCACATGTACCCGGTCGGCCTGCTGTTCGGCCTGGGCTTCGACACCGCCACCGAGGTGTCCCTGCTGGTGCTGGCGGGCGGCGCGGCGGCCTTCTCGCTGCCCTGGTACGCGCTGCTCACGCTGCCGATCCTGTTCGCGGCCGGGATGAGCCTGCTGGACACCATCGACGGCTCGTTCATGAACTTCGCCTACGAGTGGGCCTTCTCCAAGCCGGTCCGCAAGATCTACTACAACCTGACCGTCACCGGGCTGTCGGTGCTGGTCGCGCTGGTCATCGGCTCGATCGAGCTGATCGGCCTGCTCGGCGAGAAGCTGGACATCACCAGCGGGCCGATCGCCTGGGTCGGCGGGCTGGACCTCAACTTCGTGGGCTACGCCATCGTCGGGCTGTTCGTGCTCACCTGGGCGGCGGCGATCGCCTACTGGAAGTTCGGCAACGTCGAGGAGAAGTGGTCGGCCGGGCTGGCCGCCGCCACCGCCACTGCCACCGCCTCCGCCACCGCCGCCGAGCCGGAATAGCGCGCGACGGGCGGGCCGAGGGGCCGGTGACCGGGGTCTGGTCACCGGCCCCTCGGGGCTTTCCGGGGTCGCGTGCACGGGGCCGTCTGCGCGGGGCCTGCGCGGCGCGGGGCCGGCGTGGCGGGTCCGCGCGCGGCTACCGCAGCGCGGCGAGCACCGCGTCCGCCATCGCCTTCTCGCCCGTCGCGTTCGGGTGGAACGGCACGGCGGGCGAGCCGGGCAGCGCGCCCTCGATCCAGCGGTCGTCCGAGCAGACGTCGTGCCCGACCGTCGGCGTCGCGGTGTCCACGTACGTCGCGCCGTTGGCCGCCGCCGTGGACTTCATGGCGGCGTTCAGCTTGTTGAGCACGCCGTACATGTACTCGACGTCGCCCGGCGTCACCGGTTGGCGCAGGATGCAGGCCGAGCCGTCGGCGGGCAGTACGGACGGGTAGCCGACCAGCAGCACCTTGGCCTTGGGGGCCTTGGCGTGGATCTGCTGGAGGGTGGTGGCGATCTGCGGGGCGATCGTGGTGCGGATCCGCTCGGCCAGGTCGTCGTTGCCGTACTGCCAGGACCACGTGCTCCAGTCCCAGTAGCCGTGGTGGTAGACGTCCTTGCAGGGCGTGCCCAGCGGGTTGACCACCGCGCCGGCGATGCAGGTGGCGACCAGTTCGCCGAGACCGAGGTCGCTGGCGGCGAGGTCGTTGCCGCCGATCCCGAGGGTGACCAGGTCGGTGTCGGCGGTCAGTGCGTCGAACTGCGGGTCGTTGACCTTGATGAACGCGTCGTACTGGGACTGCGTCATGTGCTTGACCTTGGCGGCGGCGCAGGTCACGTCGGTGTAGGTGCCCGCCTTGAGGGCGCCGGCGACGAGGTGGCCGTAGTTGTGGTCGGAGCGCAGGCAGAGTCCGGCCGACTGGCCGGGCACACCGGCGCCGGCGGCGTAGGAGTCGCCGAGCGCCACGTAGTGCTTCGGGGCGGGCGTGGTGGCCTGGGCGCTGGTGGAGGTCAGCGCCAGGGCCGCGCCGAGGGCGACCGCGGCGAGCGCGGTGGAATTCCGGAGGTGCCGGGAATTCCGGGCAGGGCGGAGCACGGTTCCTCCTGGGGGAGAGAAACGACGGGTGGGGGGTCGTGCCGAGCCGGGCCACAGCTACTCGCAGGTAAGTTACTGCCAGGTTTCGCGGGCG
>NZ_JBITTM010000093.1:0-15898 GCF_044541955.1 Kitasatospora sp. NPDC085464
TCTCTGTTCGCTGTCATCTGTCATCTGTCATCTGTCATCTGTTCGCTGATATCTGTTCGCTGTCGGCTGTCCGCGGCCGCCCGGGCGCCGTGGCCCCTCACCCTCACCCCTTCGCCCCCGGGAACAGCCACCGCCGCAGCGCCCGCGTCCCCATCCCGGAAGTGCAGCAGCAGGTGCCAGGGCTCGCCCGGGTCGGAGGGGCGCAGCAGCCCGGTGCCGAGGTTGCCGGCGTGTTCCGTGGCGCGGCGAGGATGTTCTTCGCCCACAGCTCGAAGGCCTCCTCGTAACCCGGCTCCACCCGCCGCGCCACGAACACGGTGAACTCCTCGGCCTGCCCGTCCTGCTCCTCGACCGTCCCCTGCGCCGTCGCCGCCATCCTTGCCGCCCCTCTCCCCGTACGTGGCCTCTCCCCGTACATCGCCGCGGCCGCCCGTGCGTCCCCGCACGTCCCCGTCACGTCCCGGACGTCCCGGACAACCCGTACGTCCCCGTTGTGTGCGGCCGCGCGTCCGACCGGCCACGAGCCGCGGGGCAGCCTACGGGCCGTCCGGTGTTCCGCCCACCCGCGCCCGAAGCGTGGGACGCGCGTTCCCCGCCGGGGCTAGCGTGGCCGGAGCGTCCCCACGCACCGGAGGCCCGCCCATGACCGCCACGCCCGCCCCACCTCCCGGCCCCGCCGCCCTTCCGGCTCCCGCCGGCGCCGACGGCTTCGACTTCACGTCCCCGTTCAGCCGTGCCGGCACCGGCAGCAGTAAGTGGGCCCGCACGGGCGGAGTCCCCGGGGTGATCCCGATGGGCCTCGCCGACATGGACCTCCCCGGCCCGCCCGCCGTGGCCGAGGCCCTGCGTCGGCGCGCCGGCCACCGCGCGTACGGGTACACGGTGTGCGACCCGGCCGGCCGCGCGCTGGTGGCCGACTGGTACCGCGCCCGGCACGGCGTCGAGGTGGATCCGGACTGGGTCCTGCTGCTGCCCTGCGGCCCGCGCACCGCCCTGCGCATCCTGCTGGAGACCGTACGGGCGGACACCGGTCGGCCGCAGCCGCCCGTCCTCTTCCCCACCCCCGAGTGGGGAGGCTTCGCCCAGCTCTGCCGCGCCGCCGGCCTCCCGTACCGGGAACTGCCGCTGCACCTCGGCCCGGGCGGGTACCGGATGCCGCGCGGCCCGTTCCCCCGTCCCGCCTGCGCCGTGCTGTTGAGCAGCCCGCACAACCCGTCCGGCACGGTGTGGCCGAGCGGCTCCGTCCGCGGCCTGGCCGGCTGGGCGGCGGACAGCGGCGCGTTGCTGGTCTCGGACGAGGTGCACGGCGACCTCACCCACCCGGGTTCCGGGCACTCGGTGGCCGTCACGACCGCCTGCCCGGAGGACCGGCACCGCGTCGTGACCCTCAACTCGGTCGGCAAGACGTTCAACTGCTCTGGCATCCCGAGTAGTTGGGCGCTCGTCCCGAACCCGGCCCTGCGCACCCGGTTCACCGACGCCCTGGCCGGCTACGGCCTGTGGGAGGGCGGCCTGCTGGAGCAGACCGTGCAGCAGGCGGCGCTGCGCGAGGGCGGCCCGTGGCTGGACGCGCTGCTCACCCACCTGGTCGCCGCCCGCACCCGGTTCACCGACCGGCTCGGGCCCGCCGTCCGTTCGGCCCCGCGGGCTTCCTACCTGCTCTGGCTGGACGCCGCCGCCCTCGGCCTGCCGCCCGCATCCGCCCGGCAGGCGCTGCTGGAGCGCTGCGGCCTGGAGTCCTCCGACGGCTCCGAGTTCGGCCCCGGCGGTCACGGTTCGCTGCGGTTGAACTACGCCCTGCCGGGCTCGGCGCTGGACACCGTCCTGGCGCGGCTGGAGCGGCTCGACCCCGGATGAGGACAGCCACCGACGACCCGCCGGTGACCACGGCATGTGCCGCGGACAAGCACGCCGGATGCACGCCGGGTCCACACCGCGCGCAGACCCTCCCCGAACCCCCGCCTCACCCGTTCGCCACGCCCCTGACCTGCAAAAACGAACGTTCACACGATATTTGCGAAGCGCCCCCGCATGCTCCGTAGCAGACTGGGCAGGGTAGACCGGGCCGCAATCGTGATCCCGAGGATGGTGAGTCCGGTGATACCGATATCCCACACCACTCCGCCCGACCGGCAGAGCGCACCAGCACCCCCACCGGGGGTGACCCCGTTGACCGAATCGGGGGCGCGCAGCCACGTGTCGGGCGTCTGCTTCAAGATCGGACCGCCCCGACTGGTGGGCGTCGAGGTGGAGTGGTTCGTCCATGACGATCGATGTCCGACCCGGCCCGTCCGGCCGGAACTGCTCCACGCCGCGCTGGAGTCGCTGCCTCTCGGCGGCGCCGACGGCACCTCGCTCCCCTCCGGTTCGCGCCTCACGCTCGAACCCGGCGGACAGGTCGAGCTCAGCTCCCCGCCCGCCACCGGCCTCGTGGCCTGCGTCGACGACACCCGACGCGACCTGACCGCCCTGCGCGCCGCCTTCGCGGCACAGGGCCTGCGCCTCACCGGCACCGGGACGGACCCGCTGGCCCGGCCCCGGCGGATGGTGCTGGACCACCCCCGCTACCTGGCGATGGAGCGCTTCTTCGACTCCGCCGGGCCCTGGGGCCGGATCATGATGACGGGCACCGCATCCGTGCAGGTGTGCCTGGACGCCGGCGACGCGGGGGGCCCGCACGCGGTGGACCGCCGCTGGCAGCTGGTCCACCGGCTGGGCCCGGTGCTGATCGCCGCCTTCGCCAACTCCCCGCTGCTGGACGGCAGGCCGACCGGCCACCGGTCGACCCGGCAGACCGTCTGGTCCCGGATGGACCCGACCCGCACCCTGGCCCCGGAGCCGGACCACGGCGACCCGCGCGAGGCCTGGGCACAGTACGTGCTCGACGCCGAAGTGCTGTGCGTGCAACGACCGGAGGGCCTGCCGTGGACCGCCCCTCCCGGACTGACCTTCCGTGACTGGATCCGCGGCGCGGGCGAACGCCCGCCCACCCTGGCCGATCTGGACTACCACCGCACCACCCTGTTCCCACCGGTGCGCCCGCGCGGCCACCTGGAGCTGCGGATGATCGACGCCCAGCCCGGGGACGGCTGGATGGTGGTCGCCGCGCTGGTGACCTCGCTCCTGGACGACCCGCTGGCCGCCGACACCGCACTGGCCGCTCTGGAGCCACTGGACTCCACCGACCGGAAGCAGGGGGCCGATGGTCCGCGAGCGCCGCGCAGCGAGGTCTGGCGCCGGGCCGCCACCCTGGCGGTCGCCGATCCCGAGCTGCGCCGCGCCACCCTCACCTGCTTCGCCGCCGCCGACGCCGCGCTGGGCCGCCTGCCCGGTGCCGGGCGGCTGCGCACCGCCGTCGCCGAGTTCGCCGAGCGCTACCCCGCGCGCGGCCGCTGTCCGGCCGACGAGCAGCTGGACGCTCTGCGCTCCGGCACCCGACGCACTCCCACGGAGGAGGCCGCACCATGACCGACGTCCGACCGAACGGCCCGACCGCAGCCCCCACCGAGGCAGCCGGAACGCCCCGCGACACCGGGGCAGTCCGCTCCACCGGTACGGCCCGCGACACCGGGGCAGTCCGCGGCATCGAGGCGGCCCGCGGCGTCGAGGACCTGCGCGAGACCATCGCCGCCGAGCTGCTGGCCGCCCGCGCCCGGACCGCCGCGCTCACCGACTGCGTCGAGGACGGCGACCTCACCGCCCAGCACTCCCCGCTGATGTCCCCGCTGGTCTGGGACCTCGCGCACATCGGCAACCAGGAAGAGCTCTGGCTGCTGCGCAACGTCGGCGGCCGCGACCCGATGCACCCGGAGATCGACGGGCTGTACGACGCCTTCCAGCACCCTCGCGCCGAGCGCCCCGGCCTGCCGCTGCTGCCGCCGGCCGAGGCCCGTGCGTACTCCCACGAGGTGCGCGGCCGGGTGCTGGACATGCTCGCCGCCAGCCCGCTGGAGGGCGCGCCGCTGCTGGAGGCCGGGTTCGCCTTCGGGATGATCGCGCAGCACGAACAGCAGCACGACGAGACGATGCTGATCACCCATCAGCTCCGCAAGGGCGAGCCGGCCCTCGCCGCTCCCCCGCCGCCGCCCGCGCCCGCCGACGCGGCCGCACTGCCCGCCGAAGTCCTCGTCCCCGCCGGACCGTTCACCATGGGCACGGACACCGAGCCGTGGGCGCTGGACAACGAGCGCCCGGCCCACACCGTCGACCTGCCGGGCTTCCTGCTGGACACCACGCCGGTCACCAACGCCGCCTACCAGCGCTTCATCGCCGACGGCGGCTACGACGACCCGCGCTGGTGGACGCCGGAGGGCTGGGCACACCGGCAGCAGGCCGGCCTGAGCGCCCCGCTGTTCTGGCAGCACCGGGACGGCGAGTGGCTGCGCCGCCGCTTCGGCGTGGTCGAGCCGGTCGCACCCGACGAGCCGGTGCTGCACGTCAGTTGGTACGAGGCCGACGCGTACGCCCGGTGGGCCGGGCGGCGGCTGCCGACCGAGGCCGAGTGGGAGAAGGCGGCCCGGCACGACCCGGCGACCGGCCGCTCCCGCCGCTACCCCTGGGGCGACGGGGCACCCGGCCCCCAGCACGCGAACCTCGGCCAGCGCCACCTGCGCCCGGCCGCGGCCGGCAGCTACCCGGAGGGCCAGTCCTCGTACGGCGTCCGGCAGTTGATCGGTGACGTGTGGGAGTGGACGGCCAGCGACTTCCGCGCGTACCCGGACTTCCGGGCCTGGCCGTACCGGGAGTATTCGGAGGTCTTCTTCGGCCCCGAGCACAAGGTGCTGCGCGGCGGCTGCTTCGCGGTGGCGCCGGTCGCCTGCCGGGGCACGTTCCGCAACTGGGACTACCCGGTCCGGCGGCAGATCTTCGCCGGCTTCCGCACCGCCCGTGACGCGGAGCGCGCCTGATGTGCCGTCACATCGCCTACCTGGGCGAGCCCGTGGCGCCGCAGGACCTGCTGGTGCACCCGCCGTTCGGGCTGTATCGGCAGTCCTGGGCACCCCGGACGCAGCGGCACGGCACGGTCAACGTGGACGGCTTCGGCCTCGGCTGGTACGCGGACGGCGACGAGGTGCCCGCCCGCTACCGCCGGACCGGGCCGATCTGGGCCGACGAAACCTTCGCCGACCTCGCCCGGGTGGTCCGCACCCGTGCGCTGCTGGCCGCCGTGCGCTCCGCCACCGAGGGCTGCGCGGCGGGCGAGAGCGCGGCCGCACCGTTCGCCACCGGGCGCTGGCTGTTCAGCCACAACGGCGCGGTGGCCGGCTGGCCGGGCAAGCTGGACGCCCTGGCCTCGCTGCTCCCGCCGGCCGAACTGCTGGAGCTGGAGGCGCGCACCGACTCGGCCCTGCTGTGGGCCCTCACCCTGCACCGGCTGCGCGCCGGCGCCGGGCTCGGCGAGGCCCTGGCGGGCACCGTCGCGGATGTCGCCGCGCACACCACCGGGCGGCTCAACCTGCTGCTGACCGACGGCATCGCGATCGCCGCGACCACCTGGGGCGACACCCTGCTGCACCGGACCCTGCCGGGCCTCGGGACGGTGGTGGCCTCCGAGCCGTACGACGACGAGCCCGGGTGGACACCCGTGCCGGACGGCGCGCTGCTGCTGGTCGACGGGCGCGGCGCCGCCGTCCGCCCGCTGCCGAGCCACTACTGACTCCCCACTCTCCCTTCATCTTCTGAACAGAGGAACCACCCTGTCATGGACACCTTCGATCTCACCCGACTGCTGCCCGCCGACCACTTCAGCACCGCGCTGCGCCACGACGTGCAGCACGGCCTGACGTCCGAACCCAAGCGGCTGCCGCCGAAGTGGTTCTACGACGCGCGGGGCAGCGAGCTGTTCGAGGAGATCACCCGGCTGCCCGAGTACTACCCGACCCGCGCCGAGCGGGCCATCCTGACCGCCCGGGCCGGTGAGATCGCGGCCGCGACCCGGGCCCGCACCCTGGTCGAGCTGGGCTCCGGCTCCTCCGAGAAGACCCGGCTACTGCTGGACGCCCTGCGGGCGCTCGACACCCTGGAGACCTACGTCCCGGTGGACGTCAGCGAGAGCGCGCTGACCGCCGCCGGCTCCGCGCTCGCCGCCGAGTACCCCGGACTGGCGGTGCACGGCGTGCTGGCCGACTTCACCGCCCGGCTCGGCCTGCCCCCGGAGGGCGGCCCCCGCCTGGTCGCCTTCCTCGGCGGCACCCTCGGCAACCTGCTGCCCGAGGAGCGCGCCGTCTTCCTGCGCGGGCTGCGCGCAGCCCTCGACCCGGGCGACTTCCTGCTGCTCGGCACCGACCTGGTCAAGGACCCCGCGGTGCTGGTCGCCGCGTACGACGACTCCGCCGGGGTGACCGCCGAGTTCAACCGGAACGTGCTCAACGTGCTCAACCGCGAGCTGGGCGCCGACTTCGACCCGGACGCCTTCGAGCACGTCGCGCTCTGGGACGCCGAGCGGGAGTGGATCGAGATGCGGCTGCGCTCGCTGCGCTCGCAGACCGTGAAGATCCCGGCCCTGAACCTGCCGGTGCACTTCGCCCGCGGCGAGGAGCTGCGCACCGAGGTGTCGGCCAAGTTCCGCCGCGAGCGGGTGGCCGAGGAACTGGCGGCGGCCGGACTGCGGCTGAGCCACTGGTGGACCGACCCGCAGGGCCGCTTCGGGCTCTCGCTCTCCGCCCCCGTCTAGGCGGCGCCGCGGGGAACCGCCGGGACCGCCGGGAACCGCCGGGAACCGCCGGGAAGGTGGCCGGGGACCGTCGGGGACGTGGTCGGGGACCGTCGGGGACGTGGTCGGGAGGCTCAATTTGCTTGTTCACCTTACGAATTCTTGAATGGCGAATTGGCCTGCCGGTGTACAAGACTTAAACGAACAAGGGTTACGATCTCGACTACCGAGCTCAGTGTTGAGTACCAGGAGTCAGATCGTGAGCGTCACCCAGAAGCCCTCCGGGGCGGTCGAGGCCCCCGCGCCCGGCCGCCTCGGCTTCGTCGTCTTCATCACCGCCGCCGCGGCCCTCGGCGGGTTCCTGTTCGGCTACGACAGCTCCGTGATCAACGGTGCCGTCTCGGGCATCCAGGAGAAGTTCGGCGTCGGCGACGGCGTGACCGGCCTGATCGTCTCCTCGGCCCTGCTGGGCTCGGCCGTGGGTGCGGCGGTGGCCGGCCGGTTCGCCGACCGGTACGGCCGCATCAAGGTCATGAAGGCAGGCGCACTGCTGTTCGCGGTCAGCGCAGTCGGCTCGATGCTGCCCTTCTCCGCCTGGGACCTCGCGCTGTGGCGCGTCCTCGGCGGCGCTGCCATCGGCATCGCCTCGGTGATCGCCCCGACCTACATCGCCGAGGTCGCACCGACCAAGTACCGGGGCCGGCTGGCCTCCTTCCAGCAGGCCGCGATCGTGCTCGGCATCGCGATCTCCCAGCTGGTCAACTGGCTGCTGGCGAACTCCGCCGGCGGGGACACCCGCGGTCAGCTGCTCGGCCTGGAGGCCTGGCAGTGGATGCTGGGCATCTGCGTCGTCCCGGCCGCGGTCTACTTCGTGCTCGCCTCGGTCATCCCCGAGTCCCCGCGCTACCTGATCCAGGCGGACCGCCTGGCGGACGCCCGCAAGGTGCTCACCGAGGTCGAGGGCGAGGGCGTGGACACCGACGCCCGGATCGCCGAGATCCAGGGGCTGATCGCCTCCGACCACCGCCCGCGCTTCCGCGACCTGCTCGGCGGCCGCTTCGGCCTGCTGCCGATCGTCTGGGTCGGCATCGGCCTGTCGGTCTTCCAGCAGCTGGTCGGCATCAACGTGATCTTCTACTACTCGTCGATCCTGTGGCAGTCGGTCGGCATCGACCAGAGCAACTCGCTGCTGATCAGCTTCATCGGCTCGGTCATCAACATCCTCGGCACCGTGATCGCGATCGTGCTGGTCGACCGGATCGGCCGCAAGCCGCTCGCCCTGATCGGCTCGGTCGGCATGGCGGTCGCGCTCGGTGCGGCCGGCTGGGCGTTCTCCTCGGCCACCGGCAGCGGCGACAACCTCACCCTGCCCGACCTGCAGGGCACCGTCGCCCTGATCGCCGCCAACGCCTTCGTGCTGTTCTTCGCGATGTCCTGGGGCGTGGTCGTCTGGGTGATGCTCGGCGAGATGTTCCCGAACCGGATCCGCGCCGCCGCGCTCTCCGTCGCCGCCTCCGCGCAGTGGATCGCCAACTGGGTGATCACCGTCTCGTTCCCCTCCATGGCGCGGTGGAACCTGTCGGTGACCTACCTGATCTACGCCGCCTTCGCGGCGCTCTCCATCCCCTTCGTGGCGAAGTACCTGAAGGAGACCAAGGGCATCCGGCTGGAGGACATGGGCTGACAGTCGGACATCGGCTGATCCGACAGTCGGACCTTCGGCCCCCTCACCCTAGCGCGATCCGCGCGGGTGCGGGGGCCAAATCGTTCACTCTCCGCGGTGGACCGGGCACCTCCGGTACTCCTGTGCGGCAGGAGGGATGTGTCCTTGATCTTCAACCGGCTTCGCACCCGCAGGACCGCAGCCGCCGCACCGACCGGCGGCTGCCCGTACGCCCACACCCACGCGCACCCGCAGGCCCACGGCGACCTCTCGGCCCCGGGCGCCCACCCGCAGACCGCGCCGACGCCCCTGCCGCCCCAGCCGGACGCGCCGACGCTCCCGCTCCCGCTCCCGCCGTCGGCTTCCGCTTCGGCTTCGGCTCCCGTTTCAACTTCCGCGTTCGTTTCGGCTTCGGCTTCGGCTTCGGCTTCGGCTTCGCAGGATGTGCAGCAACTGCCGTCCGAACCGCCGCCGTTCACCGACCCGGCGCAGGCCGCGGACTTCATCCGGCAGTTCCACCACGAGCAGCCCGCCGCCGGGTCGCCGGAGCCGCGACTGCGGGCCGTCCTCGACGAGATCGACCGCACCGGGAGCTACCGGCACACCCCCGCCGAACTCACCTACGGCGCCAAGCTCGCCTGGCGCAACGCCGCCCGCTGCATCGGCCGGCTGTACTGGCGCAGCCTGGTGGTCCGCGACCTGCGCCACCTCACCTCGGCCGACGAGATCGCCGCCGAGTGCTTCGAGCACCTGCGACTGGCGGGCAACGGCGGGCGGATCCGCCCGGTGGTCTCGGTGTTCGCCCCCGACCGTCCGGACCGCCCGGCCGCCCGCATCCTCAACCAGCAGTTGGTCCGCTACGCCGGTCACCGGGTCGACGGGGAGGCCGACGGGGTGGTCGTCGGCGACCCGGCCGGCGCCGCGCTCACCGCCCGGGCCCGCGAGCTGGGCTGGAAGTGCGCCGAGGACCGCTTCGAGGCGCTGCCGCTGCTGGTCCAGGAGCGGCCCGACGAGCCCCCCGCCTGGTACGAACTGCCGGACGACACCACGCTGGAGGTGCCGCTCAGCCACCCCGACCACGTCTGGTTCGCCGACCTCGGGCTGCGCTGGTACGCGGTGCCCGCGATCAGCGACATGACGCTGGAGATCGGCGGTGTCCGCTACCCGGCCGCACCGTTCAACGGCTGGTACATGGGCACCGAGATCGGTGCCCGCAACCTCGCCGACGCCGACCGCTACGACATGCTCGGCACCGTCGCCGAGCGGCTGGGCCTGGACACCTCCAGCGACCGCACGCTCTGGCGCGACCGAGCGCTGATCGAGCTCAACATCGCCGTGCTGCACTCCTTCCAGGAGGCCGGGGTGACGATCGCCGACCACCACACCGAGTCGGAACGCTTCCTCAAGCACGTCGCCCAGGAGGAGCGCCTCGGCCGGCCGACCCCGGCGGACTGGAGCTGGATCGTGCCCCCGGTCTCGGGCGGTCTGACGCCGGTCTACCACCGGTACTACGACCCGGTGGACCCGGCCCTGCGGCCGGCCTTCGTCGCGCGCGACCCCTGGTAGCCCCCGGGTCCGAGGGCTACGGACCCGGAGGGCGAGACGGACCCCCAGGACCCCCAGGACCCGGAGGGCAAGGAGGACGAGGAGGACGAGGAGGACGAGGAGCGCCGGAGGACGCGGACGCGGAGGCCTACGGGCGCGGGGCGAGGCGCTCGAAGCGCAGGGCGAGCCCGTCGAGCAGGGCCTCCAGGCCGGTCTCGAAGGCGCCCTCGTCGACCGTCCCCCGGTGCCCGGCCAGCCGGTGGGCCTCACCGAGGTGCGGGTAGTCGGCCGCGTCGTAGACCTCGGCGTCCGCCGGGAAGCCGGCCGCGAAGGAGGCCAGCGCGGAGCCGGTGACGAAGTAGCGCATGAGCGCACCGATCCTGGTCGCCTGGCCGCGCGGCCACCCGGCCTCGACCAGGTGCCCGAAGACCGCGTCGGCCAGGCGCAGCGCGTTCGGCCGCCGCCCCGGGCCCTGGGCGAGGACCGGGACGATGTTGGGGTGGGCGGCCAGCGCGGCGCGGTAGGACCGGGCCCAGTCGCGCAGCGCCTCCGGCCAGGGGGTCCAGGCCTCCCCTGCCGCGGCGACCGCCCCGGCGGGTCCGAGCGCCCCGGAGGACCCGGCCGCCCCTGCGGGTCCGGCCGCCCGGACGGGCCCGAACATCGACAAGTCGACTTCGCCGATGACGCTGTCCACCACCGCGTCCAACAGCTCGTCCTTGGTGGCGAAGTGGTTGTAGAGCGAGGGCCCGCTGACCGACAGCTCGGTGGCGAGGCGGCGGGTGGAGAGGGCGTCCAGCCCTTCGTCGTCGATCAGTCGCAGAGCGGTGACGACGATGCGCTCGCGGCTGAGCAGCGGGGTGCGTGGGCGGGCCATCTCGGCGGCGTCCTCCGGTTCGTCCGGTCGGGTGCGGTGGGGACCGATTCTGGCAGGTGCCCCTTCCCAGCGCGGGCCGGGCGGGGCTACAGTCCCCCCATAAAACTTGCAGCGCTAGTTTAATCGGCCCGGACCTCCCCCCGGGTCCGGATACGGGATTCGGGAGCCGCCGTGAACCTGGAGTTGTCCGAGGAGCAGAGCGCCGTCCGGGACCTCGCCGCCGCCTTCACCGACCGCGAGATCGTGCCGTACGCCACCGAGTGGGACCGCGCCGAGTCCGTCGACCGCGCGATCGTCGGCAAGCTGGCGAAGGTCGGCTTCCTCGGCCTGACCATCCCCGAGGAGTACGGCGGCAGCGGCGGCGACCACCTCGCGTACTGCCTGGTCCTGGAGGAGCTCGGGCGCGGCGACTCGGCCGTGCGCGGCATCGTGTCCGTCTCGCTCGGCCTGGTCGCCAAGTCCGTCAACGGCTTCGGCACCGAGGAGCAGAAGCGGCACTGGCTGCCCAGGCTCACCTCCGGCGAGGCGCTCGCCTGCTTCGCGCTCACCGAACCCGGCACCGGCTCGGACGCCGCCAACCTCACCACCCGCGCGGAGCGGGACGGCTCGGACTGGGTGCTCAACGGCACCAAGACGTTCATCACCAACGGCACCTGGGCCGATGTCGCGCTGGTCTTCGCCCGCACCGGCGGCGACGATCCCGAGCAGGGGGGCCACCGGGGCATCACCGCCTTCCTGGTCCCCACCGACCTGCCCGGCTTCACCCGCACCGAGATCCACGGCAAGCTCGGCCTGCGCGGCCAGGCCACCGCCGAACTCTCCTTCGAGGACGTCCGGGTGCCGGACGGCGAAGCCCGGCTCGGCGAGGTCGGCAAGGGGTTCACGGTCGCGATGGCCGCGCTGGCGAAGGGCCGGATGTCGGTCGCCGCCGGCTGCGTCGGCATCGCCCGCGCCTGCCTGGAGGCCGCGGTCCGCTACGCGGGCGAGCGCGAGCAGTTCGGACGGCCGATCGCCTCGCACCAGCTCGTCCAGGAACTGCTGGCCGGCATCGCCGTGGACGTCGAGGCGGCCCGGCTGCTCACCTGGAAGGTCGCCGACCACGTCGAACGCGGCCTGCCGTTCGCCACCGAGTCCTCCGTCGCCAAGCTCTACGCGAGCGAGGCCGCCGTCCGGGCCGCCAACAACGCGCTCCAGGTGTTCGGCGGGTACGGGTTCATCGACGAGTACCCGGTCGGCAAGTACCTGCGCGACGCGCGGGTGATGACCCTCTACGAGGGCACCAGCCAGATCCACCAGCTGCTCATCGGGCGCGCCCTCACCGGCATCAACGCCTTCTGACATCCATAAGAGCATCCCACCCCTTTCGCCAAGGAGCCCGACGACGTGCGTCCCGTCTACTTCGCCGCAGCCCGCCGCACACCCATCGGCCGGCTGCGCGGCGCGCTCGCCACGGTCCGCCCGGACGACCTCTCGGCCACCGTGCTGCGCGCCCTGCTCGCCGACGTTCCCGCCCTCGACCCGGCCCGGATCGACGACGTCTACTGGGGCGCCGCCAACCAGGCCGGCGAGGACAACCGCAACGCCGCCCGGATGGCCGTCCTGCTGGCCGGCCTGCCGGAGACCGTCCCCGGAGCCACCGTCAACCGGCTCTGCGCCTCCGGACTGGAGGCCGTCACCCTCGCCGCCCGGGCCATCGGCTCCGGAGAGGCCGACGTGGTGCTCGCCGGCGGCTGCGAGTCGATGACCCGCGCCCCCTTCGTGCTGCCCCGGCCCGACGAGGCGCTGCCGCACCGGATGGAGACCTACGACACCCGGCTCGGCTGGCGGCTCACCAACCCCCGGATGGCCGAGCTGCACGGGGTGCTCGGCATGGGCGAGACGGCCGAGGAGGTCGCCACCCGGTACGGCATCACCCGCGAGCGCCAGGACGCCTTCGCGCTGCGCAGCCACCAGCGCGCGGCGGCCGCCCGCAAGGACGGGCACTTCGACGCCGAGCTGATCCCGGTCCAGCGGCCGGACGGGGTGACGGTCGGCCAGGACGAGGGCATCCGGGAGGACACCAGCCTGGCGAAGCTCTCCGGGCTCAAGCCGGTCTTCCGGCCCGGGGGCACGGTCACGGCCGGGAACGCCTCGCCGATGAACGACGGTGCGGCCGGACTGGTCCTGGTCAGCGAGGAGGCGCTGCGCGACCTCGGCCTCCAGCCGCTCGGCCGGTACGTGGCCGGCGCCTCGGCCGGGGTGCACCCGGACGTCATGGGCATCGGCCCGGTGCCCGCGACGGCGAAGGTGTTCGGCCGGGCCGGCTGGACGCTCGCCGATCTGGAGACGGCCGAGCTCAACGAGGCCTTCGCCGCCCAGGCGCTGGCCTCCGCCGACGGCATCGGGTTCGACCCGGAGCAGGCCGACGAGCTGGTCAACCCCAGCGGCGGCGCGATCGCCCTCGGGCACCCGCTGGGCGGCTCCGGCGCCCGCATCCTCACCACCCTGCTGCACCGGATGCGCCGGACCGGCGCCCGGCGCGGCCTGGCCACCATGTGCGTGGGCGTGGGGCAGGGTACGGCCGTGCTGGTCGAGAACGTCTGACAACGGACCGAGAACGTCTCACCACGGACAGGGACGGACCGTCCGCTGTCCCACTCACTCTTCCTTCCAAGGAGTTCACATGACCCGTTTCGCGGGGAAGGTCGCCGTCGTGACCGGCGCGGCGCAGGGCATCGGTGCGGCCACCGCCCGTCTGCTGGCGGAGGAGGGCGCGGCGGTCGCCGTCGTCGACCTCAGCGCCGAGCGGGCGGCCGGGACGGTCGCCGAGATCACCGCCAAGGGCGGCAACGCCCGGGCGTACGGCTGCGACGTGGCCGACTACGACGCGGTCGAGGCGGTGTTCGCGCAGATCGCGGCCGACCTGGGCGGGGTGCACGTCCTGGTCAACAACGCCGGGATCACCCGGGACAACCTGTTCTTCAAGATGCCCAAGGCCGACTGGGACGCGGTGCTGACGGTCAACCTGACCAGCGCGTACAACTGCAGCCACGTCGCGCAGAAGTACATGGTGGCGCAGAAGTACGGGAAGATCGTCTCGCTCAGCTCGCGCTCCGCCCTCGGCAACCGCGGCCAGGCCAACTACGCGGCCGCCAAGGCCGGCATCCAGGGCCTCACCGCCACCCTGGCGATCGAGCTCGGCCCGTTCAACATCAACGTCAACGCCGTCGCCCCCGGCTACATCGCCACCGCGATGACCGCGGCCACCGCCGAGCGGGTGGGCGCCACCGCCGAGGACCACCAGACCGAGGTGGCCGCCCGCACGCCGCTGCGCCGGGTCGGACAGCCGGAGGAGGTCGCTGCGGTGGTCGCCTTCCTGGCGAGCGAGGACGCCTCGTACGTCAGCGGCCAGACCCTCTACGTCAACGGCGGTGCGCGCTGACCTGACGGCGGCTTACCGGGCGCCGGTGAACTTGGTAAAGTTGGCCAACACGGTGAAAACTGTGAAGACGATAGTGATTTACTGACTGACCGTCAGACGGCCGTCCCAGATGCGGGGTTACCTTCCCCTGGGACGGCCTTTACCTTTTCGCGTGGCCGAGCGTGACCATGCCCTTGATCGGACTACCCCACCAAATGACTATGGCATGATCATGTTGCAGTCGATGGGATGGCCGGACCGACCCGACCTGACCAGGTCGGGCCCAGCGTCCCCCTCAAGGAGTCCCATGGGCAGCCCCGCCTCCCTCCGCCGCGCCCTGGCTCTGCTCGCCGTCGGGGCCACCGCCCTCACGGCCGGCACCATCGCAGTACCGGCCGTCGGCACCGCGACCGCCGCCCCCTCGCACGACCTCGCGGGCGTCCACGTCCGCCCGGCCTCCTTCGGCCACCACAACGCCCAGGCACGCCCGGCGCCGCTGACCACCACCCAGTGCGTCAGCCAGATCGGCATCCACTGCTACTCGCCGCTGCAGTACCGCGAGGCCTACAACCTCAACCCGCTGTACCAGCAGGGCGTCACGGGCAAGGGCCGCACGATCGTCATCGTCGACTCCTTCGGCTCGCCGACCATCCAGCACGACCTGGAGGTCTTCGACAAGCAGTGGGGCATCCCGGACACCAACGTCGAGGTGGTCAAGTGGGGCAACGTCCCCGTCTTCGACCCGACCAACCCCGACCACACCGGCTGGGCCGGCGAGACCACGCTGGACGTCGAGTACGCCCACGCGGTCGCCCCCGACGCGCACATCATCCTGGTCGAGACCGGCGTCGCCGAGACCGAGGGCACCACCGGTCTGCCCGAGATGATGGACGCCGAGAAGAGCCTCATCAAGCAGGGCCGCGGCGACGTCATCTCGCAGAGCTTCGGCGCCACCGAGAACACCTTCCCGGGCTTCGACAAGGGCGACTTCAAGTCGATCACCGACCTGCGCTACGCCTTCCAGGCCGCCGCCGACCGCAACGTCACCGTGCTCGCCGCCTCCGGCGACAACGGCGCCACCGACGCCAAGGAGAACGGCACCGACCTGTACCCGTTCAAGGTCAACTCCTGGCCGTCCTCGGACCCGCTGGTCACCTCCATCGGCGGCACCCAGCTGACCCTGGACGACAGCGGCAAGCGCACCGCGGACGACAAGGTGTGGCACGACAGCTACGGCGCCGGCGGCGGTGGCGTCTCCGGCGTCTTCGAGCGCCCGTGGTACCAGGCCGGCGTCGCCAACGTCACCGGCAACCACCGCGGCACGCCGGACATCAGCATGAGCGCGGCCGTCGACGGCGGGGCCTGGACCTACGAGTCCTACGACCCGACCGCGGTCGGCTGGCACCTCACCGGCGGCACCAGCGAGGCCACCCCGATCTTCTCGGGTGTGGTCGCGCTCGCCGACCAGCTCGCCGGCTACCGCCTGGGCCAGATCAACTGGCGCCTGTACGGCCTGAGCCTGCTCCCGAGCCAGTGGAGCGGCATCAAGGACGTGAAGGAGGGCGACAACGGCTGGAACGGTGTCACCGGCTACAACGCCGCCCCGGGCTACGACCTCTCCAGCGGCCTGGGCACCGTCGACGCGGCCAAGTTCGTCCACGCGATCGCCGGTCGGTGATCGGGTGTCGGCCGGGTCGGGCGGTAGCGGCTGACCGAGCCGACAGCCGGCACAGCTGACACATGACAGCGGACAGCTGACAGATT
>NZ_JBITTM010000094.1:0-15679 GCF_044541955.1 Kitasatospora sp. NPDC085464
TGAAGGCCTCATAGGGCCGCCAGATGATCAGGTGTCCGTCACACCAGACAGCCCGGAGCCCCACTCGGGATCCGGCCGCCTTCACATCGGATTAGGGGTCGTCGGTATTTTCGGCCCGCTCAAAACGGGGTCTGACCTGCGGCGACGCCGCGCCAGACCGGGTGACTATGTGCCTACAAGACCACCCGGTAGACGTCCCCCAAGACCACTCACAAAAGGCGGGCGTTGCGGGTCAGGTCAGCTGCTGGTCGCGGGCCACGCGGAGCAGGGCGACGGCGTGGGGCGCGTCGGTGGAGAGCCAGGGGTCGCCGTCGGTGGCGTCGATGATCAAGCGGCCCTGGATGTAGGTGCCCCAGCCGTCGCCGAGCGCCTCGACCCAGCCGAGCAGGCGGCGGTTCGGGTCGCGGACGGCGAACAGGTGCGACGTGCTGTTCCAGCCCTCGACCACCAGGTCGCTCCCGTCGATGCTCCAGGTGGAGTTCGGGGCGCCCAGGCCGCGGGCGAGCGGCGAGGAGGAGGTGCGCTCAGGCGCCAGAGCCAGGAGCAGTTCCTGCGGCAGGGTGTCGACCGGTTGCGGCCGCTGCGCGACGGACGCCGCGAGGTGGTGCCCGTCGGCCGGGGCGGAACTCTGTTCTGCGGCCGGCGCGGCCTGGTCCGTTTCGACGCGCGGGGAAACGGTGGAACGGGCAGCGGCCGAGTCGGCGCCGCTTGTTTCGACGCGCGTCGAAATGATGACGCGGGCGGCGGCCGGGCCCACGCCGCTTGTTTCGACGCGCGGGGAAATGATGGCGCGGCCGGCGGGTGTCCTGGCGGCCGCGTCGGTCTCATCGCCCGCAGCGGCGACCGGGCCGCCACCGGCGGCCGGTCCGGCCGGGACGAGCACGGCGGCGGCCGGGCCGCCGGTTTCGACGCGCGAGGAATCAAGGCGGGCGGCGGGCTCGGAAGTGGGCTCGGGGGCGGGCGCCTGGGCGCGGGCCTGCTCGGTGCGCAGCCGGGTGGAGGTCATCTCGTAGCGCAGTACGTGGGCTTTGCGCAGGATGCGCTGTGTGGCGCCGGTGAGGTTGGTCTCCAGGAGTGCGAGGGCGTGGTTGCAGCGTGGGTCGTCGCCCTCGCCGCGGCGGGCTTGTTCCAGGTGTTCCAGGAAGCGGGCGGTGCTGCGCTGTACGGCGGTGGCGAGTTCCAGGAGCTCGTGGTGGCCGGTCTCGCCGGTGGCCGGGATTTCGACGCGCGAGGTAACAAGGGCGTCGGCGACGGCGTCCTGCTGGTGCTCGGCCCGCCGGCGCCGGTAGGCCTTCGAGGAGCATGCCCGGCCGCAGTAGACCGGGCGGCGACCCGGCCCCGAGGCGCGCAGCACGGTGCCGCACTCGCGGCACCGCGGCGCGTCCGACTCCGCCTCATTTCCTCGCGCGTCGATTCCCGCCTCGACCTCGATTCGTCGCGCGTCGATTCCCGCGCCGGCCTTGATTCCTCGCGCGTCGTTTTCCGTTTCCATGATCGGGAAAGTATCCGGCCACCCGGACAGCGCGGCGCCGCTGCGCATGCGCAGCGGCGCGGTACCTGTGGGACCGCCCGGCAGGCACCCACCGTGGTGTTCACGTGCATCCGCCGTGCCCGCTCCCGGCCGGGGTTCAGGCCGTGGGTAGGGCGTCCGGGAGGGCGATCTGCTGCTCGGTCAGCTTCCGGTCGTTCTGCGCCTTGTCCTGCTTGCGCAGCCAGGTGCCGGGCCGAAGCGCCGGGTCCGCTTCGCCGCCGGTGCGGTGGGCGGGGCCGTCGAGGGTTCCGTCGGAAGACGAGCAGGCGACGGTAGCCACACCACCAGCACCGGCCCGCCTCGCGGAATTGCGGGGTGGGCCAGCCGCGTCCTGCGTAGGTCACGACGTACCCGGGCGGGGTTGCTTTGTTCACCGGAACGCGTTCTGGTGAACAAAGGCAGGTCACTTCTCACTCTGCACCGTGACGTTCTGATGTTGGCTTGGAGCCCTGCGAACGCCGAGTCCTTGAAGGGCGAGAATTGAGGCGATACCCCAGCCGAGGATCGCGAGGCCGGTGGCGACTTGCTTTGCCTGTCCCTGGGTGCCCCACCAGACCATCGCGGCAGTCGCGGCTCCCCAGAGTGTCCAGGTAAGCCGAGCGCCGAAGGTGCCGGTCAGGAACGAGATGGCCAACAGCCCGACGCCAGAGGCGAGCCAGATCTCTCGGGCAACAGCGGCCGAGAGGGGCAGGCCTTCGGTATGTGTGGCCAGGTAGGCCCGGACCGGGGTGTCCAATGCGGTCGCTATGGCGCTCAGGTCCGCCTTGTACGGGTGAAGGGGTGGGAGGGCGGAGGCGATGTTGCCCACGGTGGCGAACAGCATCAGGCTGATCATGGCCCCCACCGCGATCTTGATCCATGGGGCTGCCTGGTTGAAGCCACTGCCGAAGGCTGCGCCGAGCTCGCTGCGGCGGGCCTCGATCCACTGTGGATCGGCGAGGACGAGCGATAGGCGGCGGGGCGCGGCCGGGCTGTGCTCGTGTCGCGGGGTCTGCAGGTCGGCGGCGAACCGGCCGAGGGCCTCTTGGATCAGGAGGGTGACTTCATGGTCGCCGCCGAGAATGGTGTATCCGACGCATGCTGCCGCTGCAGGAATCAGCGGTAGCAGCCACCAGGGGCTTCCGTGGGTGACGGCGAGTACGGCCAGCAGGGAGAGTCCGGTGGCCAGCGCGGCGATCAGGCCGCGCAGTGCTCGGCGGGCGAGGTCCTGGGCACTGACTGGGATGGGTTGGGCGAGCGGCTGGGCGCGGAGCAGGGCCCGTGCGGCTGGCCACAGGCGCACGGCGGGACCAGCCGGGTCACAGGTCATCACTAGACCGGCGATGATGAGGAGCGTGAGCGGGGCAGTCCAGAAGGTTGCCTTGGCCTCGCTGGCGAGTTGGTGGGCCAAAGTGCCCGAGATGGCGATCAGGCACCCCAGGGTGCGTGCGAGGACGCGCGAGCTGGTCCGCCATCGCTCGACCGGGCCGATCGCGGGCCGACGGCCCGGCTGACCGAGGCCCCACTCGTCGCGGGCCTGGTCGCGGGTCGCCTGCCCTTCGTCCAGAAAGCTCTGGGCGGTTTGGAGCATCCGTTCGACATCGGTCTGGAAGAACGCATCCCGCAGTTCGTCGGGGAGGCTGTGCAGGCCAGGCGGCATTGCCGGGATCGCGGCAGCGCGCTGACGCATCAGAGCGAGCTGTTCTTCGAGTTCGTTGCTGTGCTTCCACAAACGCTGAGCGAGCAGTTCGGCCTCGTCCCGGCTCGCGCGAGCACGTTCCAGCTCGCTCTCGGCGGCACGCAGTTGCACAGTGAGCTCGGCCAAACTCTGCTCGGCCTCCGGGTCGGGAATGCCCGCAACTTCTTCGACCTGCCGTTGCAAGTCGGCGGTGAGCCCGCTCAGCGCCACCACCATCTGCTGGTACTGATCGCGTTCCTCGGTCAAGCGCTGGTTGCGATCGTGTGCCTCGGCGAGCTGCTGCTGGGCCTGGGCGGCCTGGTCCTGGGCTGTGGCAGCCACGCTCACCAGGCCAGCCTGCACTGCCGCGACGTCCACGGCTGGCGCCTCGATGTCGGAACCGACCGGCCCGGCGGGCACCTGCTGGGTGGGCAGCTGCACGGGCCGCGGGTTCTTGGCCAGGTCGAGCAGACGCAGGGCCTTCCGCAGGTTGAGCTCTCGCTCGCGCACATGCGACAACGCGACAACGGTCCTCTCGACGAACGACTCGGAGGGCATCTTTATGCCGCTGATGTACTCCTGCACGGTGCTCTTGCTGTAGTTGGTCGGGCCTTCCAGGTCCTCCAACGTCTTCCCGGCACTGTCCAACAGGCCCCGCAGAAACTCTGTCAGCTGCCGCCCCGCCTCCGTCTCGGCCCGTGCCGCCCCCCAGCCCCGCCCGGCCTTCCGCTGCGCCATCGTCTCTCCCCCGCACGTTCCGATACGACCAATCGGCGGACAAGCCTACGGAACGTGAACCACCCGTGGCAGAGCGCACGCGCATTTGTCCGGGCGAGGACCGGCTATCCGGCCATGTCCGGAGTTCACCTGCGAGAACGCCCTTGGCGCGAGACGGACAACCCGGACCGGACGATGCTTCTTGCAGACCCGCTCACCGCTCCGACGCCCGGAACTGGAGTCCCGCTTGCGCCGTCCTGCCGCCCCCGTCCACCGTCTCCCGATCGAGTCCGCCCTCCTCCACCCCCGAACCGACCGCAGGAGTCAGAGCGTTCACGGCCGTGCCCCCGGCCAGGGGCGAAACGCGGCCCACCGTGCTCTGAGTGCCCTCGCCGAAGCCGGGCTCGGCCAGGTGTCGGCGCACGGCCCCGCGCGCTCGCGCCACGGCGACATCGCGCTGGACGCCTCGACCGGGCAGTTCATCGACCTCGCCCGCTTCCCGGAGGGGGCGCTGGTCCTGCCACGCGGCCTGGCAGGCGGAAGGTACCGATGCCTGGCCTGCGGACACCCGGTCCAGCTCTGCGGACCGCGCAGCACTCACACCGAGTTCACCGCCCGGTTCCGCCACACCCGCCAGGAGACCGATCGCTGCCCCGCCGCCACCGACCACCAGGCCAGGGTCCGAGCCGCCGTCGCGGCCCTGCGCATGCTCAACGACTTCCTGCTCGCTGCGCCAATGCACCACGCCTCGGCCCTCGCCGAGCAGGGGCGAGCTCTCCAGGCCATCGAGAACAACATCACTGCGGCCAAGGACCAGCCGGCACAGAACCGCATCCGCGGGTGCACCACCGTCGGCCGGCCTACTCCGGCACACGGCGCCAGGACCCAGCGCCGCAGCCATGCCCGCCAGCCACACGCTGGCCCGAGCAGCCCGGTCCTGACCCCGCGACACCGGAATCCGCTCGCCATCACCGCCGACCAACGCCCCAGCCAGCTCGTCCTGCCCTTCGACACAGACCCTCAGCCCGCCCCTGCCATCACGGTCGTTCCCGGCACCGTGATCCAGCCGCCCCCCACCGCATCCACCGGGCCGACAACATCCGCTACCCATCTCAAGCGTCGCCCCTGGTGGCGCCGCCTGTGGCGCTGGACCACACCGCTGTTCCGCCACAAGTGACCACTCAACACCGACGGGGCCGGTGATCGGCTGCGGCCTGAAGAAAGCGCCGGAAGGCTGCCACCGCAGGTGGCAGCCTTCCGGCGCTTTCCCGGTCAGCTCAGCTGGCGGGGCTTCGACCAGCGCCTTCACGTCGACTGTGTAGCCGCCCTCCAGCCCCCACCCCCACACTCCAAGCAGGCCATCCATGACACGAGAGCCACCGACAAGCCCAGGCCAAGCCCGGGTGCGCTCACTCGTCCCCTCCAGACAGTGGCCTCCGCGACGGGGTGGACCGGGACGGCGGGGCCGAGGCGGCCGCAGGTCAGCCGGCGATGGTCTCGTCGTGCCGGATGAGGGCGTCCAGGAGCGCGGTCTGCCGTTCGGTCAGCTTGCCGTCGGTGTGGGCCTTGTCCTGTTTGCGCAGCCACGTGCCGGGGCGGAACGCCGGGTCGTCGCCCAGGCCGGTGCGGTTGGCGGGCCGTCGAGGGTGCCGCTGGCGGCGAGGTAGGCGAGCAGGCGGCGGTAGGAGCGGTTCCAGTCCGGCTCCAGGTGTCGGCGTACAGGTGGATGTGCTCAGCCACGTACGAGTGAACGTGCTCAGTTCTTGAGGCGTTGAGGGCCGGTGCCCAGCACTCTGCTGCTGTCCGGTTCGTGGACGGAGGGCAGCTGAAGTGGTCTTGGATCCGCATCGTTGGCTGGAACTTCGGCGCTTCCGTGGGCTGCATGAGTCCGGCGTGATGAGTCTGTCGGAGATCGCGAAGGAGACCGGGCTCAACCGCCGTACGGTCCGCAAGTACCTGTCTGCGCAGGCTCCGATCTCGCCGCCGCGGCGGGCGCCGAGTGGGCAGGTCCGAAAGAGGTTGGTGGATGAGGTGGCGCCGCTGATCGACGCGATGCTGCGGTCCGAGATCCTGATCAAGGGCGCGGTGGTCCACGAACGGTTGGTCGCCGAGTACGGGTTCGCCGGCAACTACCAGCGGGTGAAGCTCTACCTCCAGGAAGCACGGCCCCGTATCGCCGAGGAGCTGGGGATCGCCCCTGGTGAACTGGCCGGCCTGCACCGCAGGTTCGAGGTCGTTCCCGGTGCCCAGGCCCAGGTCGACTGGGGCGACGAGGGTGGGATCCTCGCCCATCTCGGAATCCTGAAGGTCTACTCCTTCCACATGGTCCTGTCCTACTCCCGCGATCCCTTCTGCTGCTTCACCACCAGCCAGGACCTGGCGACGTTCTTCGACTGCCACCGTCAGGCGTTCGCACATTTCGGCGGGGTGCCGATGACGATCGTCTACGACCACACCAAGACCGTGGTCCGCCGACACGTGGCCCCGGGAGAGGCGGTCCCGCTGCACCCCGAGGCGGTGGCGTTCGCCGGGCACTACGACTTCGACATCGACGTGCTCGCCGCCTATCGCCCCACCGGCAAGGGCAGGGTCGAGCGGCAGGTTTCCATCGTCCGCGACCATGTCCTGGCCGGCCGGGCGTTTTCCTCTGTCGAGGAACTCGACGCCGCGTTCACGGCCTGGGTGCCACTGCGGCGGGCCCGCGTCCACGGCACCCACGGAGAGGTCATCGGCCACCGGGCCGTCCGCGACCACATGGCCCTGCGCCCGCTGCCGAGAATGCCCTACGTCGTCACGCAGCGGCACTTGAGGCATGTCGGGAAGGACTGCCTGGTGGCCTTCGACGCCAACCTCTACTCGGTTCCGGCCCGCAAGGTCCGTCCCCGTCAGCTGGTCGAGATCCGGGCCACGAAGTCCCAGGTCATCCTGCATGCAACGGTTCCCGACGCGAACGGCAGCACGCTACTGGCCGTCCACTCACGGGCGGTGGGCCGGGGAGCCCGCATCGTCGACGAGCGCCACTGGGACGGCCTGCCGAAGGGCGACACCCGCCGTGTCACCACGGGCGATGTCCTGCCCCGGCCCCGGCACGAGCGGCCTCTGGGCGAGGAGGCCGGCCCGCTCCACGCTCTGCTGAGCCGGGCTGCCGCCGCCCACGTCGAGGTCGGCCGCAGGCCCCTGTCGGTCTATGACGAGCTGACCGGCACCCGCCCCTTCACCACTAACCCCGCAACAAGGGAGTCGAGTTGAGCCAACTGGTCAGTGCCCGTATCCGCACCATGGCCGCCAAGCTCGGCCTGCCCCACCTCGCCGAGAGCCTCAACCAGTACGCTCAGCGAGCCGACGAGGCCAAGATGGGCTACCTCGACTTCATCGACCTGGTCCTGGCAGAGGAACTCGCCGTCCGCGACGACCGCCGCTTCCGCCAGAACCTGCGGCTGTCGAAGCTGCCGCACCACAAGACGCTGGACGACTACGACTTCTCCTTCCAGCCCGAGCTCGACCCGCGCAAGATCAAGGACCTCGCCACCCTCTCCTTCGTCGAGGCCAAGGCCAACGCCGCCCTGCTCGGGCCGCCCGGGGTCGGCAAGACCCACCTCGCCGTCGCTCTGGCGGTCGCGGCCTGCCGGGCGGGCTTCTCGATCTACTTCACCAGCCTCGACGACATGGTCAGACACCTCAAGGCCGCCGAGGCCGCAGGGCGGCTGACCAGCAAACTCCGCACCTACCTGCGGCCGAGCGTCCTCGTGGTCGACGAGGTCGGCTACCAGCCCCTCGAACGCGCCGAGGCGAACCTGGTCTTCCAGGTGATCTCCAAGCGTTACGAGAAGGGCTCGATCATTCTGACCTCGAACAAGACCTTCAGCGAGTGGGGACAGGTGTTCGGTGACGAGGTCCTCGCCACCGCCATCCTCGACCGGCTCCTCCACCACTGCGACGTGATCTCGATCAACGGCCCCAGCTACCGGCTGAAGAACCGCCTCACCGCAATCGAACGCGACAACGAGGCAGCCTGACCTGCCAGAGGAACCTCGTCCCAGAGCGGCGACCTCAACTCTCCGAGCCGGCTTCTACGATCAACCGGTGACCGATGACGAGATCATTGACACCTGCCGGAAGATCGCCCGGGAGCGGCAGGCGCCCCCGCCCGCCCCGCCAGAGGCCGTTGCCAAGGCGGAACATGTCATCGGGTTCGCCTTCCCCACGCTCCTGCGGCGGCTCTACACAGAGGTGTCCAACGGCGGCTTCGGCCCCGCCGATGGGGTCCTGCCAGTCGACGTGGGGCAGTGGAATGAGCACATCGCGGAAGCCTATGAGCACGGACCGGACCCCACCGGCGGAGTGCCTGCCGGAGTGGTGCCGCTCTACGACTGGGGCTGCACGATGTGGTCGATGATCGATTTCCGTGATCCGGACGGCGTGATGTGGTCCAACGCAGACGGCGATTGCTGGCCCCAGGGTGTCAACCTGGGCCAGTGGCTGCTTGCCGCGATGGACGGCGAGTTGCGCTTCGCCTGGCCAAACGGGGTGCCCCCGGAGAGGGAATGGCACCGGCCGGAGATCGCGGCCGAACGTCAGGAGAGCTGACCGGAACCCGCGGCGAGCTGTCTTCCGTCAGACCACGGGGAACCTCACGACAGACGGCACCTGGTAGCCATCTCACTGAGCACGTTCATCTGTACTTGGCTGGGCACTTCAACGAGTACGCGGACACCTGATCGTTGGGGAAGTGGCCGCAGGCGCCGGCGGCCCTGCGGTAGCGGGAGTTGAGGCTCTCGATGGCATTGGTGGTGCAGATGATCTTTCGGATCTCCGCGTCGAAGGCGAGGAAGGGAACCATCTCGGGCCAGGCCTTCTCCCACAGTCGCACCACGGCCGGGTAGGTCGCCTCCCAGGCGGCGGCGAACTCGGCGAACCGGTCCAGGGCCGCCTGCTCGTTCGGCGCGGTGTAGACGGGCTTGAGGTCCCGGGCCACGGCCGCCCAGTCCCGCTTGGAGGTGTAGCGGAAGGAGTTGCGCAACAGTGGACGATGCACGTCTGGACCACGGTCTGGGGCCAGACCTGGGCGACCGCGTCGGGCAGGCCCGCCAGGCCGTCGCAGATGAGGATCAGGCAGTCCTTCACGCCGCGGTTCTTGATCTCGGTCAGGACGGACTGCCAGTACTTGGCGCCCTCGCCGCCGCTGGAGGTCCACAGGCCCAGGATGTCGCGGTAGCCGTCGGCGGTGACGCCCAGGACCACGTAGACGGGCCGGTTGGCGACCTGGCCATCGCGGACCTTGATGTTCACGGCGTCCACGAACCGGACCGGGTAGACCGCGTCGAGGGGGCGTGTGCGCCACTCGGCCATGCCCTCCAGGACCCCGGTCGGTGATGGTGGAGACGGTCTCCTTGCTGGTCGTCATGCCGTAGACCTCGGCCAGGTGCGCGACGATCTCCCCGCTGGTCAGGCCCTTCGCGGTCAACGAGATCACGAGGTTGTCCAGGCCCTCGGTGCGGCGCGCGTGCCGGGGCACGACCTTCGGTTCGAACGTGCCGGCCCGGTCCCTGGGCACTTCGAGCGTGACCGGCCCGGCCTCGGTCATCACGGTCTTCATCCGGTAGCCGTTGCGCGCGTTGCCGCCCTTGCGCGCCGAGCGGCCCGGCTCCGCAGCCGAGGCCAGGTGCTCGTCCATCTCGGCTTCCAGGGCTTCCTGGAGCAGGTGCCGGGTCAGCTGCTGCAGCAGCCCGCCCTCACCGAGCAGCTGCATCCCGCCGGCCCTGGCCTGCTCGGCCGCCAGCTCGGCGACCGACGCCACCACATCCGACCCGCCGGTGTTCTTCCTCGGACCCATGTCCAAGGCATCGGCGTCTGCGGACTCCGACGAAACCGTTCCATCACGAACCGACCCGATCTGGTGATCCGTCAGCGAGCTCATCAGTGTCTCCCTTGATCAGGGTGTCCACCTGATTCATGACACTCCCGCGCGGGGAAACGGCGGAGTGGGTGTCGGGGAGGGGGAGGTCGGCCCAGACGGTCTTGCCGTGCCCGTGCGGCCGCCAGCCCCAGGTGCGGGCGAGCCTGTCCACGATGAACAGGCCGTGCCCGTGGAGGGCGTCCGGACGGTGCAACCGCGGACGCGGCGGGGCGGGCGCGGGGTCGGTGACCGAGATCCGCAAGGAGCGGATGTCGAGGTCGAGTTCCAGGCGCTGTGGTCCGGGGGTGTGCCGGGCGGCGTTGGCGAGGAGTTCGGCGGCCACCAGCAGCGCGTCGGTGCCGGCGGTGTCCGTCATCAGGTGCCAGTCGGCGAGGGCCTGGCGCAGGAAGTCGATCCCGGGTGCGGTGCCCTCGCCGGGGTGGAAGTCCAGGTGGCGGTGGCGGGCGTGTGCGGCGGTGGATGCGGGCATCGTGGATCCTGGCGCGGCCGGGGACTGTTTCCGGACCGGGCGTGTGCCCGCCGCAGGCTGCGCTACACCGCCTCGACCTTCCCGGGGCCGGGCTGACTGTGGTCGTGGCCGATCGTCGGGGCGTGAACGCGCGCGGCCTGGACAGCGGTAGCGACGACCGGGAACAGCGAGTCGGCCTCGGTCAGCTCCAGGACCCGGCGCACCCCCGGGCTCGGGGCGATGAGCACCACCGGCACGCCCCGGGCGGCCGCGGTGAGTCGGGCGGCGAGCAGCGCGTTCAGCCCCGAGGAGGTAAACAGCTCCACCCCGCTCATATCCACCGCCAGGACCGCCGGCCCTCGGCCGAGCGCCTCATCGAGCGTGCGGGCGGCGATCGCCTCGTTGTCCATCAGCATGTCGCCGACGAACGAGCACACCACCACCGGCCCGACCCTGCCCGTACTCGTCTTCAGACCCGCGTGCATCATCAGGGAACTCCCTGCGTCGACGGCAACCGATCGTGTCATCACGTCGCCGACGAGGGTCCAAGTTCGCTGATCGAAAAAGCGGCGTCCGGCACCGGCGGGCATCGGCCCCACCGGCTTGTCCCTCCACACTACGCCCGGCCCCCGCGCCCGGCGTGTGGGTAGCGTGGAGACATGGTCGCCACGCCCGGCCCACGCGTGCCCGAAGCCCCTCCCGCGCCGTGCGAGATCTGCGGACGGGACCGCATCTGGCAGCCCGGCGACGTGACCGAGGTCGCCGGACACCGGGCCCGCGCCTGGACCGCCGCACACCACCCCCAGGACACCGCGCACCCTGTCACCCGGCAGCGCCGGCACACCGACCCGGAAGGCCGACCGTGCGAGGCAACGGCCACGACCGGGAGCCGTGGTCGCATCATTCCCAGGTGCTGAGCGGTCCGGCGCGTGCTCGATCAGAGCCCCGCGGCGGCTGCACGTGGCCGGCGGGAGGTGCTCGCTCCTGTGCTCCACGAAGCCGTCCCATTCGTGCGCCCGTTCCGCGGCCCATCGGGGCGGCCCGAACGCGGGCCGCCCCGGCTTCGCCCGCGACTGCAGGCCGGATTGCAGGTCAGTTGTCCGCCATGGGCTCCTGGGTGGGCCGGGAGCGGCGGAGTTGTTCGTTGAGGCGCAGGGCTTCTTCGAGTTGGTCTTCGAGGATGACGATGCGGCAGGCGGCTTCGATAGGGGTGCCCTGGTCGACGAGGTCGCGGGCACGCATGGCGATCCGCAGCTGGTAGCGGGAGTAGCGGCGGTGACCGCCGTCGGAGCGCAGTGGGGTGATGAGGCGGTGTTCGCCGAGAGCGCGTAGGAAGCCGGGGGTGGTGCCGGTCATCTCGGCGGCGCGGCCCATGGTGTAGGCGGGGTAGTCGTCGTCGTCGAGCTTGTCGGGTGTGTCGGGTGTGTCGGGTGTGTCGGGTGTGTCGGGGCTGGCCGTTGTAGTCACTGCACCTCTCTGGTTCTCGATCGAGGAGAACGCGTCGAGGGGCCCCGGGGCCGTGTCGGCTCCGGGGCCCCGAAGGGGAACAACACCATCTACCGGCCTGGGCCGGTCCTGTTACGTCCGCACTGCCCGGGGGGGGGTGTGCGGGGATCGCGGATGCGTGACCGGAAACCACCGTCCTTCTCGTTGGGGTCTGCGGTGTCCGCCCGGGCGAGTGTTCACGGGCCGGGCGATCCTGATGGCGCTTGTGCCCTCCATTCATCCTCGGTACTGAACTGTCACTTTCGTCCTGCTGGTACTGCACCTGCTGAACTGCGTCCTGCTGGTCGGCGGCCGTGGCGGCCACCCGGTCCGGCAGCCGGCCCCGCAGGCCGTCCTGCACCTGCGCTGGCCTGGAACCCCACTGCCCGGACCCCTCGGCACGCGCGCCCGCAGTCTGGGCGCCTTTGCCGAGGTCCTGCCTGTCTTACGACTGCCGGGTACTGCACTCACTGAACTGCGTACTACGGATACCGCTGTGGCGGCCCCTGATACCTGCGGGCCGCCCGGTCCGGCAGTCAGTCCCGTCGCCGTCCTGCACCTGCCTGGCTTCGGAACTCCACTGCCGGACCGAACCGCGAACTCTGTCCAACAACCCGGCCAGTTCGTGTCTGGCCGGTATCGCCGACCGCTGTCTACGGGAGAAACGTTAGACCCACCCATGAGCAATGTCTACTCCGGCGCGCATAGATTTTGCGGTGCCCGCGGGTGAGTTAGTCTTCCGCTGCCCGGCAGCGGCAATCCCCGAGCCGCCGCCGCGCCCGACGCACCGAGCGACACCGCGCAGGGAGGCAGCAGTGGGACACCCGGCGCCCGTGGCACCGCAGACGGCCCGGGCCGGACAGGCGGCCCTTGTCGAAGCGATCGCCGAGGCCGTACACGACGGTGACGACCGCACCGTCCGCCGGCTGCTGGCCCGCTTCGCCGAGCTGGCCACCATCGCCGACCTGTACGCACTGCGCAACGCCCTCGACGCGGCCCGCCCATCCGGCAACCGCGAACGGAGCCAGCCCCGCCGACCGGGCTCGTGAACCCGCCCGTCCAGGCGTTCAGGTCGATCCTGCGCCCGGCGCCCCTGGCCGCTGCGGAGACGCGCGCCCTGGCCGGCCGGGGCAACGGGGCGGATGTCCGCCCGGCGGGCATCTCCCGCACGGTGCCGGTGACGGCCCGTACCCGGTTCCGGGTCACGCCGCGGCGACGAGGCCGGCGCGGCCGAACAGGAGCGCGTAGCCGCGGGGCAGGCCGTTGAGAAGACGGTCGGTGAGCCGGTGGCCGGCCAGGTCGGCGAGGGCGGCCGGGACAAAGGAGGCGTCCCAGCATGCGCCGGCGAGGCTGGTGTTCAGGGCACGGGCGACGGCTTCGACGAAGGCCGGGGCGGCGACCGGCCCGGGCAGCGGGATCTGCGCGGCGAAGACGGTGCGGGCCCGCTCGGGCAGGACCGCGGCGAGGTCGCAGCGCTCCTCACCGGTGAGCTGGGAGCCGAGGACGGCCAGGACCGCGTGGAGGACGCGTTCGGCTTCCTCGTCGGTGGTGCAGCGGCCGAGGGTGCGCACCTGCCGGAGAAGGCGGCGGTGGCGGGTCATGACGGTGGTGGCCTTCCAGGCGGGCCGCCGCTGGCGGCAGCGGTGGAGCGACAGGAAGGGTCAGGGCCGGCGGCCGGGCTGCGGGCGGCCGAACAGGAGGTCGTAGCCGGGCGGCAGCTGAAGTAGGACGCGCTCGGTCAGGCCGTCGCCGGCGGCGCCGGCCACGGTGGACAGGACGGCGCCGATGCCCCACAGCACGGTGGTCTCCGGTGGCGCCCTCGATCCAGGCCGCCGTCGCGCGCGCGAACCGTTCGGAGGTGAGCGGTTCGCCGGCCTGCAACGGGTCGAGCAGGATCAGAGCCAGGGTCTCGGGCAGCAGGGCCGCGAGGTCGGCGCGCACTCGGCCGACGAGGTGGGCGCCGAGCAGGGCCAGGACGACGCGCGCCGCTCGCTCGGCCTCGTGGGGTGTGTCGTATTCGCCGCGTTCCCGGACCCCCTCCAAGAACGCCTCCCATCGAAAAGTCACCGCGGTTCTCCCTCCATCCCGAGGAGCCGGCGAACGGTGCCCGGTCAGGATTCGAGGACCAGGCGCCGGCGCAAACCGGTGAGTTCGAGCAGCCGGACCACGCAGCGGCCGGCCCCTCGCAGGATGAGGCGCCTACCGCGCCGGTCGGCCTGGTCGCAGGCCTGCACGAGGGCACCCAGGCCCGCACAGTCCATGAACGTCACCTCCGACAGGTCGAGCACCACCTCCCGGTGCGAGGCGAGCGCGGCCGCCAGAGCACGGCGCAGCGTGGGGGCGGTGTCGAGGTCGATCTCGCCGCCGGCCCTCACCACGAAGGGTTCGTGTTCTTGGCCGTTCATGGCGTGGTGCTCGGTCTCGGGCCCGGCCGGTGACGGGGCCGGCCGGTGACGGGCCCGGCCGGTGACGGGCCCGGCCTCGCGGCGGGTGGTCAGGCGGCCGGGGTGCTGCGCGCCGCTCCTCGGGGGGAGAAGGAGCGGCGCGCAACAGTTCGGGGAGGGGGGTCAGGCCTGGATCTGCTTGCGGTCGCCGCTGTGGCTGATGGCGATCTTGCGGGGCTTGGCCTTCTCGGCGACCGGGATCTTCAGGGTCAGCACGCCGGCGTCGTAGTCGGCGGTGATCCCGGCGGGGTCGAGGGTGTCGGAGAGCATGACCTGGCGGGAGAACACGCCGAGCGGGCGCTCGGAGAGCTCCCACTTCACGCCCTCGCCTTCCTGGCGCGGGCGGCGCTCGGCCTTGACGGTCACCATGTTCCGCTCGACGTCGATGTCGATCGCCTGCGGGTCCACCCCGGGCAGGTCGAAGCAGATGACGTACTCGTCGCCGGCCCGGTAGGCGTCCAGCGGCATCGGGGCCGGGCGCGACCAGGTGCCGTTCGTCCCCAGGAACTGCTGGGTCAGACGGTCCAGCTCGCGGAACGGGTCAGTGCGCAGCAGCATCGCGAAACACCTCCACTGATCGATGGGAGCCAGTGCGCTTGATCTGAAACTGTTCTAGCATGTCATCCATCCGATGACAAACCTCTGAGTCGCCAAAGGAGTGACATCGATGGGAAAGCGGCCCGACCCGCCCGCCACCCGCGGCACCCCGCCCTCAGGACCGGCGTCCTTCCTCGCCGCAGCCGCCGCACTCGCCGCCGTCGACGACGCCGTCCGTACCGCCCAGAACACCGGACAGCGCACCGCCCCGCCCGGTGCCGGAACACCGGAAGGACCGGAGCCCGCGCTGACCGCGCTGGTCCTGCTGCGCGAACTGCGCTCCGAACTCGCCGGCTGGGAAGCCGGCCTCGTGGAGAACGCCCGCAACGCCGGCGCCACCTGGGCCGACCTCGCCCGCCCCATGGGGGTCGCCAGCCGCCAGGCCGCCGAGAACCGCTACCTGCGCCTCAAGCCCGCCGCCGGCAGCACCTCCACCGAGACGGAGACCGGCGCCGAACGCGTCAAAGCCGTGCGCGACCGCCGGGCCGCCGACCGCGCCGTCACCGCCTGGGCCCGGGACAACGCCGCCGACCTGCGCGTCCTCGCCGCCCAGATCACCGCCGCCCCCGGCCTGCCCCACAGCGCCGCTCCCGCGCTGGCCGCGCTCACCACCGCCCTCGGCGCCCCCGACCCCGCCGGCCTGATAGGGCCCCTCGCCGCCATACGCCCCCACCTCGGCACCGGCCACCCCGGCCTCGCCACCCGCCTCGACACCCTCACCCAGCGCACCGAACGCCTCCGCGATGACAGCGACCGACGACGCACCTGACCACCTCACCGCCGAGAAACGCCGGCAGCACATCCAAGACCGGCCGGCCGCCATCGAACGCCGCATCCGCGAACAGAGCAGCGCCACCGTCACCACCATCGACACCTGCCCGGC
>NZ_JBITTM010000095.1:0-15138 GCF_044541955.1 Kitasatospora sp. NPDC085464
TCCACATGTAGAGAAATTGAGCTGCGCTCGACGGCCCGGACGGCGATCGACGCCCACCGAAAGGCACCGCAATGGGACGACGCCCGACGCGGCAACCCGGCTGGGCGGTCGCCTTCCGGTCAGACCCGCTTCGAGACGTCGCCACCCAGGGCGCCGGTGAGGCAGTGCTGCACGACCGGCCCGATCAGCCGGACGACCCGCTCCCCGGGCACGTCGGCGATGTGGCCGATGGCCCAGACGTACCGCGTCATGGCCAGACCCACGAGCTGCGTGGCGACCAGGTCCGCGCGCATGCCGGCCTCGGCGTCGGGAAGACTCGCCGACACCGCCTGCAGAGCGAGGGCCGAGAAGACCTCGCGGAGACGCTCCATCGCAAACGGTTCATGGCTTGCGGCGAGGATGATCGAACCGAGGATCTCCGCATTGGCCGGATCGTCCCACATGCACAGCGCCGCCTCCACGAAGGCCCGCCCGCGCTCCTCCAGCGGCGCCTTGGCAGCCTCGGCGATTCCCTCCCCGAAGGCCTCGGGCGGCTCCAGCGCCGCCTTCAGCAGTCCCATCTTGTTGGAGAAGTAGTAGTTCACCAGGGTGGGGTCCACGTCGGCGGCACGCGCCACGGCCCGCAGCGACGTCCCACTGAAGCCCCGTTCGGCGAAGGACCTGCGCGCTGCCGCACGGATGCGGTCCGCCTGCTCGCCACGCCCTCCCCGGGGCCCCCTTCCCGGTCGTACCGCCATGGCCCGCACCCCCTTCCACCAGGTCCGCACGCGCCCGTTCGCATGCTGACGCGGCCGGCCGCAAGCCGGAACAGTTTCACCATATCGTGAAATTAAGGCCCAGCCTCTCGCCGTCGAACGCGCGACGGCGACGGAGGTTGTCGCGCCGGACGGGCGCCGACAGCTCTTGCCACCCGAGACGGTTTCACCATACGCTGAAACAGTTTCAACGGATGATGAAATTTTCTCTCATGTCTGTGCTCAAGAACGAGTGAACCTCGGGTGTCACAGGCGGCCGGGCCCTCATCCACCACGCCGCCGACCGTCCTTCTCTTCGTCCTGCCCGTCTTCCACTGACGTCGGCCCTTCGAACGGAGCAGTCACGTGTCCGCCGCATCGCCCTCACCGAGACAACCTGCCCCTCGCTCGACGAGCGTCCCGGACCGGCTGGCACGCGCCACTGCCGTCGCCGTCGGTCTCCTCGCGAACCTCCTCTACATGCTCGTCCTCACCAGCGCCTTCGGATACCACCTGAAGACGCCCGCGGTGTTCGGCCTGCCGGCCCAGTCCGTCCTGGTCAGCCTGGTGAGCGCTTCCTCGGTCGTCCCGACGCTGCTCGGCTGGGCACTGCTGGAACTGCTGGAACGGTTCGCCCCGCACCGGGCCACCGTCATCTGGACGGTGCTCGCGGTGCTGACGCTCACCGCCAGCCTTCCCTACAACGGAGCTGGAATCAGCATGGCCGACCAGTTCCTGCTGGCCCTGATGCATCTGATCGTCGGGGTGGTCGTGATCCCCACGTTCGTGATCACGTCGGCGCACCGATCATGACACCGGGCTCACGCCGGTCGGGGGCTCCACGGATCGACGAAGCCGCCCCTGCCCGGCCGGCTGATCGTCGGACCACCCCGCCGACGGCGCCCCTCCCCTCCCCATCAAGTCGACCCACCACCCTTCAGCCGGACTCCGAGGAACCACGATGACGAACCTGGCCACCTTGCTGACCAGTTCAGCGTCCACCCACGGCCACCGAATCGCCGTACGGCACGAGAACACCGCACTGACCTACGCCCAGCTCGACGACCTGAGCGCCCGGGCCGCCGCCCTGTTGCAGGCCCGCGGCGTCCGCCCGGGCGACCGGGTCGCCCTGACCATGCCCAACGTGCCACTGTTTCCCGTGGCCTACTACGGCATCCTCCGCGCGGGCGCCGTCGTCGTGCCGATGAACCCGCTGCTCAAGGCCGACGAGATCACCCACGCCCTGCGCGACTGCGGTGCCCGGCTGCTGCTGGCATCACCGATGGCGGCAGCCGAAGCCGCCGTCGCGACCGGCACCGCCGGAACCGGACTCCTGGTCGTCGACCCGGCCGAGTTCGAGGCGCGGCTCGACCGCACCGACCCGCAGCCCGCCGTCGCCGACACGAAGGACACCGATCTCGCGGTGATCCTCTACACGTCGGGCACCACCGGCACGCCCAAGGGCGCCGAACTGACGCACCGCAACCTTCTCGGCAACGCGGCCACCGCCATGGAGACGCTGTTCCGCGTCGGCCCCGACGACGTGCTCTTCGGCGGCCTGCCCCTGTTCCACGCCTTCGGCCAGACGTGCACCCTCAACACGGCCGTGGCCGCCGGCGCCACGCTGACCCTCCTCACCCGGTTCGATCCGGCGGCCGCACTGGAGATCATCAGGAGGGACGCCGTCAGTGTCCTCTTCGGCGTCCCGACGATGTACGCGGCACTGCTGCACACGGAGCTTCCCGACGGCTTCGAGGCGACCCGCCTGCGCCTGGCCGTCTCCGGCGGCGCAGCGCTCCCGGTCGAGGTGCTGCGCGGCTTCGAGGAGCGCTTCGGCGTCGACGTGCTGGAGGGCTACGGCTTGTCCGAGACGTCCCCGGTGGCCGCCTTCAACCCGCCGGACCGCCCCCGCAAGCCGGGCTCCATCGGCCTGCCCGTCCGCGGCGTCGAACTGCGCCTGGTGAGACAGGACGGTACGAGAACCGCGCCCGGCGAGATCGGCGAGATCGCGATCCGCGGCGAGAACGTCATGGCCGGCTACCACAACCAGCCGCACGCCACCGCGGAAGCGATCCGCGACGGCTGGTTCCACACCGGCGACCTGGCGCGGGTCGACGAGGACGGCTACTACTTCATCGTCGACCGCACGAAGGACCTGATCATCCGCGGCGGCTACAACGTCTACCCCCGCGAGGTCGAAGAGGTCCTGTACCGGCACCCGGCGGTCGCCGAGGCCGCCGTCGTCGGCGTGCCCGACCCACTCCTCGGGCAGGAGGTCGCCGCCGCGGTCGTTCTCAAACCCGGGGCACGCGCCACCGCCGCGGAGATCCGCGACTACGTGAAGGCCCGCGTGGCCGCCTACAAGTACCCCCGGTCGGTCACGCTCACCGACGCCCTGCCCAAGGGGCCGACCGGCAAGATCCTCAAGCGTGAGATCGTCGTGGCGCCGCTCGTGTCGTGACCTGGGTCCGCCTCCACGCCGTCACCGGCTCCCGGGGCGGTGCGGGGCGGCCGAGCAGCGGGCGCCGACGGTCGCGCAGGTGGCCGCGACACCGGCGCGCCTCCGCGGTCGGCTGCCTTGCGGTCCCTCACCGGCCGGATGATGCTGGATGGTGCGCCATGAGGCAGGAGGGCCAGGTGCACCGCCATGGAACGATCCGGCGAGCGGCCCGACCGACGCTCGTCTTCACCTGACGCGACTCCCACGGACATCTCGGTCGCGGTCGCCGTGACGGACGGGGGAGGGCGCGTGGCGTACTGGAGCGCCGAAGCGCACGACCTTCTCGGATACACGTCAGCGCAGGTCACCGGCAAGCCCCTGGCCGACCTTCTCTCCCCCGACGAGCCGGCTCTGCGCCATCGCGACGGGCGCCTGCTCGACGTCCGGGTCCACCTGTTTCCCCTGCCCGACGCAGGGAAGCAGGAGGCCGTGCTGGTGATGTTCTCACCCGGTGCGGCTGCACCGACTCCGGCAACCGACAGGCTCGCGCTATGGGCGTTCGACCAGATGTCGAGGGTTCTCGCCATCTACGACCGTGACGGACGGGCGCTCACGGCGAACGAGGCCACCAAACAGGTGGTCGGCCTCCCCGAGAGGGAGATTCCCGGACGACGCCTCACCGAGTTCCTGCCGGGGCCCGCGTTCGAGGAGGCCGAACGGCGGATCCTGCGGGTGGGCCGGACCGGTGAGCCCGAGTACACGGAGCTCTTCGTCAAGTTGCCGCAGGAAGAGAAGGCTCACGCCTGGTCCGTCGACATATTCCCGCTCAGGGACGCTGACGGCCGGGTCCGGGCGGTGGGTCTGGCCGCAGACGATTACACCGAGCAGTACAACACGCGCGAGCGGCTTGCGCTGCTGAGCGAAGCCAGGACGCGCATGGGAACCAGCCTCGACGTGGCAGGCAGTGCCGACGAGCTCGTCGGCGTCCTGGTACCCCGCTTCGCGGACTTCGTCGCCGTCGACCTGCTCGACGTCGTCCTGCGCGGTGGGCTGCCGCCCCCCGGTCCGCCGATCGAGCCTGTGACGCTGCGGCGTGCGGCCCAGGGCTGCTCGCGCCGGCTCCCGCCCGGCGCCCTGCTGGATGCCGACGAAGTGCGCACCCCTCCGCCGTCTTCTCCCCTCGCCCGCTGCCTGGCCGATGCCCGTCCGGAGCTGAGGGACTTCAGGGACCCGAGGTCATCCGGTGGCTGGCCGAGGACCCGCTCCACGCGGCCCATGCCGACGAGTTCGGGGCGCGCTCCCTGATCACGGTACCGATCAAAGCCCAAGGCGCGGTCCTGGGTACGGTCCTGCTGATCCGGTACGCGACCGCCGCCGATCCCTTCGGCCCCGAGGACTTGATCATCACCGAAGACGTGGTCACCCGGGCCGCGATCTGCCTGGACAATGCACGCCGCTTCACCCGCGAGCGTGGCATCGCCCTCACTTTGCAACGCTCCCTGCTGCCCCGGGAGCCGACGGTCCACCCGGCCGCGGAGACAGCGTTCCGCTATGTACCCGCGGGCGGCAGCGCTGGGGCGGCCGGCGACTGGTTCGACGCCATCCCGCTGCCCGGCGCCCGGATCGGCCTCGTGGTCGGCGACGTCGTGGGCCGCGGCATCAACGCCTCCGCCACCATGGGCCGCCTCCGCACGGCCGTACGCACCCTGGCCGACATCGACCTGCCGCCCGACGAGCTGCTCACCCATCTCGACGACATCGTGACCCACACGACGTCCCCACAGGTCACCGATGATGACGCCGAGATCCCCGGTGACATCGGGGCCACCTGCCTGTACGCCGTCTACGACCCCGTCTCCCGCACCTGCTCGCTGGCACGCGCGGGACATCCGGCCCCGGTCCTGGTCCGTCCGGACGGCACGATCCGTGCCGTCGACCTACCGATCGGCCCTCCTCTCGGGCTGGGCAGCCTGCCCTTCGAGGCGACCGAACTCGATGTCCCCGAGGGCAGTCTGCTGGCCCTGTTCACCAACGGCCTCGTCGAAAGCCGGGACCATGACGTCGACGAAGGGATCCGCACGCTACGCCGGGTGCTCGATCGCCCCGCGACCCCGCTCGACGCCCTTTGCGACAGCGTCCTGGAAACGTTGCACCCTCAGCCCGACGGCGACGATGTCGCCCTGCTGCTCATCCGCACCCGGGGCCTCGACCAGGACAGCCTCGCCTCGTGGGACCTTCCCAGCGACGCGGCTGTCGTGGCACAGGCTCGCCGAAGCGTTCGCGACCGCCTCGGCACGTGGGGACTGGAGGAGCTCGCGTTCGTCACCGAACTCGTCGTCAGCGAGCTGGTCACCAACGCCATCCGCTACGCCACCGGCTCCATCCGGCTCCGGCTGATCAAGGACCGGACGCTCACCTGCGAAGTCTCCGACGGCAGCAGCACGAGCCCTCATCTGCGCCGCGCCCGCCTGAGCGACGAAGGCGGCCGCGGGCTGCTGCTCGTCGCCCAGCTCACCGAGCGCTGGGGCACGCGCTACACCCGCACGGGCAAGACCATCTGGGCCGAACAGCCCATCCGCTGACCCTTCGGATCGTGATGACCGGCCGGGTCAGCTCATGCCGCCATCCGACCGGTCGTATGTCCGCCGCGTACGACGCCGGATCGCGTGCTGAGCGACGAGGGGTATCCGAGTCGGGCGATCCGCCACTGCTGCGGCGCTGGGAGATCGCCGTCACGATCCCCAGCGCCGCCACCCTTCGACCCCGATCGGAACGTGGTCGAAGGGTGGTCAGTCCGCCTCGGGAGCAGCCGAAACCCCGGCGATTCCACGAGCGGACCCGGATCTTCGAGTTCGTCCCCGTCCGCGCCCCGATTGCGGTCGCCGGCCGCGTGCTGGTGTGGCCCGGTTGATCGTGGCAAGGACCAAGCTGGGGACCATGCCGGAGCCCTGGGTACGACTCAATTACCCGAGAACTCAGGATATGTCAATGTCCACTTCGACAGGGTTCTGATTGGGATCCTCGGGGGACGGAAGAATTCGGATGTGCGCACTACCGCGCTGAAGAGCGTTGGCACCGCAGGTGAATTCTCCGTCGCCTGGCTCCTTGTGCCCCGGGATGACTTGCAGCACGTCCGGGTGATCGGTACTGATCTTTGCTTCCCCAGGATCTTCCAGGTGCGCAAAGTAGAAGTGCGTGCCGACCTTTCCCGTAGCGGTCCTGTCGTCTCGATCGACAATGGTCGGCGGCAGGACGGGACGCATGATCTTCTCGGCTTGTGTTCCCATGACAGGCACCTCCGTCTTCTTCTGGGAGACATCAACAGATGATTTGGCACGACACATACCGGCTCTTGTGGATTGGTCAGCCAGGCTCGCCGGCGGTTGCAGGCGTGGCGGCGGTGAACCCCTGTCACTGGCCAGTGCGTCGGCTCCGTCACGAGCGCTGGCATTGTCATGCGGTCAGACTGCCGATGAGCGCGAGCTGCACGGTGTCCGCATGGACGATGATCACCGCTCGTGGTGGAACAACGAGCTGTTTCTGCAGAGTTGCCACAATGGCGGCCCTGGAGCCCGGTGGGACGATCGACAGATCGACGCAGACACCGCCGGCCGCCTGGCTCCTCAGCTTGCCACCCACCGTAGCCGTCACGGACTGTCCCGTGGCGCCGCGTGCGGGGGTGTATATGTCGATCGGCTGCCTCTGGTTGTGCTCCGAGAGATCGTCGGGATTGAGGCTGTCCGGCCTGTTGTTCGTGCTTCCACCGGTGTAGATCGCGAGGTCGGCAGTGTTTCCGCCGGTCCCGCCGGTCCCGCCGGATGGGTCTTTCAGCACGACCGTCCATTTCGCTGGCAGCTGTGCGGCCACGAACTGGGCTGATCGCTGCTCGCTGGAGGTCGGGTTAGTCGCGGTGGTGATCAAACCTGCCATGGTGCTCGCCTCCTTCTCGGTGTTCCCGCCGGCCTGCGGGCCGAGTGGATGTGATCACGCGTGAGGTACGTCCACGAGTCGTGAAGCCTTCAGGTATTCCTCCGGCGGAGTTCTTTGGGACCGGCGGCAAAGCGTCCGCACTCCGAGGGGAATCAGCGGATGCTGTCGCCCAGGACCGCCATGGCGGTGCCCAGTGAGACGAGGTAGAGCCTCAGCGTGGTGGGGGTGGCGGTGGCCGCGCGTGCGGCGTCGTCGGTCAGGTCGCCGCCGACCAGAACGGCCGCGTTGGCGAGGTTCTGCAGGGCGGCAGTGAGCTGCGTGAGGGCGCCAGTGAGGGTGGCACAGGCAGCGGTGGCAGCGTTGAGCTCCTGGCTCTGGGAGCCCAGCTGAGCGAGTCGCCTGTCGGCCTCGCTGATGGCCCCCTCGGTTGTCGTACCGTACTGGACCGCGCTGGCGATCTCGTCTGCAGCCTTCACTACGGGGAAGAAGCTGCCGAGTACCGTGGTGACGGTGCTCCGCTTGCGGAGGTCGTCCAGCTGGGCGGACATCTGCTTCCGCTGCCCGGCGAGTGCCGCCAGCTGTGCCTGCAACCCGGCCTGCTGTTGAGTCATGCCGCTGACGTTGTTGGTCACGGTGTCCCGCACCTGGCCGACCCGGCTGGTGAGCGGGGCAATGAGCGCTCTCTGCTCCTCGAATCCGCAGCCGAGTCGATGCAGGGCGTTGGCTGCTTCCTCCGGGGCCGCCGAGTCCGCGTGCAATGAGATGATCTCGGCGGTGGCACGGGCCGTGAAGTCGCTCATATCGGCCTGCCGTTTGCTGATCTCCGGCAGGAGTTCGTCGTCCGCTGCGGTGATCTGCTGCTTGGCAGCCACGGCAGGGCCCGGTGGCATGTCCATGTTGCCGATTGTGTCGGCGAGTTGACGGACGATCTGCAAGGACGTGGACAGCATGATCTGGTCTCTCCTCTCCTCTCCGCTGCGCTGGGCAGCGGCTCAGGCGTGCTGCAGCTCGGCGATCTGGCTGCGCACCAGGTCACCCGGGCGCACGGCGGTGGCCACAACGGGCGTAACGCCTGCGAGTTGGCTCCGGATGACGGTGACGTCACTCTGAACGGTCCGGACGCCGCCCTGAGCGGCTGTGGCGAACAGCTGCCTCACCTTGTCCACGGTCGTCTTCCCCCTGCCCAGAGTGCCGGCCAGGTTGTTGAGGTCGGTGCCGAGGAGGTTCCAGGCGTTGGTCATGTTCTGCGTCGCGGTGGCGGCGGCAGCGGCGGACGAGGAAAGGGTCTGCAGGCCGCTCGACAGGCCGGCGGCCAGGGTGGTCTCGGCATTGAGCTGGGCCTGATCCCTCAACATCTTGCTTTTGGCGTCGAGGAGCCCGGCCAGAACGACCGACGAGGCCACTTCACCGCCGATGGCCGCCGCGGTGACGCCCAAGCCTCCGACTACCAGTGCCGTGGCCAGGCCGCCAGTGACCGCCTCGGCGAGGGCGCCGACGCCGACCATGATCACGCCGCCTGCAATGCCCAGGCCCGACAGCACCACGCCGGTGATGGCTCCGGCAATCTTCCCGTCGATGTCAGCCAGCTGATCGACGATGTTCTTCAGGACGCCCTTGTCGCCGTTCACCACCACCGCGAGGTCGTCCGACGACCGGCTCATGGCCGCGGAGTGCCTGTTGAAATCGTCGCGGAGGCTTTCCATGTCGTCGGTCACTGCGCGGGCCTGGTCGCGGAAGTCGGTCGCCTGCCCCTCCACGGCGGCCAGCAGTGCAATGGCTGTCTGCGCGTCTGTGCCCGGTGTCAGGGCCTCCGCGAGCGCGTTCTGCGTCTCGAAGTAGGCGCTGATGTTGGCGATGGTGACGATGGCCTTGGGGAGGACCACGTTCAGGTAGTGCTGGGCGCTGCCCTTGGCGTTGGTGAGGGTCTTGTTGATGCTCTCCTCGGAGGGCGCCAGGTTGGCGAAACCGCTCAGGTTGACCAGGGGCTGCTGCTGCATGCTCAGCGCGTAGCCCTGGACGATCAGCGCATTGCCGGCATGGCCCCTTGCCGGAGTGCTGACCTTCGAGGCGGTGACGTCGGGGTCGGAGCCGTTGGGGGTGGTGCCGTTGGGGGTGGTCATCAGAATCTCCGGGTGATCGGGCAGACCACGAGGGGCCTGCCGGGTTGCTGGTGGTGCGGGGCCGGCGCAGGGCCAGTGCGGGGTTCCCTGCCGACATGGTCCGGACTGGGTACTCACCGCAGCCGGGAAGTCCGGACCGGCCCTAGCGACCGTTCATCGTCGGCAGCATTCCGACGTCCGGTATCGCGCTGGCCCGACCCGTGACAGCGGCGCGGGCATGAGCGAGTTCGAGGGAGAGCGCCGCCCATCGGGGGGCCGCAGCCGCTGCCCCGGCCGCCACGTCCGCCGGCGAGGAATGCGCGAGCCCGACCGCTCGGTCGACCAGCGACTGCCAGCAGGCTGCCAGGTCCGTCGCCGCCGCAGCAGCGCCGCCAACGCTGCGCGCGAAGTTCTCCGCCTGGTCGGAGATCGCGGCTGCGACGGCCAACTCGGCTCCCTGCTCGGCCAGCGCGTGGTAGAGGTCGGCCAGGGCGGCATTGTGCGCCTGATACGAGGCGAGGGCCGCTCCGAAGTCAGCCGCCCCGTGGCTCGACTGCTGTGACCCCTCATCCCCGGCCTTGTCGAGCGCGACACCCTCCACCTCGAAGGACTTGCCAGGCGGCTTGCTCTCCGCCTGCTCGTCGGGCCCGCCCGGCGTGTCGCGGTTCTTCTGCTTCTTCTTTCCGTCGGAGGAGTCGGTCCCGCCGAACTTGGCGAGGACGCCGGTCACCAGTTCGATCTTGTCGCCGAGGAACTTCGTGACCCCGGCTCCGATGGCTTCGCCACCGCTCACCACCGCGGCCAGATCGCGGTCCAGCGCCTTGACGGTGTCGTCGATCGCCCGCCTGGTCTTCTGGATCTCGCCGTCGGGTCCCTGCAGGGCGCTGATGGCCTCCTTGAGCGTCGCCTCCAGCTCGGCTTTGCGTGCCGCGGCGCGTGACGAGGCCTCACGCAGAGCCGCCGCATGGGCCTCGGCTGCGGCCTGACACTGGGAGAACTGCGCAACGAGGGCGTCTACCAGATCGGTCGCTGAGCCCCCGTCCGCAGCAGACGCCTCGGGTACTGCGTTGACCAGGTGCGACGCAACCTCGGCATCAGACATGGAGGTGAACACTCCGGGCAGGAGCCGGTCGAGGTAGTACGCAGCCTCGGTACGGAACTCCTCTTGGCCGTCCCGGGTGCTCAAGGCGAGGAAGGGGTCGGCGATATGTTCGGCCACGTCCTGCTGGCGAGCCACCGCCAGAGCACGGGCTTGCGCGACGAGTGCCACGGAAGCGAGCGATACGACGCTTCCGCCAAGGTTCAGCGGGTCCAGAGGAGCGCTGAGGTTCGCTGTCGGCACGACTGCCTCCCGAAAGTCGCAGTTCGGTCGTGGTTCGCCTGTCAAATCCCTGCTCCGACCGGGATCGGACCCGGAGGCGCTTCCGGGCCCAGCCACCACGCGATCGCATGAGTCCTTCGGATGTCGGGGCCCTGCGACCGCGTGGTCGCTGTTCCTTTATCGGCCACTGTTCTCAGGCAGCCCGCAGGGCGGGATCAGCTTCTGCGGGCATGGGGGACGAGACGTGCGTCAGATCGTGCTCAGGGCCGGCTCAGTACGGTTCCTGGCGGCGCAGCTGGTCGTACAGGGCCTGGGTCGCCGCCTCCGGCTTTGCTTGGTACTCGGTCGCGAGGATGCGCTCGCACACCTTGTACTGCCTCAACGCGAGCGGTCGTCGGCCCAGGCTCACCTGACACTTCATCACGAGCCGGTGTGCCTGCTCGGAGCACGGTTCCTGCTCCAGCAGCCTGAAGGCGAACTCAAGGGCAGTACTGTGATCCCGCTCGCCGTAGAAGTATTCGGCCAGACGCCACAGTGAGAGGTGGTGCAGCGAGCGCAGGCGCTCCCTTTCGATGACGAAGCGCACATCGTCACCGACGTGCAAGTCTCCCGAGTAGAGGGCGGCCGATTTCCACCAGGAATCGACTGCCGACGCGATGCGGCCTTCTTTTTGCTGCCGCTCCCCTTGGTCCACCAAGGCCGCGAAACGGTCGGCGTCCACCGTGATGCCGTCCTGAGTGTTGAGGCGGTACCCATTCGGTGTGGTGACGATCGGGGAGGCGCCTTCCGCCACTTCTTTGAAGCGCTTCCGCAGGTCGCCGACGAGACTGGTGAGAGCATTTCGAGCCCGCGCCTCGTCGTTCTCGCGTGGCCAAAGTGCCGCGAGGAGGGTTTCGCTGGGCGCCTGGAACCGTTCTCGTAGGGCCAGGTCCGACAGGAGGGCTGCGGTCTTGGAACCCCAAGATATAGGGATCTCCCCTTCCCGCCCGATTACCCGGAATCTCCCTAGCACGCATATGACGAGGCGCGCGCCGCATATCTCAGCGAGTTCACTGTCGTCTTCATAGGAGATCGCCATGGCATCCACCTTTCATTCGACTACGTACCGATCAGGTAAGCTGGAGTGCGAAGTTGGAGGAAGTCCCATTGGTCCTCATCTTCACCACGGGCGCGCTGCTCTGCCCTGGGCGTGTCAGCGGCCGTGGCCCCAGGCTGGTGGCCACCAGAATTCCAGCTGGCCTCGGCGACGGGCGAATGGTGATTCTCGGTCACTTTCAGTGTCAGCGGGGCGTCATTTTCTGTCCGCCGAAGCCACCTTGTGGCCCACCTTCAGACTTGCAAACGAGCGCCCCGGTTCACGCATACGGCCTAGTACTCCAGCTGTAAATCTTGATCTTCATGGTTGTTGGGCTGCTTGTCGCTGGTAGTGGCCGGTGCGGGCGCGTGCTTGGTGCCGACGCCGCCATTCCGACCAGCGGAGCCAGTGGGCGAGGTCGCGGACGGGCTGGACGAAGAGGGCTGCGAAAAGGCGCCGGATCTCGTTGCAGGTCAGCGGGCTGAGTTCGGCAGCCACGACGTTCGTGGCCCGTTCGATGGCGGCGGTGACGGCAAGGAAGGCGTGCGCGAGCATGGCCAGGGTGGTCCAGCGGTGCCAGGAGATCCAGTGGCGGACCTGGTGCTCGTCGAGTCCGGCCAGGCCCTTGGCGGCTTGGAAAGTCTCCTCGACGGTCCAGCGGCGTCCGGCCACCTTGACCAGCTTGGTGAGCGGGATCGGGCGGGGCGAGTAACAGCGGTAGAAGGCGAGTTCACCAGTGCGCCGGTTGCGTCGGACGAGCAGCCAGCGGTGGCCGGGACACCCGGGCGGGCTGTCGATGTCGACCTGGGCCCAGTCATAGAAGCGGTGGCCCTTGGCCCCGGCACCTGCGGACAGTCGCTGCCAAGCACGTTTCGGCAGGCCGTGGGCCAGAACGCCAGCGCGGAAGACGCCCGCCCGGGTGGCGATCGGCCGCTTGCGTGAGACGGCGAGGACGTAGCCGATCTGACGCCGTTCCAGCTCGGCACTCAGGTGCGGGTCACCTCCGTAGACCTCGTCGCCGGTAACCCATGCGGCCTGGACGACGGCGTCCAGGGCGTGGGCGATCATCTCGGTGGCCAGTGCGGGCTTGGTAGCGAACTTCAGGCCGTCGGGTATGCCAGCCGCTCGGCACCGGTCGGGGTCCTGGGTCCAGGAGCGAGGGATGTAGAGACGGCGGTCGATTGCGGCGTGCCCGGACGGGGCGGAGTAGACCAGATAGACAGCTACTTGGGAGTTCTCGATCCGCCCTGCGGTGCCCGTGTGCTGGCGCTGAACCCCGACGCTCGCGGTGCCCTTCTTCAGATCCCCGGTCTCGTCGACGACCAGCACAGCATCCTCGTCGCGGAGGTGGTCGACCACGAAGTCCCGTATGTCGTCGCGGACCTGGTCGGCGTCCCAGGACGCCCGGCTGAGCAAGTGCTGCATGCCGGCCGGGCTCGCGTCACCGGCGTGCTCGGCGATCGTCCAGCAGTTCTTCCTCGGCAGGTCCGCGAGCAGCCCCAGTACGAATGCCCGCGCCCGGCGACGAGGTTCCACTCGCGTGAACCGGCCCGCGACCTTGGCCATCAGGTCCTCGAATACCGACTGCCACCGGACAGGGTCTACGCGGTGGCCCACGGCCACCGGCTGGTCTTCGTTTGTCGACACAACTCACGATGATCAACGGTGGCCGTCTCGGTCTTCAGGCGACCCAGCAATACGGGGTGCCGTTAACGATCGTGTCAGGAGCCCCAAAGACGGGTGATCTTTGATCGTTTGTCCCTGTTGACCTGCTGTTATCCGGCATGATGCGGGGCCATGGGGCGCAAGCCGGTGGGCGCGGACGAGCTGGTGGAGCACTGGACAGTGCTCGATGACGAGGCGGACCTGGCCGCGGGGAAACGCGGCGGGACGCGGGTGGGCTTCGCGCTGCTGCTTGGCAACCACGCCCGCTACCTGGCCTCGCACGCCCTCCGCGCCCGCCCGCCCAGCTCCGCGGGCACCGCCCTCCGCGCGGGCCCGGGCTTCCCCTCCGCCGTCCCGACCCCGGGCCGCACCGTGGTCGGCGACCTGCTCACGGTCCGCCCCGCCGAGTACCCGGTGGTCCGCGTCCACCTCGCGGTCACCCTGCCGGACACGGGGGACGCGGTGGACGCCTGGGTCTACCTGGCCGGCCCGGCGGAGCTTGCGACGCGGCCAGCGCTGATCGAGTCGGGGGACTGGGCGGACGGCGGGGCACGATAAATCCGAGCGGCTCGTGGGAGGCCTCCCTATCCTGGTGGGCATGGCCGATGGCGAGGACGATCTCGAAGCCCTGCGCGCTGCGGCGCTCTTGGACCCGGACGGGCAGGACTACTGGCAGGTCGTCAGCGACTTCCACCGCCGTGCGGACCGGTCGGCGTTCGAGGCCGCGTGCGTGACGGCTCGTTCCGAGGACCTGCGCGAGCGGGAGGTCGGCCTGAACGTCCTGGGCCAGCTCGGTTACGGCGCCGGGCGCCCGTTCCTGGAGGAGACGCTGCCGATCGCCGTCGCGGCCTGCGCCGACTGGCGGCCCGGCGTGGTCCAGTCAGCGGTCGCGGCCTTGCACCACCTCGCCGACCCGCGAGGCCTAGCCGCGGTGCTGGGGCAGACGGAGCACCACGACGAGGACGTGCGCCAGGCGGTGGCCTTCACCCTGCCGTCGGTCGCCGGCGACCCCGCCTGCCGGGAAGCCGTCACCGCGCTGATCCGGCTCAGCGAAGACCGGTCGGACTTCGTCCGCGACTGGGCGACCTTCGGCCTGGGACTGGAATCGGCGGGAGACAACGAGCTGATCCGGCACGCCCTGCTGGAGCGGGTGGCCGACCCCGACCCGGACACGGCCGGCGAGGCGTTCCTCGGCCTGGCCCGCCGCGGCGACCGGCGCATGCTCGCAGCACTGATCGCGGCCCTGGAGGGCGACGACCCCGCCCACATCCTCATCGAGGCCGCGTTCGAGCTCGCCGCACCGGAGTTGCTACCGGCCCTGCGCCTGCTCAAGCAACAGGAGACGCCGGACGAGGACGGGGAGACGTGGATGCTCGACGACGCCATCACTGCATGTTCCACCGTGGTAGTCGAGCGCGCCGACCCGGATCCGGACGCGCGCTTCACCCCGAACGAGCTCAGACCTGCCAGACCGCAACCTTGAGAATCCGCACACAGGGGCCGCCGTCGGTCCCCTCGACGTCGCCGCGCTGGTCCTCCAGGTACCAGATCAGACAGGGCCTTCGCGCCACACGTGAGGACCGCGATCATGTCGCGCTGGAACTCCAGGACCCCGGCGAGCATGGTGACGAACAGCTTGGTCTGCGGGTCGCCCAGCACAGTTCACGCTGGCCCAGTTGCGTGGCTTGTTGCAGCAGCCTACGGGCACCCAGGTCCCGTCACCTTGGCCGGAGCCGCGCTCATCACATGACACCAGCTCCCGATCTACAGCTGGAGTACTAGGGCCTGTTTCAGAAGTGGATCAAGGTCATGCGATGATCTTGATCCATGGCTCGGGGAGATCTGACGGACGCCCAGTGGGCAGTGCTGGAACC
>NZ_JBITTM010000096.1:0-12859 GCF_044541955.1 Kitasatospora sp. NPDC085464
TACGGGCCGACGGAGACCACGGTGTGGTCGACGGTGTGGGATGTGGTGGGTGAGGCGGCGGGTTCGCCGCGGATCGGCCGTCCGATCGCGAACACCCGGGTGTATGTGCTGGACGGTGGTCTGCGTCCGGTTCCGGCGGGTGTGCCGGGTGAGTTGTACATCGCGGGTGAGGGTGTGGTGCGGGGGTACTGGCGCCGGCCGGAGCTGACGGCGGGGCGTTTCGTCGCGGATCCGTTCGGTTCCTCGGGTGCGCGGATGTATCGCACGGGTGACCTGGTGCGGTGGACGCGGGCGGGCGAGCTGGAGTACCTGTCGCGGGTCGATGACCAGGTGAAGCTGCGTGGTTTCCGGATCGAGCTGGGTGAGATCGAGTCGATGCTCGCCGCGCACGAGCACGTGGCGCAGGCGGCGGTGCTGGTCCGCGAGGACCGGCCGGGCGACAAGCGCCTGGTGGCCTACCTGGTGCCCGCCGGGGAGGGCCATCCGGTGGCGGCGGAGCTGCGGGCGCTGGCGGCGGGCCGGCTGCCGGAGTACATGGTGCCGTCGGCGTTCGTCGTGCTGGAGGCGTTCCCGTTGACGCCGAACGGGAAGCTGGACCGTCGTGCGTTGCCGGCGCCGGAGTACGGGGCGGAGTCCGCCGGGCGGGCGCCGCGTTCGCCGCGCGAGGAGATCCTGTGCGGTCTGTTCGCGGAGACGCTGGGCGTGGAGTCGGTGTCGATCGACGACGACTTCTTCCAGCTCGGCGGGCACTCCCTGCTCGCCACTCGCCTGGTGAGCCGGATCCGGTCGGTCCTGGACGTCGAACTCGCCGTTCGGCAGGTCTTCGAGGCCTCCACCGTCGCCGAACTCGCCACCGCACTGGATGCGGGAGCCGGTTCGCGCAGCCGGGTGGTCCGCGCGGTCAGGCCGGCCAGGGTGCCGCTGTCGCACGCCCAGCAGCGGCTCTGGTTCCTCCAGCACCTGGAGGGCCCGAGCGACACCTACAACATGCCGGTCTCGCTGAGCCTGACCGGTCCGGTGGACGAGCAGGCGCTCAGTGGCGCACTGGCCGACGTCGTCGCCCGCCACGAGAGCCTGCGGACCGTCTTCGCCGAGGACGCCGACGGCGCCGCCTACCAGGTGGTGCTGGAGCCGGAGCAGGTGCAGGTGCCGCTGGCCGTCGAGCAGGTCGACGACGATGACGCGGTCGTGGACCGGATGATGCGTCGCGCGGCCGGGTACGTCTTCGACCTGGGCCGGGAAGTCCCGCTGCGGGCCTCGCTGTTCAGGCTCCCTCCGGAGCCGGACGGCGAGGGCCGGGAGCGCAGCACGCTGCTGCTGCTGACCCACCACATCGCGGGCGACGCCTGGTCGCGCGGCATCCTGGTCCGCGACCTGACCACCGCCTACTCGGCGCGCGTCCTCGGGGCGGCTCCGGCCTGGCAGGAACTGCCGGTGCAGTACGCCGACTACGGCCTGTGGCAGCGCGAGCTGCTCGGCTCCGAGGCCGATCCGGAGAGCGAGGTGTCGCGTCAACTGGCCTACTGGAAGCGGACCCTGGACGGCCTGCCCGAAGAACTGGCGCTGCCGTTCGACCGGCCGCGGCCGGCCACCGCCTCCTACCGGGGCGGCCGGGTGGCCTTCGCGTTCCCCGAGGGCCTGCACGAGCGCCTGACCGTTGTGGCCCGCGAGCAGCGCGCGAGTGTGTTCATGGTGCTGCAGGCGGCGCTGGCCGCGCTGCTGACCAGGCTCGGCGCGGGCGAGGACATCCCGCTCGGCACGCCGATCGCGGGCCGCACCGACGACGTCCTGGACGACCTGGTCGGCTTCTTCGTCAACACCCTCGTCCTGCGCACCGACACCTCCGGCGACCCGACGTTCGCCGAGCTGATCGAGCGCGTCCGCACCCGGGACCTGGAGGCGTACGCGCACCAGGACCTGCCGTTCGAGCGGCTGGTCGAGGCGGTCAACCCGGAGCGCTCGCTCGCCCGGCACCCGCTCTTCCAGACGGCGCTCAGCTTCGACAGCGGTGCCCGCGCCGCAGCTGCCGGTCCCGCCGGTCCTGCCGGTCCCGCCGCTGCGGGCCCGGCCGGGCTCACGGTCACCGGGCGCCCGCTCGGCGCGCCCTCCGCGAAGTTCGACCTCTCCTTCGAGCTCGTCGAGCACGGTGCGGCGTCCGGTCGCACGCCCGCCCTGGACGGCGCGCTGGACTTCAGCGCCGACCTGTTCGACCGGGCCACCGCGCAGGGCATCGCGGACCGTTTCGTCCGCGTCCTGTCGGCCCTCGCGGAGGACCCGCACGGCCGGATCGGCGACGTGGAGGTCCTGGACGCCGACGAGCGGCACCGGATCCTCGTGGAGTGGAACGACACGGCCGTCGAGCACCGCGACCGGACCCCGGTGCACGTGCTCTTCGAGGAGCACGCGGCGGCCCGCCCCGACGCGGTGGCCCTCGCGGGCGCCGACGGGACGGTCACCTACCGGGAGCTCAACGAGCGGGCCAACCGGCTCGCCCACCTCCTGATCGGCCGGGGCGTGCGCGCCGAGAGCCGGGTCGCCGTGCTGCAGGAGCGGTCGGCGGAGCTCGTCGTCTCGACGCTCGCGGTGCTCAAGGCCGGCGGCGTGTACGTGCCGATCGACCCGCACCAGCCCGCCGCCCGTTCCGAGTTCATCCTGCGGGACACCGCGGCGGTGGCCCTGCTCACCGACCGGGCCCCGGACGCCGTCGGGTTCGCGGTGGACGTGCCGGTGCTGCGGGTGGGGCCGGGCGGCGTGCTCGACCCGGCCTCCGGACCGGCCACCGATCCGGGCGTGGCCACGGACGCCGAGCAGCTGGTGTACGTGATGTACACCTCGGGCTCGACCGGGACCCCGAAGGGCGTCGGCAACACCCACCACAACGTGGTGCACCTGGCGGCCGACCGGTTCTGGGGCGACGGCAACCACGAGCGCGTGCTGATGCACTCGCCGTACGCCTTCGACGCCTCCACCTTCGAGATCTGGACCCCGCTGCTGACCGGCGGCACCGTCGTCGTCGCCCCGGCCGGGCGGATCGACGCCGGTGACCTCGCGACCGCGATCGCCGAGGGCGGGGTGACCGGACTGTTCGTCAGCGCCGGCCTGTTCCGGGTGCTCGCGGAGGAGCGGCCGGAGTGCTTCCGGGGTGTCCGGGAGGTCTGGGCCGGTGGTGACGTGGTGTCCCCGGCCGCCGTGCGGCGCGTCCTGGAGGCCTGCCCCGGCATCGTGGTGGCCAACGAGTACGGGCCGACCGAGACCACGGTGTTCTCCACGGTCAACCGGCTGCGTTCGCCGCAGGAGGTGCCCGAGGCGGTCGTCCCGATCGGCCGGCCGTTGTGGAACACCCGGGTGCACGTGCTGGACGCGCGGCTGCGGCCGGTGCCCCCGGGCGTCGCGGGCGAGCTGTACATCGGCGGCGCCGGTGTCGCCCGCGGCTACCTGGGCCGGGCCGGGCTGACCGCCCAGCGCTTCGTGGCCGACCCCTTCACGGGCGGCGGGGAGCGGATGTACCGCACCGGCGACGTGGTGCGCCGACTCGGCGACGGGCGGCTGGAGTTCCTCGGCCGCGTCGACGACCAGGTCAAGCTGCGCGGCTTCCGGATCGAGCCCGGCGAGGTCGAGGCGGTGCTCGCGGCGCCCGGCGAGGTCGCCCAGGCCGCCGTGGTCCTGCGCGAGGACCGGCCCGGCGACAAGCGCCTCGTGGCGTACGTCGTCGCGGCCGCCGGGGCGGCGGTCGACACCGACGCCCTGCGCGCCCGGGTCGCGGCCGCCCTGCCCGACTACATGGTGCCCTCGGCCGTGGTCGTGCTGGACACGCTGCCGCTCACCCTGAACGGCAAGCTCGACCGGCGGGCCCTGCCCGCTCCCGTCTACGGGGCGGACCGGGACGGCGCCGGCGGGCGCGGGCCGCGCACCGAGCGCGAGAAGGCGCTGTGCGCGCTGTTCGCCGACGTGCTGGGCCTGGACGAGGCCGGGATCGACGACAGCTTCTTCGACCTCGGCGGCGACAGCATCATGTCGATCCAGCTGGTCAGCCGGGCCCGCCGGGCCGGACTCGAACTGTCGGTCCGCGACGTCTTCGAGCAGCGGACGGTCGCGGCCCTGGCCGAGGTCGTCCGGGAGACCGGGGGCGCGAGCGCCGAGGAGCCGGGCGCCGGGGTCGGCGAGGTGCCGCTGACGCCGATCATGCACTGGTTCCTCGAACGCGGCGGCCCCGCCGACCAGTACAACCAGTCCCGGCTGGTGCAGGTCCCGGCGTCCGTGACCCGGGAGCACCTGGCGGCGGCCGTCGGGGCCCTGCTCGACCACCACGACGCCCTGCGGGCCCGGCTCTCCCCGGCGCCCGAGCGGCGGCTGGAGGTCCGATCCCCCGGCGCCGTGGACGCCGCCGCGACGGTCCGCCGCGTCGACGCGGCCGGGCTGGACGAGCAGGCGCAGCGGGAGCTGGTCGGCCGGGAGACGCGGGCCGCCCGCGAGCGGCTCGACCTGGCCTCCGGGAGCGTGTTCCAGGCCGTCTGGTTCGACCGCGGCCGCGACCTGCCCGGCCTGCTGTTGCTGATCGTCCACCACCTGGTCGTCGACGGGGTGTCCTGGCGGATCCTGGTGCCCGACCTGGCGGAGGCGTACCGGGCGGTGGTCGGCGGGCACGAGCCCCGGCTGCAGGCCGTCGGCACCTCGCTGCGGCGCTGGTCGCAGCGGCTGTCCGACGAGGCGGCGAAGCCCGCCCGGGCGGCGGAGGCCGGCTGGTGGCAGCAGGTGCTGCGGCCCGGCGACCCGCGGATCGGCCGGCGGGCGCTGGACCCGGAGCGGGACACCTACGCCACGGCGGAGCACCTGACGGTGACCCTGCCGACGGAGGTGACCGAGCAGGTGCTCACCCGGGTGGCCTCGGTGTTCAAGGCGGAGGTCAACGACGTGCTGCTGAGCGCGTTCGCGCTGGCCTGGGCACGCTGGCGGGGCAGCCCGGCCGGCACGGCGCTGATCGACCTGGAGGGCCACGGCCGCGAGGAGGACGTGGTCGGCGGAGCGGACCTGTCCCGGACGGTGGGCTGGTTCACCAGCCTGTACCCGGTGCGGCTGGACCCGGTCACCGCCGACCTGGCCGACGCGTTCGCCGGCGGCCCGGCCGCCGGGGCCGCGCTCAAGGCGGTCAAGGAGCAGCTGCGGGCGGTGCCGGACAAGGGCATGGGCTACGGCCTGCTGCGCCACCTCAACCCGGCCACGGCCCCCGGCTTCGCCGGACTGCCCCGACCGCAGGTGGCGTTCAACTACCTGGGCCGCTTCACCACGGCCGGGCCGCAGGGCGCGGGGAGCACCGCCGTGCCCGACTGGACCGTGCTGTCCACCGCGGCCGGCGCCGGCGGCACCGACCCGAGGGTGCCGCTCGCGCACCCGCTGGAGCTCAACGCCCGTACCAACGACGGGCCCGCCGGGCCCGAGCTGGCCGCCACCTGGACCTGGGCGCGGGACATCCTCGGCCGGGCCGAGGTCGAGGAACTGGCCGACCTCTGGTTCCAGGCCCTGCGGGCGCTGACCGAGCACGCCGAACGCCCCGACGCGGGCGGGCTGACCGTCTCGGACGTGTCCCTGAGCCTGCTGAGCCAGGACGAGATCGAATCGCTGGAAGACGAGTGGAGGACCTGGTAATGGCGACGCAGTCCGGACTGCAGGACATCCTGCCGCTGGCCCCGCTCCAGGAAGGACTGTTGTTCCACAGCGTGTACGACGAGGCGGCACCCGACGTGTACCTCGTGCAGCAGGCCATCGACCTGGAGGGCGCGCTCGACACCGAGGCGCTGCAGGCGGCCTGCCGGACCCTGCTGCGGCGGCACGGCAACCTGCGCGCGGCCTTCCGCTACACGGGCGTGCAGCGCCCCGTGCAGCTCATCCCGTACGAGGTGCGGCTCCCCTGGGAGGAGCTGGACCTGACCGGGCTGCCCGAGGGGGAGCGCACGGCGGCCGCGGACCGGGCCGTCGAGGAGGACCGCACGCGCCGCTTCGACCTCGGCCGCCCGCCGCTGATGCGGTTCACCCTGATGCGGCTCGGCGAGCGGCGGCACCGGTTCGTGCTGACCAACCACCACATCCTGCTCGACGGCTGGTCGCGGCCGATGCTGGTGCGGGAGCTCCTGGCGCTGTACGCCACCGCGGGCGACGACGGCGCGCTGCCCCGGGTCCGGCCGTTCCGCGACTACCTGCAGTGGCTGGCCGGCCAGGACAAGGCGTCGGTGCTGGGCGCCTGGCGCGAGGCCCTGGCCGGGCTCGACGGTCCCACGCTGGTCGCGCCGCACGCGGGCGAGCGGGCCCCGGTCGTGCCGGGCCGGCTGGAGACGGAGCTGGACCGGGCCACCCACGAGGCGCTCACCGCGCTCGCCCGCGAGCGGGCCCTCACGCTCAACTCGCTGGTCCAGGGCGCCTGGGCGGTCGTCCTGAGCGGGCTGACCGGGCGGGACGACGTGGTCTTCGGCAGCACCGTCTCCGGCCGGCCGCCGGAGGTCCCCGGGATCGAGACCATGGTGGGGCTGTTCATCAACACCCTGCCGGTGCGCGTCGTCCTGCGGTCCGACGAGTCCCTGGTGGACACCGTCCGCCGGGTGCAGGACGAGCAGACCCGGCTCCAGCCGTACCAGCACACCGGCCTGGCCGAGGTGCAGCGGCTGGCCGGGGCCGGCGAACTCTTCGACACCACCATGGTGTTCGAGAACTACCCGGTGGACATCGGGGCCGAGAACGACCGGCCCGGCGGCATCCGCGGGGTCACCGTCACCGGCAGCCGCAACCGGGACGCCACCCACTACCCGCTCGCCCTGGTGGCGGTCGGCCGCGGCGGACTGCGGCTGCGCCTGGACCACCAGCCCGACCTCATCCCCGACGCGACCGCCCGGGCCGTGCTGGACCGGCTGGTCCGGGTGCTGCGCTCGGTCGCCGCCGAGCCGGGCCTGCCGCTGGCCCGGCTGGACCTGCTCTCCGACACCGAGCGCCGGGCCGCCCTGGTCCTCGGCCGCGGCGCGGACACCCCGGTGCCCGCGGGCGGCCTGCCCGAGGCGTTCCGGGCCCAGGCCCGGCGGACCCCGGACGCCGTCGCCGTGCGGTGCGGCACCGCCGCGTACGACTACGCCGCGCTGGACGCCCGCTCGGACGCGCTGGCGCGCCGGCTGGTCGGGCTCGGCGTGACGGCCGAGACACCGGTGGCGCTGCTCATGGAACGCTCGGCGGAGCTGGTGGTGGCGGTGCTCGCCGTCCTCAAGTCCGGCGGGGCCTACGTGCCGCTGCGCCAGGGCGACCCGGTGGACCGGCTGCGGCAGGTCGCCTCGCTGGCCGGGACCGGCCTCGTGCTGACCGACCAGGAGAACGCCGGCCGGGCGGCGGAGCTCGGCACCGGCCCGGTGGTCGCCGTCGACGACGACGGCCCGGAGCCGTCCCCCGCCGGGGCGGCGCTGCCGCGGCACGTCCCGGGGGAGCAGCTCGCCTACCTGATGCACACCTCCGGTTCGACCGGCACGCCCAAGGGCGTCGCCGTCACCCACCGCGACGTGCTCGAACTCGCCCACGACCGGTCGTTCGCGGGCGGCGCCCACCGGCGCGTCCTGGTGCACTCGCCGCACGCCTTCGACGCCTCGACGTACGAGCTGTGGGTGCCGCTGCTCTCCGGCGGCACCGCCGTCGTCGCCCCGCCCGGCGACCTCGACACCGAGGTCCTCGGCAAACTGGTCGCCGAACACGGCGTGACCGGGCTCTGGCTGACCTCCGGCCTCTTCCAGCTCGTCGCGGACGAGGCCCCGGACGCCCTCGCCGGCGTGCGGGAGGTCTGGACCGGCGGTGACGTGGTGCCCGCCGCGTCGGTCCGCCGGGTGATGGCCGCCTGCCCCGGGACGGCCGTCGTCGACGGCTACGGGCCCACCGAGACCACCACCTTCGCCGTCCGGCACCGGCTGCCCGCCGGCGGCCCCGTCCCGGACGCCGTCCCGATCGGCACCCCGCTGGACAACACCCGGCTGCTGGTCCTGGACGCGGGGCTGCGGCCCGTCCCGCCCGGCACGGCCGGCGAGCTGCACATCGCCGGGGCGGGCCTCGCGCGCGGCTACTGGCGGCGACCCGGACTCACCGCCGAGCGCTTCGTCGCCGACCCGTACGGCCCGGCCGGCTCCCGGATGTACCGCACCGGCGACCTCGTGCGGTGGACGCCCGAGGGCACCCTGGACTACCTCGGGCGCGCCGACGAACAGGTCAAGCTGCGCGGCTTCCGGATCGAACCGGGCGAGATCGAGGCCGTCCTGGGCCGCCACCCGGACGTCGCCCAGGCCGTCGTCACCGTCCAGGAGCCGCGCCCCGGCGACAAGCGGCTGGTCGCCTGCCTCGTCGCCGAACGGGGCACCGAGCCGTCCCCGGCCGCGCTGCGCGCCCACGTCGCCGCCGAACTGCCCGACTACATGGTGCCCGGCGCGTTCCTCCTCCTCGACGCACTGCCGCTCACCGGCAACGGCAAGGTCGACCGGCGGGCCCTGCCGACGGTGGACGCGACGCAGCCCGTCACGGCGGACCGGCGCGCGCCCCGCACCCCGCAGGAGTCCATCCTGTGCGGGCTGTTCGCCGAACTCCTCGGCGTGCCGCAGGTCGGCATCGACGACGACTTCTTCGACCTCGGCGGCCACTCGCTGCTCGCCACCCGGCTGGTCGGCCGGGTCCGCTCGGTCCTCGGCGCCGAACTCGCCGTCCGGCAGCTCTTCGAGCACCCCACCCCGGCGGCCCTCGCCCGGGCCCTGGACGCGGCCGGCGACGCCCGGCCGGCCCTGGAGCGGGCCACGCCCCGCCCGGAGCGCGTCCCCGCCTCGTTCGCCCAGCGCCGGCTGTGGTTCCTGCACCGTTTCGAGGGGCCCGGCGCGACCTACAACATCCCCTTCGCGCTGCGGCTCACCGGCGACCTCGACCGGGAGGCGCTGCGGACCGCCCTCGCCGACCTCGCCGAGCGCCACGAGTCGCTGCGCACCGTCTTCGCGGAGGACGCCGAGGGCCCGTACCAGATCGTCCGCGAGGGCGCGGCCGGCCGGCCGGAGCTGACCTACGTCCCCGACGTGCCGGCCGGGCGCCTCGACGCGGAGCTCGCCGCGGCGGCCGGGTACGGCTTCGCGCTCGACCGTGAACTCCCGCTGCGGGCCTGGCTGTTCGGCACCGGCGCCGGGGAGCACGTGCTGCTGCTGCTGGTGCACCACATCGCGGGCGACGGCTGGTCCGTCCCGCTGCTCGCCCGGGACCTGGTCACCGCCTACACCGCCCGGCACGGCGGCACCGCCCCCGCCTGGCGGCCGCTGCCCGTCCAGTACGCCGACTACAGCCTCTGGCAGCGCACCGTGCTCGGCGCCGAGGACGCCGACGACAGCCCGGCGGCCCGCCAACTCGCCTACTGGAAGCAGGCCCTGGCCGGCCTTCCGGAGGAGCTGGCACTGCCGGCCGACCGGCCCAGGCCCGCGGTCGCCGGCCACCGGGGGGACCGCGTCCTCTACGACGTCCCGGAAGCGCTGTACGGGCGGATCCGCGGCCTCGCCCGCTCCACCCAGTCCAGCCCGTTCATGGTGCTCCAGGCCGCCGTTGCCGCCCTGCTGACCCGGCTCGGCGCGGGCGAGGACATCCCGCTCGGCACGCCGATCGCGGGCCGCACCGACGACGTCCTGGACGACCTGGTCGGCTTCTTCGTCAACACCCTCGTCCTGCGCACCGACACCTCCGGCGACCCGACGTTCAAGGAGCTGATCGCCCGCGTCCGCGAGACGGACCTCGCCGCCTACGCGCACCAGGACCTGCCCTTCGAACGGCTGGTGGAGGCGGTCAACCCGAAGCGGGCGCAGTCCCGCCACCCCCTGTTCCAGACCATGCTCACCTTCAACAACACCGACCAGCGCAGCGCGGCCGCCCACGGCGGCCTGCGGCTGCCCGGCCTCACCGCCGAACCCCTGTCGTCCGGCACCGGCTCGGCCAAGTTCGACCTGCTGCTCTCCTTCGCCGAACGGCACGGCCCGGACGGAACCCCCGACGGCCTCGGCGCCGGGCTGGAGTTCAGCACCGACCTGTTCGACCCCGGTACGGCGCGCGCCCTCGTCGACCGGCTGCTGCGGCTGCTCGACGAGGTGACCGCCGACCCGCAGCGCCGCCTCGGCGAACTGCGGCTGCTCACCGGCCCCGAACGGGACCGGATGCTGGCCCGTGGGAAGGGCGCCGAGCACCCCCGGGCCCGGGACACCGGCCCGGCCGCCCGCTTCGAGGCCGCCGCCGCCCGCGACCCGCTCGCCACGGCCGTGGAGGACGCCGCCGGCTCGGTCGGCTACCGGGAGCTCGACGAGCGGGCCGACCGCCTCGCCCGGCTGCTGCGCGAGCGCGGCGTGGGCCCCGAGAGCCTCGTCGCCGTCGCGATGCACCGGTCCGTCGACCTGGTCACCGCCCTCGTGGCGGTCCTCAAGGCCGGCGCCGGCTACCTGCCCGTGGACCCGGCCTACCCGGCCGACCGCATCGCGTACATGCTCGAAGACGCCCGGCCGGCCCTCGTCCTGACCACACGTGAGCTGGACGCCGTCCTCCCGGGCCGGGCCGGGCCGCCGAGGCTGACGGTCGACTCCCCGGAGGTGACGGCCGCCCTCGCCGCCCGGGGCGACGGCGCCGACGCCGCGGCCGGGCACCGCGCCCCGTACCACCCGGCCCACCCCGCCTACGTCATCTACACCTCGGGCTCGACCGGCCGCCCCAAGGGGGTGACCATGCCGGCCGAAGCCCTGCTCAACCTGCTGGACTGGCACGAGCGGGAGCTCCCGGGCGGCCCCGGCACCCGGGTGGCCCAGTTCACCGCGGTCAGCTTCGACGTGTCCGTGCAGGAGATGCTCTCCGCGCTCCTCGCCGGCAAGACCCTGGTGGTCTGCCCGGAGGACGTCCGGCGCGACCCGGCCCGGCTGGCCGGGTGGCTCCAGGAGCAGCGGGTCCACGAGCTGTACGCCCCCAACCTGGTCCTGGACGCGGTGTGCGAGGCGGCGACCGCCCTGCGGCTGCCGCTGCCCGAGCTCACCGACCTCGTCCAGGCCGGGGAGGCGCTCACCCCGCACGGCGCCATCCGGACCTTCTGCGCGGCCCGGCCCGGCCGGCGCCTGCACAACCACTACGGCCCCGCCGAGACGCACGTCGTCACCGCCGTCCGGCTCCCCGACGACCCGGCCGACTGGGCGCCCACCGCGCCGCCGATCGGCGCGCCGGTCGACAACACGGCCGTCCGGCTGCTCGACGGCCGGCTCAACCCGGTGCCGACGGGCGTCCCCGGGGAGCTCTACATCGCGGGCGCCGCCCTGGCCCGCGGCTACGCGCACCGCCCCGACCGCACCGCCGAGCGGTTCGTCGCCGACCCCTGGGGCCCGCCCGGCACCCGGCTGTACCGCACCGGCGACCTCGCCCGGTGGACGGCCGACGGGCAGCTCCTCTACCTGGGACGCGCCGACACGCAGGTCAAGATCCGCGGCTTCCGGATCGAACCCGGCGAGATCGAGGCGGCCCTCGTCACCGCCCCCGGCGTCGCCCAGGCGGCTGTGGTGGTCCGCGAGGACCGGCCCGGGGACCGGCGCCTGGCCGGGTACGTGGTGGCGTCCGACGGCGCCCTCCCGCACCCGGCCGGGCTGCGGGAGCACCTGCTGCGCCGACTGCCCGAGCACATGGTCCCGGCCGCCTTCACCGTCCTGGCGGCGCTGCCGCTGACCCCCAACGGCAAGCTCGACCGGGCCGCGCTCCCGGCCCCCGACCAGGGCAACGAGGAGCGGTCGCGGCCACCGGCCACGCCCGAGGAGCACGCGCTGTGCGCCCTGTTCGCCGAGGTCCTCGGGGTGGCGGAGGTGGGTGCCGAGGACGACTTCTTCGAACTCGGCGGCCACTCCTTCCTCGCCGCCCGGCTGGTCGGCCGGATCCGCGAGGAGCTCGCGGCGGACCTGCCGGTGCGCACGGTCTTCGACGCCCCGACGCCCGCGGGCGTGGCCCGGGCCCTGGCCGGGGACGCGGCCGGCCCGGGGGAGGAGGCCACCGCGGGCGGGCGGGCCACCCGGGGGCTGCTGCCGCTGCGGGCGCGCGGCACGGCGGCGCCGGTCTTCTTCCTGCATCCGGGCGGCGGCTTCAGCTGGTGCTACGCCGGCCTGGTCCGCCACCTCGGCCCCGACGTGCCGGTCTACGGCATCCAGGCCGGCGGGCTCGACGGCTCGGGCGTCCTGCCCGCCTCGATGGCGGAGATGACCGAGGACTACCTCGCCCTGATCCGCTCCGTCCAACCCGCCGGACCGTACCGGCTGGCGGGCTGGTCCTTCGGCGGCCTGACCGCCTTCGCGCTGGCCACCCGGCTGCAGGAGGAGGGCGAGCGGGTCTCGCTCCTCGCCCTGCTCGACGCCTACCCGCAGGCCGCGGACGCCGTCACCGAGGACCCGGTGCCGCACGAGGTCGTCGCGCACAACCTGCGGGCGATGGGCTTCACCTTCGACGACGAGGAGCTCATAGCAGACGAGAAGGCGGTCCTGCTGCGCTTCCGCGAGTTCCTGCAGTCCGGGAACCAGAACCTCCGGCACCTTGAGGCGCAGGACATCCTGGCGCTGAAGGACGTCTATGTGAACAATGTCCGGCTCATGCGGCGATTCCGGCCCGAATTCTTCGACGGCGACCTGCTTTTCGTCTCCGCCGAGGAGAAGTCGGAAGCCGACCGTTCGGGCCGGTTGGATGTCAGCTTGTGGCAACCCTTCGTGGGTGGTTCGGTCGAGGTGTGCCCGGTAGAGTCCACTCATGGAAATCTGATGACGGATGCCCGGCACACGGCCCGCATCGGGCGTTTCCTCGCGGAGCGGCTGTGACCTGCGAG
>NZ_JBITTM010000097.1:0-12840 GCF_044541955.1 Kitasatospora sp. NPDC085464
CTATTGTCTGACTAATTGGGCGTGGATCGTTCCCGGAATTCCGGGCTTTCCGGATCCGGTGTCGGACGAACGTTCGTCAACTCCGCGTGACGCGCGGACAACCGCCGCACATGTCCTCCGGATCCACGGTGTAAACGAGGCAACAGCTGGCCCGGGACCGGTCCGTGCCCGAAGCGTCGGCGCAGCCGGGCGCCGGGGGCGCGAAGCCGGCGCCCGGGGTGAAGGGCGCCGGGGCCGGGGCGGGGCCCCCGCCCGCGCCGGGCGCGCACGCGGGCTCGTCGCGCCCGCCCCCGCGCCTGTCGGGCTCGTCGCGCCCGCGCCCGCCCCCGCGCCCGTGCCCGCTCGGCTCGCCGGAGCCTGCGCCCCCGCTCTCCTCGCCGGGCGCCAGCAGCGCGGACAGCTCGGCCTGCGCCCGATCCGCCTCCCCCAGCAGCCCGCCCGCGTACCAGAGCCCCTCCACCACCGCGTCCGTGGCCATCGCCCACAGCACCCGGGGCCCGCGCCGCGTCTCCGGGCGGAAGGCGGCCAGTACCGGCGCCAGGAACCCGCCCAGCGCGCACCGCAGTTCGGCGGCCAGCGCGTCCCGGTCCGGCACCGTGCGGGCCGCCGCGCCCGCCGCCGGGTCGTCCGGCAGGCAGACGAACCCGCCCGGGCGGACGGTCAGCTCCACTGCCTCGGAGCGTCGGCGCAGCGAGACGTCCGCGAGGGCGAGCAGCGGGACGCGCCGCTCCAGGAACCACGGCAGCGTGAACAGCAGCGAGACCGGCCAGACGAAGCGGTGCAGGCCGAAGCCGGCCGCGACGTCCGGGCGCAGCGGCTGCTCGTAGCGGGCGAGGCCGCGCCGGGCGTCGTGGGCGATCAGCTCGCGCACCGCCCCGGGGCGGGTGGCCAGCTCGGCGGCGGGCAGCCAGCCGTCGCCGCGTCGGGGCGGTGCGCAGCGTACGCGCAGGGCGGTGGTGAGTCCGGACAGCCGGTGGTACGAGGCGGCGCCCGGGACGGGGGAGTCCGGTGTGCCGGTGGGGGCGTGCGCCCCGGCGCTGCGGGGGGCGCACGGCGTGGGGCCGGGCCTGGTGCTGCTCGCGGTCATGGGCGGGCCCCATCGGGTCGACCGGGGCCCGCCCATGGACCGCCCGGCGGCGCCCCGTGCCGGTGGTGCGGCGGGCGCGGTCGGACCGGGGCATGGCGGTGCCCGGGGGAACGGCAAGGCGACCCGGCCGGGGCACTGCTCACCCCAGCCAGGTTAGGCTCACCTTAGCTGATTGTTCCCCGGGTCTCGCTCGCGATGCGTCCGTCCGGGGGAGGCCCCGGCGCGCGGGCGGCGCCCAGCTGGCGCGCGAGCCAGACCGGGACCCCGCCCAGGGCCTGCACCAGCCGGGTCGCTTCGGCGCGCAGCCGCGCGGCCTCGGCCGGTTCGGACACCTCGGCGAGCGCCGCGAGCGCCGGAGCCACCCCCACCGTGAAGCCGAGTTGCTCGCGCAGCCGCAGTGAGGCGTCGAAGCCCTCCCGGGCGTGGCCGCGGTCCCCGCGGGAGAGCGCCAACGCGGCCAGGTGGCGCCAGGTGTACGAGCGCAGCAGTTCGTCCCCGCGTTCGCCGGCGCCCTCGTGCGCGCGGCGGTAGGCGATCCAGGCGGCGCTGCGGTCGCGCAGCAGGTTCTCGGCGACCAGTCCGCGTCGGAAGTCCAGCAGCGGGCGGCCCGGCGCGTCCGGCGGCAGCAGGGCCGAGGTGCGGCCGAGCGCGGCCTGGGCCTCGTCCAGCCGGTCCCGCGGTCCGAGCACGCTCGCCACGTACGCGAGGAAGCCGCGGGCGCAGGCGGCGCCCGCGCGCTGCTCGGTGCCGGCCGCCAGTGCCTCCGCCAGGCGCAGCGCCTGCTCCGCCTGGGTCCAGTTGGCGGCGGTGAACAGGCACTGCTCGATGAGGAGTTCGGCCCGCCCGAGGGCGGCTGCCGGGTCGTTCTCGGCGGCCGGGCGCAACAGTTCGGCGGCCTCCTGCCAGCACGCCCGGGACCTCAGTCGCCACACGGTGTCGCCCGGCTCCTCCGGTGCCGCCCGCCCCCGCCCGTCCGGGCCGCTCGGGCCCCATCCGTGCTCCGACAACGCCACCTCCTTGTGTGCGCCATCCAGCGGGGCGCGGACCCGCCCCTGGGGCCCTGCCGCCACGACCCGTGCGCATGGCAACGGCAGGGCGAAAGGCCCGCGCTGTGGCGGCAATTCAACACGGGGGTGAGCTTGTGCACCAGATCACGAGCGGAGGTTGTTGCTTTCGACGGAGAAATGATCTAGAGGGGCCTCCGGGTGGTCAGGAGGTCCAGCCGGTCTCCATCAGGGCCTCGGCGGCGCCGTTCGCGGGCTGCGGGACGCCGGCCAGGTCCAGGCTGAACAGGGCGACCAGCAGCTGCTCGCCGCGCACGGTGGCCTGGTGCGAATAGCCCGCGAGGGTGAACATCGCGGCGGCCATCTCCTCGGCGTGCAGGGTCTGCAGCCACAGGCACTCGACCGACTTCACGTCGGCCGGCTCGGTCCAGGTGTCGACCTGGGCGACCATCCGGCTGCCCAGCAGGGTGACCCCGTCGCGCTCCTGCGCCTCCGTCAGTTCCAGGTCGTCGAAGCCCAGCCACTCCAGGTAGCGGGCGGCGGTGAACACCGCGTCCTGCGAGGTGCGCACCGGGTGCGGGCGGAAGGGGGCGCGGTGGCGGAACGGGCGGGTGCGGCCGGTGGAGGCGCCGGGCGGCGCGGGCGGGGCGGGCACCGGCGCGCCGATCGGGTGGGCCGGGTGGGGGCGGGAGGCCTGCGGCCCGGGGGCGGCGAGCGGGCCGGCGGTGCCGCTGCCCAGCCGGGTGGTGCGGTCCACCGGCAGCCGGACGGTGGCGCCGCAGTTGCAGGTGAACTCGGGCTGCGGCCACTGGTCGGAGCGGCCGCAGTGCGGGCAGCGCATGCTCAGCCAGGAGTCCTCCCAGGAGCGGAAGCGCACCTGCACCGGCACTCCGCCGCGCAGCAGCGGCACCTTGAGCGAGGCGCCGCAGGGGCAGGGCAGCGAGGGCGGCTCGTAGAGGTGCTCGCGGCGGCAGGCGGGGCAGCGGATCGCCCGGGCGCCACCGCCCGCCCCCGGCCGCGTGGGGTCGTGTCCGGTGAAGTCGTCGGGCAGTCCTGCCATCGCGGGCTCCGTCCGTCGGTGTCGGGTGGGTGGGACGATTCCCATGCTCCCCGAAATGTCCGGCGCTGGGCGCGGAATGGGGCAATCCTCAGGGACGGATCAGGGGCCGCGGGCGGGCGGCCTCCGTCCGGGGGAGGAGGGTCACCCGGCGGACCAGCGGGCCAGGTCGGCGGGGGTGTCGAGGTCGTCCGGGACGGCGACGTCGGCGCACTCGACCAGGACGACCTCCGCCGCGTGCGCCGTCAGCAGGGCGCGGGCGCCGGCGTCGCCGCGGGCGCCCTCGGCCGCCTCGGCGACGTGCCGGGCGCCGATCAGCACCGGGTGGCCGCGTCGGCCGTCGTAGGCCGCCGCGGCCAGCTCCGCGCCCGCCCGGTGCGCGGCCAGCAGCCGGGCGACGGCGGCCGGGGTGACCCCCGGGGTGTCCACCAGCATGACGAGCACCGCCGAGGCCCCAGGGGGCAGGGCGGCCAGGCCGGCCCGCAGCGAGGAGCCCATGCCGCCGGCCCAGTCGGGGTTGGCCACCAGGCGGCAGCCCGGCAGGTGCGCGGTGGCCCTGACCTGCTCGCCCGCCGCGCCCAGCACCACCGTGACGTCCGCGCAGCCGCCGGCCCGCACCACCGCCACCGCGTGCTCCACCAGCGGCCGGCCCCCGTACCGGATCAGTGCCTTGGGACGCCCGCCGAGGCGCCGACCGCCCCCGGCGGCGAGGACGAGGGCGGCGACCGGGGCGGGCCCGGCGTCCGGGACGGGCCCGGCGGGTGTCGGCGCAGTCTGCATGGCCCCAGCCTGCCCCTGCGGGGCGGGGGCCCGCATTGTGTGAATCCACAAGGCGAAGCCGCAGGTGGCGGCCGGTCCCCGGCGGTTCGGTCGCTGGTCCTGCGGGCGTGCGCCGCCTGTACTGGGTCGATGAACACCGCACCGCGCCCGCTGGTGGACCGTTTCGGTCGGGTCCACACCGATCTGCGGGTCTCGCTGACCGACCGCTGCAACCTGCGCTGCACCTACTGCATGCCGGCGGAGGGCCTCGACTGGCTCGCCCGGGACGCGGTGCTGGGGGACGACGAGGTGGTGCGGCTGGTGCGGATCGCCGTGGAGCGGCTGGGGATCGCCTCGGTCCGGCTGACGGGCGGGGAGCCGCTGCTGCGGCGGGGGCTGCCGGGGCTGGTCGGCCGGATCGCGCGGCTGGGGGTCGAGGTGTCGCTGACGACCAACGGGATCGGCCTGGCACGGACGGCGACCGCGCTGCGCGAGGCGGGGCTGGGGCGGGTGAACGTCAGCCTGGACACCCTGCGGCCCGAGCGGTTCGCGGCCCTCACCCGGCGGGCCCGCCTCGACGACGTGCTGGCGGGCCTCGCGGCGGCGAAGGCGGCCGGGCTGGGGCCGGTGAAGGTGAACGCGGTGCCGGTGCGCGGGGTGAACGAGGACGAGATCGTCGACCTGGCCGCGTTCGCCGTCGAGCACGGGTACGCGATGCGGTTCATCGAGTCCATGCCGCTCGACGCGCAGGGTGCGTGGGACCGTACGGCGATGGTGACGGCGGAGGAGGTCCTGGCCGCCCTGGGGGAGCGGTTCGAGCTCGTCCCGGTCGGGCGGCACGGCGGCGCGCCGGCCGAGGAGTGGCGGATCGGGGGCACGGACGCGGTGGTCGGGGTGATCGCCTCGGTGACCCGGCCGTTCTGCGGGGGCTGCGACCGGGTCCGGCTGACCGCCGACGGGCAGCTGCGCAACTGCCTGTTCGCGACGGAGGAGTCCGACCTGCGCGCCCTGCTGCGCGGTGGGGCGGACGACGCGGCGATCGAGCAGGCCTGGCGGGTGTCGGTCGCGGGCAAGGGGCCCGGACACGCCATCGGGAGCGCCGACTTCGTCCGGCCCGAGCGGCCGATGTCCGCGATCGGCGGCTGACGGAGCGCTACGTCCGGGGGTCGGCGCCGGGCACGGTGCGACCCGGGTTCGAGGCGGGGCCGGGTCGGATGGTATTCGTGGGCGGTGGCCCCGATGACCTCCCGCTTCCCCAGGTTCCCCCGGCGTACCCTGCCCGCCCTCGCCCTTGGCGCCTCCCTCGCCCTGCTCGCGGGCTGCACCGGCTCCGGCGCGACCGGCCGTACCGGCAGCCGGCCGCCGCTCGACGACCTGGTCGCCGTCGGCACCGCGCCGGCCCTGCGCGCGCTCTACGGCCAGCGGATCGACTGGCGGCCCTGCCCCGACGACGAGGACGGCGGCCAGGACGGGGCGACCATCGAGTGCGCCACCCTCACCGTCCCGCTGGACTACACCGACCCCGGCGGCCGCACCGTCGCCGTCGCCCTCGCCCGGCTGCCCGCCGCCGACCCGCAGGCGCGGATCGGCGCCCTCCTGGTCAACCCCGGCGGGCCCGGCAACTCCGGAGTCACCATGGTCCGCGCGGACTGGAAGAGCTACCAGGGGCTGCACGAACGCTTCGACCTGGTCGGCTTCGACCCGCGCGGCGCCGGGGACACCACCCCCGTCCACTGCCTGGACGACCGCACCCGCGACCGGTGGAACGCCACCGACGACCCGGCGTACGACCACGGCCGGGTCCTCGCCGACGCCTGCGTGGCGAGCCACGCCGACCTGCCGCACATCGGCACCCGCGACGCGGCCCGCGACCTCGACGTGCTGCGCGGAGCCCTCGGCGAACGCAAGCTCGACTTCCTCGGCCTCTCCTACGGCACCCACCTCGGCGCGCTCTACGCCGAGGAGTTCCCCGGCCGCACCGGCCGCCTCGTGCTCGACGGCGCCGTCGAGCACGGCACCGACGCGGTGCAGCTCGACGTCGAACAGGCCGTCGCCGGCGAGACCGCGTTCCGGGACTTCGCCGCCTCCTGCGCCACCGACGACGGCGCCGACTGCCCGCTCGGCGCCGACCCGGACGCCGCCCCGGGCCGCCTCGCCGACTTCCTCGACGGCCTGAGCAACCGCCCGCTGCGCGCCTCCGACGGCCGTACCGTCACCGCCGCCCTCGGCTGGACCGCCGTCCTCAACGTGCTCTACGACGGCCACCGCTCCTGGTACCGGCTGGTCGACGCCCTCGGACCGGCCGTCCGGAAACGCGACGCCGACGCCCTGCTCGGGCTCGCCGACGGCGCCACCGGGCGCGGTGAGAACGGTCGCTACGCGACCGTCGCGGACGCCTACGCGGCCATCTCCTGCGCGGACCTCCCGGCGCCCGACGCGGCGCAGCTGAAGGCGGGCCTCGCCGACCTCGCCGTCCAGGCCCCGCTGACCAGCCGGCACAACCCGCTGACCACCCTGCTCGCCCCGGACTGCCGCCCCTGGCCGTACCGCTCGACCGAACTCCAGCACGTCATCCGGGCGCCCGGCAGCGCCCCGATCCTGGTGGTCGGCTCCACCGAGGACCCGGTCACCCCGTACCCGTGGGCGCAGCGGCTGGCGGCCGGGCTGGAGCACGGCGTGCTGCTCACCCGCGAGGGCGACGGGCACACCGCGTACGACAAGAGCGGGTGCGTCCGGGCGGCCATCGCGGCGTTCCTGGTGGACGGCCGGATGCCGGCGGCGGGGACGCACTGCCCGTCCGACTGAGCGGCTCCGGCGGGCGCGGGCGCGGGCCCGGGTGCGGGTGCGGCGGAGGGGGCGCACCGCGCGGACGCGGCACGCCCCCTCGGGGGTTCACGGTCAGGAGGTCGGGGCCGTCAGGTCGTAGAAGGTGGCCGACCCGACCGTCTTGGCGGTGAAGTGGGCGGCGACCCAGGACTCGATCCGGTTGTTCTCCGACTCCTGCCGCTCACCGCCCTCCGCACTGCCGCCGGCGCCGCCGAAGCCGCCGCGGGAGCCGCCGGCGACGAACCAGTGGACCTTGCCCTCCTGGACGTACTTCTGGAAGCCCGCCAGGCTCAGCGAGGGGTCGGTGCCGTTGAAGCCGCCGAGGGCCATCACCGGCTCGCCGGTGGCGAGTTGGTAGCTCGCGGCGTTCTGCGAGCCGACGGTGGCGGCGGCCCAGGTGTAGTGGTCGGCGTTCTCCTTGAGCAGGGCGGCGGCCTCCTCGCTCACCTTGGTGCCGCCGAGCAGACCGCCCATGCCGCCGCCGCCCATGCCGCCGCCGGGGAAGCCGCCAGGGGCCGTGCCCTCGGCACCGGTCGAGCCGGGGGCACCGGGGGCACCGGGGGCACCGGGGAAGGTGCCGTTCCCGCCGTTGGTCCCGTTGGCGCCGCGCTGGTGGCGTCCGTTCGCGTGGTCCGAGCCGTTGCCGTTGCCGGAGCCGGTGCCGCCGCCGGGGAAGCCGGGGAAGCCCCCGCCGTTCTGCCCGCCGGGGAAGCCCTGTCGACCGCCCTGGCCGCCCTGACCGCCCTGGCCGCCCTGGCCGCCCTGGCCGCCCTGACCGAAGGAGCGGCCGTTGCCGCCGCCGGGGAAGCCCTGTCCGCCGCCCGGGAAGCCCCTGCCGCCCTTGCGCCCGCCGCCGGGCCCGAACGCGCCCTGCACGCCCGGGCCGGCGGTCACGATCGAGCCGGTGTGCGGCGTGTCGACGGTGTCCACCGCGTACGCCGCCGGGCCGCCGAGCGCCGCCGCCAGGCCCACCAGGCCCGCCACCGAGGCGATCCGCGCGCCGGTCCGGCCGGAGGTCCGCCCGGCGAGCTGCCCGCCGACGAGCGCGACCGCCGCCGCCAGCCCGCCGACCAGCACCGCCCAGCGCAGCCACGGCAGGAAGTCCGAGCTGCGGCCGAGCAGCACGAACGCCCAGCCCGCCGTCACCGCGAGCGTGCCGGCCAGCACCAGCGCCCACGGCAGCCGGTGCCGCGCCCGCCACAGCCCGTCCACGCCCATGCCGACCAGCGCCGCGACGGCCGGGGCCAGCGCCACCGTGTAGTACTGGTGGAAGATCCCGGACATGAAGCTGAAGATCAGCGCGGTGGAGAGCAGCCAGCCGCCCCAGACCAGGAACGCCGCGCGGGCGGTGTCTGTGCGGGCGTAACGGCGGGTGCCCCAGAGGCCGACCAGCAGCAGGATCAGCGCGGCCGGGATCAGCCAGGCGATCTGCCCGCCGATGTCGGTGCCGAACATCCGGGTCAGGCCGGTCTCGCCCCAGCCGCGTCCGCCGCCGGGCGCGGCCCCGCCGGGCAGGTCGAAGCCGGCCGGGAGCCGCCCGCCGCCGCCCACGCTGCCGCGCTCGTTGCCGTCCACGCGGCCGAGGCCGTTGTAGCCGAAGGTGAGCGAGAGGAAGCTGTTGTCCTGCGAGCCGCCGATGTACGGGCGGGCCGAGGCCGGCATCAGCTCGACGATCGCGACCCACCAGCCGCCCGAGACCGCCAGCGCCACGCCCGCGAGCAGGGTCTGCCGCACCCGCCGCCAGAAGCCGGTGGGTGCCACGACCAGGTAGATCACCGCGAAGGCGGGCAGGATCAGGAAGGCCGCCAGGGTCTTGGTGAGGAAGGCGAGGCCGAACATCGCCCCGGTGAACAGCAGCCACCGGGTGCTCGCCGCCTCGGTCGCCCGCACCAGCCCGTACGCGGCCAGGGTCAGCAGCAGCACCAGCAGCGCGTCCGGGTTGTTGAAGCGGAACATCAGGGCCGCGACCGGGGTCAGCGCCATCGCGGCGCCCGCGAGCAGGCCGCCGAGCGGGGAGAAGCGGCGGCGCACCGTCGCGTACAGCACGCCGACGGTGGCCGTGCCCATCAGTGCCTGCGGGGCCAGCACCGACCAGGAGGAGAGGCCGAAGACCCGCGCCGAGAGCGCCATCGGCCACAGTGCGGCCGGGGGCTTGTCGACGGTGATGAAGTTCCCGGCGTCGGAGGAGCCGAAGAAGAACGCCTTCCAGCTCTCGGAGCCGGCCTGGACGGCGGCCGAGTAGAAGGCGTTGGCCCAGCCGGACGCGCTCAGGCCCCACAGGTAGAGGACGGTCGTCGCGGCCAGCAGCGCCAGCAGGGCCGGGCGCACCCAGCGCGGGTCGTCCGCGCGCCCGCGCCAGGCGCGGGCGGGGAGGGTGCGCAGCCGGCCGGACCAGGAGGCGGGGCCCTTGGGGCCGACGGGCGGCAGGGGCTGCTCGGGGAAGAGCGGTGCCCGGTCCGGCCGGACCGGGTCCGGCTCTGGCACCTCCGGCGGCGGGTGGTTCGCGGCCTCGGGCCACGGGTCGCCGGCCGGAGGGGTGTAGCTGCTCGTGGTCATGCGCCATACGGTGCGTGGCCCGACTGAGAGAACCGTGAGACGGCGCTGTGAGACGGGTGTGATCTGCCGGGCGGCCTCGGCCCCGGCGTCTGCTTCGGCCCCGGCGTCTGCCCCGGCGTCGAAGTCGGCGTCGGAGGCCCGGCTAGGCGGCGGCGGGCATGGTGATGTGCCTGCCCAGCCACTCCAGGGCCGGGGGGATCTCCCGGGTCCAGGTGTGGAAGTTGTGGCCGGCGGTGTCCAGGGTGATGGTGGACATCTTGGTGGGGGCCTTGAAGGCCGCGACCATGGCCTGGGTCTCGTCGTAGTTGTTCTCGTCGTTGGCGGTGGTCAGCAGCAGGTTGACCGGGGCGGCCGGCTGGTTCTTCAGCCGCCACAGCAGGTCGTTCTCCTGCTTCAGCTTGTCGCTGCCGCCGAACAGATCGCCGGTGGTCGGGTCGTGGGCGGCGCTGTAGTAGCCGGAGAGGGCGACCGCCGAGGGGTACGAGTCGGGCTTGCGCAGCGCGAACTTGAGCGCGCAGTAGCCGCCGGTGGAGTTGCCGATGACGGCCCGGTTCGCCGGGTCGGTGCCGATCCGGTAGGTGGTGGCGAGGGCCTTGGGCAGGTCGGTGGTGAAGAAGGTCTCCACCTGCGGGCCGTTCGGCACGTCCACGCATTCGGTGTCGCGGTCGCCGACGAGCGTGGGGCGGGTCATCACCAGGATCGTCGGCGGCAGCTTCTTCCGCTCGATCGCGTCGAGGGTGGAGGCCGGGTACTGCATCAGCGAGATCAGCTTCTCCGGGGTGCCCGGGTAGCCGGTGAGCACCAGGGCCATCGGGAAGCGCTGCTTGGCGAAGTCCGGCTGGAAGTACTGCGGCGGCAGGTAGACGTACGCCTCGGTGCTCAGACCGCTGCCGGCTCCTTTGACGTCGACCTTCTGGATCAGCCCGGAGCGCTCGGGCTCCGAGCCCTGCGCCGAGTAGAAGCTCTGCTGACCGGTGACGGCCACCCCGGAGGCGTTCGGGTCGTGGTCCACGACCGTGCCGAGCTTGCCGCTGGTGCCGAGCAGGTCGGTCCAGGAGCTGTAGAAGCCGAAGTAGCTGTTGGCGATCAGGCCCATCGCGGCCAGCACCGACACCTGGGTGGCCAGGAACGCGCCGATCCGGCCCGACCAGGCCTTCCAGCCCTTCCCGCCGAACCGCGGCCAGAGCCACATGGTGGCGGCGAAGACGGCGATCGCGAGGACCGAGGCGATGATCTGGAGGGGGAGTCCGGTGAGGCTGAGCACGTGCCCGATCGTAGTTGACCCTGACGGACGGGCCGGGGCGGGCCCTTCCGATGATCGTACGGGCCCTGTTGACCGGTGCGGTTCGTACTCGGCAGCATGTCCGTTCGTGTGCGCGCGGGGAGCGCGCGTCGGATGACAACCGGGGTGGGGTCATGAGGTCAGTGAGGTCCGTGAGGTCCGTGTTCAGGTCCGGTCCGGTCGTCGGCGGGTTACTGCTGCTTGCGGCCTGTTCGGGCGGGGGCGGCGGTACGGCCGCGCCGAGTGCGTCGCCGACGCCGTACGGCACGGTGCTCGACCAGGCGCTCGCGCCGGTCAACACCGGGCTGGGGAAGGCGGTGACGGCCAAGACCACGTTCGAGCTGGACACCGCCCTCGCCGGAGTCGAGTCCAACATCGGCCGTGCCGTCCGGAACCTGAACACCGTCACCGCACCGGCCGACGCCGACCAAGCCCGCACCGACCTGGCGAACGGCCTGACCGCGCTCGCCGCCGAGTCGTCGGCGCTGCGCGGCGACGTCCTCCAGCACAAGCTCTGCACCGTCGGGGTCGCCCAGGCGAGGCTCGGCGCCGGTCCGGGCATGGCGGCGGTCTCGGCCGCCCTCAGCAAGCTGACCGCGGCCGGCTACCGGACCGGCCTCGTCGTGCCCCGGTTCCCCTCGCCGCAACCGCAGCTGCGGGTCCTGGAGAACGGGGCACTGGTCCGCGACGGCGGGAAGGCCGGCAAGGGCGCGCTGCACATCGACAACGAAAGGGGCCCGGCGGACGCGGTCCTCACGCTCGCCCAGGACGGGAAGTCGGTCGCCTCGGTGTACGCGGCCAAGGGGCAGAGCACCGCCGTCGAGGGCATCAAGGAAGGCTCCTACGACGTCTACGTCGCCACCGGGGCGGACTGGGACTCCGAGGCGAGGCAGTTTACCCAGGACTGCCGGTTCGTCAAGTACAAGGACCAGTTCGCGTTCCCGAACCCGCAGGGCGGGGCCGGCTGGGACTTCGACCTCACGCCGGTGAAGGGCGCGGGGGGCGTCCAGGCCGAGGGGCAGACCGTGAACTCCGCGCCGCAGCCGTAGTGCGTAACGGGCATACCGGGACGGGTGGTTGTGTCCGGGTGGCACAACAAGCCGTGAGGAGTGGCGAGTTCGGCCAGAACGGTTGACCCCTTGAGGTGGCCATGGCACTTTCGTGCGGCGCGGGCGTCGGCGACCAGTCGTACACCCCGCGATCCCCCACAAGGAGAGCCATGTTCAAGAGACTTGTCGCGGTGGCCGGTACGAGTGCCGTCGTCGCGGGCGGGTTGGCCTTCGCCGCCGTCCCCGCGCACGCCGTCCAGGCGGCCGACCTGACGTCCACCATCGCCCTGAGCAACTGCTCGGCCTCGCTGGTCCGCTACCCCACCTCGGTGGCCGGCGACCGGGCGCTGATGCTCACCAACGGGCACTGCCTGCCGACCATGCCGTCGGCCGGCCAGGTCATCCAGAACGTCAGCGCCAGCCGCAGCGGCACCCTGCTCGACGGCGCCGGCAACAGCCTGGGCACCGTCCAGGCCGACAAGGTGCTCTACGCGACGATGACCGGCACCGACGTCGCGCTCTACCAACTCACCGACACCTACGGCTCGATCACCTCCAAGTACGGAGCCACCGCGCTGACGGTCAGCGACGCGCACCCGGTCGACGGCGCGGCGATGTACATACCCTCCTCGTACTGGAAGCAGGTCTGGAACTGCTCCGTCAACGGGTTCGTGCCCACCCTCCGCGAGGACGAGTGGACCTGGCACGACTCGCTGCGCTACAGCTCCGGCTGCAACACCACGCACGGCACCTCGGGCTCGCCGATCATCGACTCCGCCAGCGGGCGGATCATCGGCATCAACAACACCGGCAACGACGACGGTGCGATGTGCACCCTCAACAACCCGTGCGAGGTCGCCGCCGACGGCACCACCAAGGCCGTCAAGGGCCAGAGCTACGGCGAGGAGACCTACTGGTTCACCACCTGCCTGAACTCCAGCCGGACCATCGACCTCAACGTGGCCGGCTGCCTGCTCACCAAGCCGGCCGGCAGCGGCGCGGTCTCGGTGACCAGCCCCGGTGACCAGTCGACCGCCGTCGGCGGCGCGGTGAACCTGCAGATCAACGCGTCCGGCGGCACGGCTCCGCTGTCGTACTCGGCGACCGGTCTGCCGGCCGGTCTGTCGATCAACGCCTCCACCGGCGCGATCACCGGCACCCCGACCGCGGCGGGCACCTCCAACGTCACCGTGACGGTGAAGGACTCGGCCGGCAAGTCC
>NZ_JBITTM010000098.1:0-11565 GCF_044541955.1 Kitasatospora sp. NPDC085464
GGGTTGACCGCCTCGACCAGCCGCTCGAACGGCAGGTCCTGGTGCGCGTACGCCTCCAGGTCGGCCGCCCGCACCCGCTCGATCAGCTCCGCGAAGGTCGGGTCGCCCGACACGTCCGTCCGCAGCACCAGCGTGTTGACGAAGAACCCGACCAGGTCGTCCAGCGCGTCGTCGGTGCGGCCCGCGATCGGCGTGCCGAGCGGGATGTCCTCCCCCGCCCCCAGCCGGCTCAGCAGCGCCGCGAGCGCCGCCTGCAGCACCATGAACAGGCTGGCCCGCTGCTCGCGCGCGACCTTGGCGAGGCTCTGGTGGAGTTCCGGGGTGAGCTCGAAGGTGACGGTGTCGCCCCGGTGGGTGGCGCGAGCCGGCCGCGGCCGGTCGTACGGCAGCACCAGCTCCTCCGGCAGACCGGACAACGCCTCCTGCCAGTAGGCGAGTTGGTGGTGGATCGGCCCCTCGCCGGCGGCCGTGTCGTCGGAGCCCAGCAGCTCGCGCTGCCAGAGGCTGTAGTCGGCGTACTGCACCGGCAGCGCCGGCCACGCCGGGGCCTCCCCGGCGACGCGCGCCGCGTACGCGGTGGTCAGATCGCGGGCGAGCGGCGCGCGGGACCAGGCGTCGGTGGCGACGTGGTGGGTGAGCAGCAGCAGGACGTGCTCCTCGGCGTCGAGCTCGAAGAGCCAGACCCGCAGGGGGGTGTCCGTGGTGAGGTCGAAGGTGTGGCCGGCGGCGGTCAGCAGGGCCTCGTCCAGTCCGGCCTCGTCGGTGCGCACGACGGTGAGGTCCACGGGGCGGTCGGCGCCGAGGACGATCTGGTGCGGGCCCTCGGCGTCCTCCGCGAGGACGGTCCGCAGGCTCTCGTGGCGGGCGCTGAGGTCGGCGAGGGCCAGGCCCAGTGCCGTCCGGTCCAGGGCGCCGGAGAGTCGCAGGGCGACCGGCGAGTTGTAGGCCGCGCTGGGGCCCTCGAAGCGGTTGAGGAACCAGAGGCGCTGCTGGGCGTAGGACAGCGGGATCCGCTCCGGGCGCGGCACGGCGGCCGTGAGGGTGGGGCGGGCGCTGCCGTTGCCGGTGTCGAGGGCCCCGGAGAGGCCGGCCACCGTGGGGGTGTCGAAGAGCTGGCGGATGGCCATCTCGGCGCCGAGGGTGGAGCGGATGCGGCTGACCAGGCGGGTGGCGAGCAGGGAGTGCCCGCCGAGCTGGAAGAAGTCGTCGTCGATCGACACCGACTCCACGCCCAGCGTCTCCGCGAACAGACCGCACAGGATCTCCTCGCGCGGCGAACGCGGCGCCCGCCCGGCGGACTCCGCCCCGTACTCCGGCGCCGGCAACGCACGACGGTCAAGCTTCCCGTTCGGCGTCAACGGGAACGCCTCCAGCACGACGAACGCCGACGGCACCATGTACTCCGGCAGCCGGCCGGCCGCCAGCGCCCGCAGCTCGTCGGACGTGACGGTGCGGCCGCCGGTGGCGGCGTAGGCGACCAGGCGCTTGTCGCCGGGCTGGTCCTCGCGCAGCAGGACGGCGGCCTGGGTGACGTGCTCGTGCGCGGCCAGCACGGCCTCGATCTCGCCGAGTTCGATGCGGTAGCCGCGCAGCTTGACCTGCCCGTCGCCGCGGCCGACGAACTCCAGGAGCCCGTCGTGGTTCCAGCGCAGGACGTCGCCGGTGCGGTACATGCGGGAGCCGGGCGGCCCGTACGGGTCGGCGACGAAGCGCTCGGAGGTGAGCCCGGCCCGGTGCCAGTAGCCGCGGGCGAGGCCCGTCCCGGCGATGTAGGCCTCGCCCGGGACGCCGGCGGGGACGGGGCGCAGCGCGCTGTCGAGGACGTAGACCCGGGTGTTCCAGAAGGGGCGGCCGACGGGCACCGGGCCGGTCGGCGAGGGGGCGCCGGCGGGGATGCGGTACTGGACGCTGTTGACGGTGGCCTCGGTGGCGCCGTAGACGTTCAGCACGTCGGCGTCGGGGCGGCGGGCGCGCCAGCGGTCGATGACCTCGCCGAGGAGGAGTTCGCCGCCGAGCATGACGAGCCGGCTCGGGGAGGCGTCCGCGGGCAGCGCCTCCAGCAGGGCGAGGACGCTGGGGGTGCCCTTGAGGAAGGTGGGGGTGGGGCCCTCGGCGGCGGTCTCGTCGAGGTCGGCGACGCGGACCAGGCCGCCGGAGACGAGGGTCGTGTAGAGGGCGGTGACCGTGAGGTCGAAGGAGATCGGCGAGTGCAGCAGCGAGGTGCCGGTCATCGCCGGGTAGGCGTCGCGGGCCCACTGCAGGTAGGCGCCGAGGGAGCGGTGCTCGATCACGACGCCCTTGGGGCGGCCGGTGGAGCCCGAGGTGTAGATGACGTACGCCGGGTGCGCGGGCAGCAGGGCGCCGTGCCGCTCGGCGTCGGTGGGTGCGGTGGCGGGGCGGGCGGCGAGTTCGCCGGCCAGCGCGGGGTCGTCGAGCAGGAGGCGCGGGGTGCCGCCGTCGGGCAGGGCCGCGGCGAGCTCGCCGGTGGTGAGCAGCAGGGTGGGCCGGGTGTCGTCGAGCATGAACGCGATGCGCTCGGCCGGGTAGTCGGGGTCGACGGGCAGGTAGGCGGCCCCGGTCTTGAGGACGGCGAGGAGGGCGACGACCATGCCGGCGGTACGGGGCAGGGCGATGGCGACGAACCGCTCGGGGGCGGCGCCGCGCGCGACGAGGAGGTGCGCCAGGCGGCTGGAGCGGGCGTCGAGTTCGGCGTAGTCGAGGGTGCCGTCCGGGCCGCTGACCGCGGGGGCGTGCGGGGTGCGGGCGGCCTGTGCCCGGAACAGGTCGAGGATCGTGGTGTCCTCGGGGACGTCGTGGGCGGTGTCGTTCCAGCGCAGCAGGGCCTCGTCGCGCTCGTCGTCGCCGAGCAGCGCCAGGCGGCCGACGGCCTGGTCCGGGTCGGCGATCAGGCCGTGCAGGACCCGGACGAAGCGGTCGAGGACGCGCTGGGCGGTGGCCGCGTCGAAGACGTCGGGCCGGTAGTTGAGGCGGAAGCGCATGGTGTCGCGCGCGGAGGCGATCAGCAGCAGCGGGTAGTGGGTGGCCTCGCGGTTCTTGCCGGGGGCGAGGCTGATGGCGGCGCCGATGCCGGTGCCGGCGGTGCCGGTGCGGCTGACCGGGTAGTTCTGGAACACCATGGAGGTGTCGAAGAGTTCGCCGAGGCCGACGGCGCGCTGTACCTCGGCCAGTCCGAGGTGCTGGTGCGGGGTGAGCCGGGCCTGTTCGTCCTGGACGCGGGCGAGGAGTGCGGTGAGGGACTCGGCGGGCCGGATCCGGACCCTGGTGGGCAGGGTGTTGATGAAGAGCCCGACCATCCGCTCGACGCCGTCGAGCTCCGGGGGGCGGCCCGAGACGGTGGTGCCGAAGACGATGTCGTCGCGTCCGGTGTGGGTGCTCAGGGCGATCGCCCAGGCGGCCTGGACGACGGTGTTGAGGGTGAGGCCGCGGCTGCGGGCGATCTCCCCGAGTTCGGTGGTGTCCGCGCTGTCGAGGAGGGCCTGGACCTCGGCGCCGGCCACGGCGGCCCGGCCCGCGCCGGGCGCGACCTGGGTGGGCTCGGCGAGGTCGGCGTAGGCGTCGCGCCAGGCGGCGCGGGCGGCGTCCTTGTCCTGCCGCTCCAGCCAGGTGAGGTAGTCGCGGTAGGGGCGGACCGCCGGCAGGGCGGTGGGGTCGCCGTCGGTGTCGTAGAGGGCGAACAGCTCGCCCATGAGGACGGGCAGGGACCAGCCGTCCATCAGGAGGTGGTGGTTGGTCAGCACCAGGCGGTGGGTGTCGGCGCCGAGCCGCAGCAGGGTGAAGCGCAGCAGCGGGGGCCGGGCGACGTCGAAGCGGGTGGCGCGGTCGGCGGCGACGGCCGCGGCGGCGGCCGCGGCCCGCTCGTCCTCGGGCAGGCCGGTCAGGTCGGTCTCGGTCCAGGGCAGCCGGACCTCGCGCATGACGAGCTGGGCCCAGTCGCCGTTCTTGCGCTGGCGGAAGGCGACCCGCAGGTTGCCGTGGCGGGCGAGCAGCTTCTCGGCGGCGGCGCGCAGGGCGGCCGGGTCGAGGGCGCCCTCGATGTCGAAGGAGATCTGGACGACGTAGGGGTCGAGGCCGTCCTCGTCGTAGACGCTGTGGAAGAGCAGGCCCTCCTGGAGGGGGGCCAGCGACAGGATGTCCTCGATCTTCCGCGGGTTGCGACTCACTTCGTGGCCTCTTCGTCTTCAGGAGCGGTTACGTCGTCGGAGGCGGCGAACTCGTCGTCGCCGAACAGGTCGTCGAGCTCGTCCTCGAACGCCTCGATCTCGTCCTGGGTGATGGAGGAGAGGGAGACGTCGGAGGGGGTGAGTCCGCCTGCGAGGGGGTCGCGCGCGTGGGTGACGAGGGCTTCGAGCGCCTGGAACCAGAGCCCGGCCAGGTGCCGGACCCCGGTCTCGTCGAGGATCCCGTCGGCCCAGGTCCAGAAGGCGACCAGGCGCGGGCCGTCGGGGCCGTCCTCGGTGCGGGCGTTGAGTTCGAGGGGGTGCGCGAGGGGCAGGTGCGCGGGGTCTCCCGGGACGGCGTCGATGCCGCTCAGCGGGGTCCAGTCGGCGACCGGGCCGTCGCCGCCGGTGGCGAACCGCCCGAGGTAGTTGAAGGCCACCTGCGGTTCGGGCAGTCCGTCGAACCCGCTCGCGGTGGCGGGGTTGAGCCGGCGGACGAGCCCGTAGCCCATGCCCTTGTCCGGTACGGACCGGAGCTGTTCCTTGACGGCCTTGAGGGCGGTTCCCGCGGCCGGGCCGCCGGCGAGGGCGTCGGCGACGTCGGCGGGTCCGACGTTCAGGCGGACGGGGTACAGGTTGGTGAACCAGCCGACGGTGCGCGACAGGTCGGCGCCGTCCACGAGGTGTTCCTCGCGGCCGTGGCCCTCCAGGTCGAGCAGGAGTCCGGTGCCGCCCAGCCAGCGCGCCCAGGCCAGGGTGAAGGCGGTCAGCAGGACGTCGTTGACCTCGGCGTTGAACGCGGCGGGGACCCTGGTGAGGACGGCCTCGGTCACCTCGGGGGGCAGTACCGTCTCGATCCGGCCGGAGGTGCCGTGGGTGTCCCGGGCCGGGTCCAGGGCGCGGCGGCCCAGCAGCGGGTCGGCGGTGCGCAGCACGTCCTGCCACCAGCCGGCGTCGGCCGCCCGGGCGGGCTTGGCGGCTTCCTCGGTGAGGCGCTGGGCCCAACGGCGCAGCGAGGTGCCGACGGCCTGGAGTTCCGGCTCCCGGCCGGCGGCGACGGCTTGGTGGGCCTCGGCGAGGTCGGGCAGCAGGATCCGCCAGGACACGCCGTCGACGACGAGGTGGTGGATGACGAGCAGCAGCAGCCCGGGCGTGTCGGGGCCCCGGTCGACCCAGACGACCTGGACGACGCGGCCGGCGGCCAGGTCGAGGCGGTCGCGGGCGGCTTCCCCCTCGGCGTGGACGAGCCGGATCAGCTCCGGTCCGTCGAGTCCGGTGGCGTCGGCCCGGTGGACCGCGGCCGCGGCGTCGACGGTGCCGGGGGCCGGGACCTCCAGGCGCCGGTCGGGAGCCGGGGAGAGCCGGGCCCGCAGGGCGTCGTGGTGGTCGAGCAGGGCCTGGACGGCGCGGGTCAGGTGGCCGGGGTCGAGGCGGGCGGGGGCCTGCAGGACGGCGGACATGGTGAACCCGTCCAGGTCGTCGCTGCGGGCCAGCAGCCAGTGCTTGATCGGGGTGAGCGGCACCTCGCCGAGGCCCGCGCCGGGTTCCTCGGCCGGCGTGCCCTCGGCTTCGGTGACGACGGTGGCGAGGGCGGCGACGGTCCGGTGCTCGAAGACGTCCCGTACGGAGAGTTCGAGTCCGGCCCGGCGGGCCCGGCCGACCAGCTGGATCGACATGATGCTGTCGCCGCCGAGGTCGAAGAACCCGTCGTCGATGCCGACCTCGCGGACGCCGAGGACGTCGGCGAACAGGGCGCACAGCGCCTTCTCGCGTTCGGTGCGCGGCCCTTCGCCGGCGCCGGCGGACTGCGCCTCGGGGACGGGCAGGGCGGCCCGGTCGAGCTTGCCGTTGGCGGTCAGCGGCAGTTCGGCCAGGACGGTGACGGTGGCGGGGACCATGTAGTGCGGCAGCTGCTGCGCGATGTGGGTGCGCAGGGTGCGGCCGAGGTCGGGGTCCGGGTCGGGTTGCGCGGGCACCACGTAGGCGACCAGGCGGACGGCGCCGGGGGTGTCCTCGCGGGTGAGGACGGCGGCCGTGTCGACGGCCGGGTGCTCGGCGAGGACGGCCTCGACCTCGCCGGGCTCCACCCGGAAGCCGCCGATCTTGATCTGGTGGTCGGAGCGGCCGAGGAACTCCAGTTCGCCGCCGGCGGGCCGGCGCACGACGTCGCCGGTGCGGTACATCAGCGAACCGGGCGGGCCGAACGGGGAGGCGACGAACCGTTCGGCGGTGCGGTCGGGCCGGCCGAGGTAGCCGCGGGCCATCTGGGAGCCGCCGATGTACAGCTCGCCGCGCACGCCCGGGGCGACCGGCTGCAGCCGCTCGTCCAGGACGTGGGCGGCGGCGTTCCAGATCGGTTCGCCGATGGAGGCCGAGGCGGGCCACTCGTCGGTGTCCTCGGGGAGGGTCGCCGAGGTGATGGCGGCGACCTCGGCGGGGCCGTAGACGTTGTGCGCCATGCGCCGCCGGCCGGTCCCGCAGAACGCCCGCAGTTCGCTGCTGAGCCGGAACTGCTCGCCGCCCTGGAAGAGGTCGGTGAGCGAGTCGAGCGGCTCGCCGCGGTCCGCGGCGGCGGCGAGGACGGCGTCGATGACGAGGGTGGGGGCGAAGAGCTCGTTGATGCCGTGCCGGGCGATCCAGGCGGCCAGTTCGCGGCCGTCGACGCGGACGTGCTCCTCGGGCAGGACGAGGGTCTTGCCGACGACGAGCGCCTGGAGGATCTCCTGGACGGCGAAGTCGAAGGAGACGGCGCAGAACTGGGCGGTGCGGGTGCCGACGCCGCCGCAGTAGGTGCCGGCGTGCCAGCCGAGCAGGTTCATCAGGGAGCCCATCGGCATGACCACCCCCTTCGGGGTGCCGGTGGAGCCCGAGGTGTAGACGACGTAGGCCGGGTGGCGCGGGTCGAGCGGGCGGACCCGGTCGGCGTCGGTCAGGTCGGTGTCGGCCTCGGCGGACACGGCCCGTTCGACGGCCGGGTCGTCCAGGACGACGTCCCGGGCGTGCGGCTCGCCCAGGAGCGGCCGGTGGGCCGTGTCGGTGAGGACGGCGGCGGGGCCGCAGTCGTCCAGGACGGCGCGCAGCCGCTGCTCGGGGGCCTTGGTGTCGAGGGTGAGGTAGGCGGCACCGGCCTTGAGGACGGCCAGCAGCGAGACGATCATCTCGGCGGAGCGCGGCAGCGCGATCACCACGATCGACTCGCCGCCCACGCCGCGGGCCGCCAGGTGGCGGGCCAGCCGGTTGGCCCGGGCGTTGAGCTCCCCGTAGGAGAGGGTGCTCCGCTCGGAGATGACGGCCGTGGCCTCGGGCACGTCGGCGGCCTGCCGTTCGACCAGCTCGGGGACGAACTGCGGCGGCACCTCGTGCGCGGTGCGGTTCCACTCGCCGAGCTGCCGGGCCTCACCGGGTGTCAGGACGTCGAGCTGCCCGACGGGGCGGTGCGGGTCGGCGGCGGCGGAGCCGAGCAGCCGCAGGAGCCGTTCGGCGAAGGCTCCGGCCGTCGCCCGGTCGAAGATGTCGGCGTTGTACTCGCCCGCGCCGTGCAGGCCGGTGGGCTCGCCGTCGGGGCCGTGGGTCTCGTCGAGGAAGAAGGCGAGGTCGAACTTGGCGCGGCCGGTCTCCGGGGCCTCCACGTCGACGGTGAGGCCCGGCAGGCGCAGGACGTCGATGGCCTCCTGGTTGTTGTCGAGGCCGAGCAGCACCTGGAAGAGCGGGTGGCGGGCGAGCGAGCGGACCGGGCTGAGCACCTCGACGAGCCGCTCGAACGGCAGGTCCTGGTGGGCGTACGCGCCGAGGTTGGTCTCCCGGACGCGGGCGACGAGGTCGGCGAAGGTCGGGTCGCCGGAGGTGTCGGTGCGCAGGACGAGGGTGTTGACGAAGAAGCCGACCAGCTCCTCCAGGGCCGTGTCGGTCCGCCCGGCGATCGGGGTGCCGATCGGGACGTCCGTCCCGGCGCCGAGCCGGGTCAGCAGCCCGGCCAGTGCCGCCTGCAGCACCATGAACAGACTGGTGCGGGTCTCGCGGGCGAGGTCGGCGAGCGCCGCGTGCAGGTCCGCGGGCACCTCGAAGGGGACCCGGCCGCCGCGGTGGGACTGGCTCGGCGGGCGGGGCCGGTCGACGGGCAGTTCCAGCTGCTCGGGCAGGCCGGCCAGGGTCTGCTGCCAGTAGGCGAGTTGACGCGAGATCTCGCTGTCCGGGTCGTCCTCGGAGCCGAGGACCTCGCGCTGCCACAGGGTGTAGTCGGCGTACTGGACGGGCAGCGCCGGCCAGGCCGGTGCCTCCCCGGCGGCGCGGGCCGCGTAGGCCAGCGAGATGTCGCGGGCCAGCGGGCCCATGGACCAGCCGTCACCAGCGATGTGGTGGACCACCAGGGTCAGCACCTGCTCCCCGGTCTCGGTGGTGAACAGCCAGGCCCTGAGCGGGAGTTCGGCGCGCAGGTCGAAGGCGTGGGAGGCCGCGGCGCGCACCCGGGCAGCCAGTTCCCCGGTGCCGACCCGCTCCTCGGCGAGCCGGGGCGGCGTGTGCCCGGCGGGCAGGACGATCTGCCGGGCGCCGGCCGGGTCGTCCGCGAACACGGTCCGCAGGCTCTCGTGCCGGGCCACCACGTCGGCCAGGGCGTCGCGCAGCGCGGCGCGGTCCAGGTCCCCGGTCAGCCGGAGGGTGACGGGGATGTTGTACGTCGCGTCGGCGCCCTCCAGGTTGTGGAGGAACCAGAGCCGCTGCTGGGCGTAGGACAGCGGCAGCAGGCGCGGACGCTCGACGGGCGCCGGCGGCCGGCGGGCCCCGTCGGCGCGGGTGAACGCCTCGGCGAGGCCGGCGACCGTGGGGTTCTCGAAGAACGTGCGGATCGAGATCTCGGCGCCCAGGACGGACCGGACCCGGCTGAGCAGCCGGACGGCCGACAGCGAGTGGCCGCTGCGGTCGAAGAAGTCGTCGTCGATGCCGACGGACGGCACACCGAGCACCTCGACGAACAGGGTGCACAGGATCTGCTCCAGCGGGCTGCGCGGGCCGCGGGACCGCGCGGGCAGCACGGCGGCGGCCGGTCCGGCCCCGGCCCGGTCGGCCCCCGGGGCCTCGGCGAGCCGCAGGTCGCCGTCGGCGGTCCAGCGGGCGGCGCGGTCGAGGCGGTACAGCCAGGCCGCGCCCGTCAGCGGGGAGGGCAGCAGGCGGTCCGGGTCGACGCCCGCCGTCCCGTCCGGCGCCGGGCCGTCGCCCGCGGCGTACAGCACGCCGGGGACGCCGGGCGGCACCGGCTGGAGGGCCTCGTCGAGGATCCAGGCGCGGGTGGGGGCCAGCGCGGCCGGGAGCCCGGCCCGGGACAGCGCCTCGGCCGCCTCTGGGCGGGCGGTGTCGCTCCACTGCGTCAGCACGGCGGCGCGCTCGCCCGCGTCGAGGAGGTCGGCGGCGGACAGCGGGCTGCCCGGCTCGGCGGCCACCGCGGCCAGCAGCCGCAGGAACCGCGCGCCGATCGCGCGAGCGGTGGCCTCGTCGAAGAGGCCGGTGCTGAACTCCAGGTCGGCGACGATGCCCGCGGGCCGGCCCTGCTCGTCGAAGCCCTCGGTCAGCTCGATGTTGAGGTCGAACTTGGTGTCCTCGATCGGCAGCCGCTCCAGCTCCACGGCGAGCCCGGGCAGCCGGGCGACCTCGGCGACGGTGGCCCGGGGGTCGGAGTTGTGCACGGTCAGGCAGACCTGGAACAGCGGGTGGCGGACCAGCGAGCGCTCGGGGTTGAGGGCCTCGACGAGCCGCTCGAACGGCAGGTCCTGGTGGGCGTACGCGCCGAGGTCGGCCTCCCGGACCCGGGCGACGAGGTCGGTGAACGCCGGGTCGCCGGAGGTGTCGGTGCGCAGCACGAGCGTGTTGGCGAAGAAGCCGACCAGCTCCTCCAGGGCCGTGTCGGTCCGCCCGGCGATCGGGGTGCCGATCGGGACGTCCGTCCCGGCGCCGAGCCGGGTCAGCAGTGCGGCCAACGCCGCCTGCAGCACCATGAACAAACTGGCCCGGGTCCGGCCGCTCAGCGCGTGCAGGTCCCGGTGCAGGGCGACGGGCACCTGGAACGTGACCCGTCCGCCGCGGCTCGCGAGGTCCGCGGTCCGCGGCCGGTCCGCGGGCAGCGCCAGTTCCTCCGGCAGTCCGTCCAGGGTCCGTTGCCAGTAGGCGAGTTGACGCGAGATCTCGCTGCCCGGGTCGTCCTCCGAACCGAGCGTCTCCCGCTGCCACAGGCTGTAGTCGGCGTACTGGACGGGCAGCGCCTGCCAGTCCGGCGCCTCCCCGGCGGCGCGGGCCGTGTAGGCCAGCGACAGGTCGCGGGCCAGGGGCTGCAGGGACCAGCCGTCGCCGACGATGTGGTGAAGGAGCAGCAGCAGCACGTGCTCGTCCTCGGCGAGGGCGAACAGCGTGGCACGCAGCGGGAGTTCGGCCGAGAGGTCGAAGCGGTGGCCCGCCCCGGCGGCGAGTTCGGCCGGCAGGCGGTCCTCGTCGACCTCCCGGACGTCCAGCCCGACCGGGGCGTCGTACGACGCCAGGATCCGCTGGGCGAAGCCCTCCTCGTCCTCGACGAAGAGGGTGCGCAGGCTCTCGTGGCGGGCGACGACGTCGGCCAGGGCCTCGCGCAGCGCCTGGACGTCCAGCGGACCGCGCAGCCGCAGGGCGCCGGGCGCGTTGTACGCGGTGCTGTCGCCGTCGAGCAGCTGGAGGAAGCGGAGCCTCTGCTGCGCGTAGGACAGCGGGATCCGCTCCGGGCGCGGGACGGCAGCGGTGAGCGGGGCGCGGACACTGCCGTCCGCACGGTCGACGGCCTCCGACAGGCCGGCGACGGTGGGGGTGTCGAAGAGCTGGCGGATCGGGAGTTCCACCGCGAGGAGACTGCGGATGCGGCTGACCAGCCGGGTCGCGAGGAGCGAGTGGCCGCCGAAGCGGAAGAAGTCGTCGTCGATCGACACCGACTCCACACCCAGGGTCTGCGCGAACAGACCGCACAGCACCTCCTCACGCGGCGACCGCGGGGCCCGCCCCCCGGCCTGCTCCGGACCGTACTCGGGTGCCGGCAGCGCACGACGGTCCAGCTTCCCGTTCACCGTCAACGGCAGCCCGTCCAGCACCACGAACGCGGAAGGGACCATGTACTCCGGCAGGCGATGTGCCACGAACTCCCGCAGCCCATGCGGGTCCTGTGCGTCGGTGGTGACGACATACGCCACCAGACGCTTGTCCCCCGGCTCGTCCTCCCGCACCACCACCGCAGCCCGAGCCACCCGCTCGTGCGCGACGACCGCGGCCTGCACCTCACCCAGCTCGATCCGGAAACCCCGAACCTTCACCTGATCATCGACCCGGCCCACATACACCAGCTGGCCATCGGCATTCCACCGCGCCACATCACCCGTGC
>NZ_JBITTM010000099.1:0-10729 GCF_044541955.1 Kitasatospora sp. NPDC085464
AAAAAAGTTAGACATTCGGGCGGGGGTGGGCACACACTGCGCTCGGCGCTACCCTGACGCTCAGCGACAGACCCCCGACGGGCGCACCCCGCACCCGCCCGGACCCGAAGGAGAGACCCCCGCCATGCCCCGCACCCTGCCCGACCTTGCCGCCGCCCTCGCGACCCACCTGACCGGGGACTGGGCCGCATCCCCGGACCGCAGCACGGTCCTCCTCACGAACGCGGACGGGCGCGTGCTGCGCCTGGCCAACCCCGTCGCCGACCACGTCGAGATCACGGGAGTGCCGCCGGCCTCTGTGCCGGAGGGCTTCCCCGTGGCCGAAGCGCTGGCCGGGCGCAGCTGGGGGGAGGTACGCGCGAGCCTGGGGGACCGGCCGCAGAGCATCGCCGCCGACGTGGAAGCGCGGCTGCTGCCCGTGTACCGGACCACGCTCAACACGCTGGACCGCGCGGTGCGCGAGTGGCGCTCTGGCCTGGCTGCCGTCGACCGCACCGCGGCCGCGCTCGCGTCGGTGCCCGGCGCGGTACGCATGGGCAACCCCGCCGTCCGGGGCAGCGCGCGGCTGCGCATGACCGCCGCGCGGGGCGGCGGGGGCAACGCCGCCGACGTTCAGGTGGGCGTGACGGCCTCGCGCGGCAGTGAGCTGGTCGACGTCGCCGCGCACCGTCTGACGGGCACCCAGGCGCAGCGGGTGCTCCTCGCACTGGCCGACGACGGCGGCCCGCTGGCCGCCGTCGAGCGGGTCGCGCGCGAGGCCGCACGCGAGGGCCGCCCGGTGGAGCCGTCAGTGCTGCTCGCCGCCCTCGGGCTGTCAGCCGCCTGATTCCCGCGCCGTAGAGGCCGCCGACCCCAGCGGGTCGGCGGCCTCTGTGCGTTGTGGCCTGCCTCGTTCGGCAAGTTTCTTCCTTGACGCGTTAGTGCCTAGGCGCTAACTTTGTCCATGTCGGGCCGCGCAAGAGCAGCCCACCGAACAGGGAGGACCCTGATGAACACCCAGTCCGCCGCCGACCTCGCGCTGTTCTACGCCGAGTGCGCTGACGCCCGTGCCGCCGTGCACACGGGGACTCCCACTGAGTTCCTGTCGCTGAACAACGGCGCGAGCTTCCTGCGGCACTTCGCCCAGACCATCGTGAAGACCATCGAGCTCGGCCCGATCAAGCTGGTCCACCCGGAGGCCTTCGACGCCCTGGAGGCCGCCGACCGCGCGCTCACCGGCCAGGCGGCCGGGAAGGCCGCGTTCCCCAAGGAGTGGATCGTGAGCATCGGCCTCGCCCTTCTGTAGTGCACCCGTGCCCCCGCCCAACCGGGCGGGGGCACCCCAACCGACAGGAGAGGACCGATGGAGATCCAGCTCCACACCCGCTGCTGGCACTGCGGGGCCAAGATCATCACGCCGTGCGCGGACTGCGTCCTGGCCGTGCGGATCGACCCGCAGACCAACCGACTGGTCGGCCACGTGCACGAGGACGGCCGGTGCACGCCGGTGACCCCCACCGCCGAGGAAGACGCCCGGGCCGTCAGGAAGGCGATCTGTGACGGCTGCGCGACCGCGTGGGGCGCCCCCGACACCATCGCCGAACGCCACCGTGCCCACCTCCGGGCTGAGGGCCTGTTCACGTAAGCCCTCCGCCGTTGCTGCCCGGGCCACCCGAACCGGCCCGGACAGCACCCATCCCGCGCTGCGCCCCGCGCGGCGCCGAACCCGAAAGGGCCCCCATGTCCCGCTACACCCGCCCCCTGGACGACGGTTACACCCTCGTCATGGGGTATGACCGGCCGTTGCGTTCGGTGTTCGCCCACCTCGTGAAGGACACCCCGGAGGGCCAGCACGACCACGACAACTCCCCGCACTGCGGGGCGTGCGGCGTGATCGATTCCATCGGCTTCAACGAAACGGTGGCCACAGTCTCCGAACTGATGGCCGGCGTGGTCGTGATGCTCACCCTCCACGGTCTGCGCCTGCTGACCGCCGAGGAGTCGGCGGAGATCGTCCAGAAGCTCATGGATGACGGAGCCCAGCCGTAGTCACCAGCCGTGGCTGCGCCCCCGCACGGCAGGGGGCGCAGCCACGGCTGTTTCCCCGGGAAACACCAGACACGAGAGAGGAACACCCGTGAACAAGCGGCAGCTGAGTGAAGAGGTCGCCAGGCGGATGGGAGTACCCCTGGCCGTCGGGAACGAGGCAGTCACGGCGGTACTGGACGCGATCGTCCGCGCGGTCGTCGCGGGCGAGGCCGTGACCCTGTACGGGCTGGGCACCTTCACGCGGCGCGCGCAGGCGGCCCGGATGGCCCGCAACCCGCAGACCGGGGGCCGCGTGGCCGTCCCTGCCCGCCACCGCGTGCACTTCACGCCCGGGCTGACGTTCCGTCGGCTGGTGAGCGACGGCCAGCGGGTACCGGCCGACGCGGTCACGATCCGGCGCCCCGCCCGTCCATCCAGCGGCAAGAAATCTTCTTGACTCTGTAGTGCCTAGGCGCTAACTTTGTCCATGTCGGGCCGCACAAGAGCAGCCCACCGAGCCACGGAGGATCCCATGTCCCAGACCGCGACCGATACCGCCGCCGCTTTCGCCCAGGCCCTCGGCACCGGGCAGTACCTCACCAACAAGATCCTCGCCGGCCTCGGCGTGAACATGTGGGTCGGGGTCGCCTACGCCGCGTCGCCCGACTACCCGATGGAGGCCATCAGCCTCGACCTGTGGAACACGACCCAGCACGCCCTCATGGCGCTGGAGCGTCAGCTGGACGGCGAGGACTACGTCCGGATCGCCAGGGCCCACGAGCCGCTCCAGGCCGCGGCCTCCCGGCTGGCCCTCGTCCACCACTACGCGATCGAGGGCGGCGTCCGTCCCGGGGCGCTGACCGTCGTCCAGGGGGTGCTGGACCTCCTGGCCGACGTGATCGGCCACCTGTACATGAGCTGACCCCCTGGGCTGGGCCCCCGGCGACCCGAACCCGCCGGGGGCCCAGCTCCCACCTGACGGAAGGTCCCCTGATGACCGACGACACACCCGACCGCCCCGACCTCGGCACCCTGCTGGTCAACGCGGCGCTCCCGCTGGAACGCGTGCTGCGCCGCTTCAACATCGAAGCGGAGCGCCACATCCGGGCCCGCGTGACCTACCGCGACACCCACGCCTACGCCACGGCCCTGTGGGAGGCGGCGCGGGCGGCCAAGGCCGCGCTGGACTACCGCTCCGGCGGTGCCATCACGGACTGCGCCGCGCTCCTGTTCGCCGACGGCCCGCTGGAGCTGGCCGTGGACCAACTCGCCCAGCTGGCCAGCCGCACCGACCACGCGCCGCACCAGGCCGCCGTGTACGCCGAGTGGGCCCGCTGGCACCTGGAGGCCGCCGACTCCTACCTGTCCCACTACAGCTGACCGGCCAGGGGGCCGGGCGACCCGAACCCGCCCGGCCCCCTGTTTCCCCGGGAAACACCCTGCCTCGCGACACCGCGCGGCCCAACCACCGAGAGGGACCATGTACCCGCGTCTCCTGTCCGACATGACCGTGGAGGGCGACCGCTTCCACCTGGTCGGCGCGCCCGCGATCACCTACGAGACCATCAAGAGCCTGCCCGACGAGGGCGGCATGGTGAACCTGCGCGCCGCCGTCCTCTACCCGGACGGCACCGAAGACTCCATCCAGCGGCAGCTGTTCCTTCCGGCCGCCACCCACGTCCTTGCGGCACGCCGCAGGCGGCTGCTGACCGTGCCATGCCTGGAGTGCCAGGTCGGCCAGCGGATCGAGTGGGACACCGCGCAGCCTGCGCCCCTGGGCGTGCTGTGCGAGGCCTGCGACACCCCGGCCACGGCCGAGACGCGGCCGGCCTACGGGCGGCCGTACTGGATCACCGCACACGACAACCCCGCGCCGCGCGAGACCCCCGGCTCCATCGCGGCCGCAGTGCTGGCGATCACGGTGCTCGCGGCGCGGGAGCCCGCAGGCATCTGGGAGCTGTGGGTCGTCCGGCCCGCCGCGCCGGGCGTGCCGCGCCGCTGGGAGCAGCTCGCGAAGGCGGTGAACGGCAGCGTCGCACCCACCGTCCGCGGCCGCACCCACCTGGCCGCTGTGGAACCCGTCGCCACGGGCTGAGGCCCCGTCACCACCCGAGGAAGAGGCACCTATGTACGAACCGGACCCTGCCATCACCATCTCGCCGGAGACGGCCCGCCACGTGCTCTGGCACTACGACCAGCCCGGCGGAGCCAGGCCGAGCACGCACACCCGCCACCTGCTGATGGCGCTGGCGACGTGCTACCCCGGCCACTACGCCCGGCTGGCGCTCGGCTGCCCGGAGCAGGCCGCCGCGATGTGGCTGGCCGCCAACACCCAGGACGGCACGGCACGCCTCCAGGCGGTCGCCAGCGGGTCGGCCGCTGGCTGACCCTTCCCCCTGCCCGCTGCGCCCCGTTGTCGGCCGGTACCAACCGGCCGGCGGCGGGGCGCTGTCGTGCCAGCGCGGCCCCGGCGCCCCTGGGCGGGCTGGCAGGCGCAGCCCGGCCCTGTGGCTTCGTGGCCCGGAAAAGTCGGTCGGTCCGGGGTTGACCACAGAGAGTCACATCCACTAACGTTGTCCATGTCAGCGAGACAACGTTAACGAAAGGCAAGACATCATGTCGCACAACATCGAGCAGTTCGCCGACGGTACCGCCGCCTTCGTCTCCGCCCGCGAGCACGCCTGGCACAAGCTCGGGACCGTCGTCCCCGAGGCGATGGACCTCACCGCCGCGCTGGAGCTCGCCTCCCTCGACCAGTGGGACGTCCGCAAGGCGCCGCTGTTCGCCCGGGTCCCCGTCCAGCGCATCACCCCGGACGGCGTGACCACCGACCACGAGGACATCGTGGTGCCCGGCAAGTTCTCCGCCGTCCGGACCCACCCCAAGACCGGCGAGACCGAACACCTCGGCATCGTCGGTAACACCTGGACCCCCGCCCAGAACGAGGAGGTCGCCTCGCTGCTCGGCTACATCGTGGACCAGACGAAGGGCATCGTGGAGACCGCCGGGTCCATCAACGACGGCCGCGACGTGTTCATCTCGGTGAAGCTCCCCAACACCATGCAGATCGGCGGCAAGGACCAGGTCGACCTCTACCTGGTCGGCGTGAACAACCACGCCGGGACGGGCGGCCTGCACCTGCTCACCACCCCGGTCCGCGTCGTGTGCCAGAACACGCTGAACGCGGCGATGGGCGAGTTTGAGAGCAAGCTGACCATCCGCCACACCACGAACATGAAGGACGCGATGGCGGACGCCCGCCAGAAGCTGGACCTGGCCTTCGAGTACTGCGAGGCCTTCGAGCAGGAGGCCCAGCGGCTGATCAACATGGAGCTGACGGTCAAGCGGTTCGAGAACATGGCCGAGAAGGTCCTGCGGGAGCAGAAGAGCGACGGCCCGAAGGCCGCTGAGCACCGGGCCGCGACCGTCGACACCCTGCGCCACCTGTTCCTGGAGGCCGAGACCAACGAGGGCATCCACGGCACCCGGTGGGGCGCGTACAACGCGTTCACGGAGTTCTTCGACCACATCCGGACGGTGAACGCGGCCGACGAGGACGCCGCGATCGCCCGCGCCAAGCGGACCCTGACCAACGCCGGGACGATCCGCCGCAAGAACAAGGCGTGGGAGCTGCTGACCACCGCCAAGTGAGAACCGGCCCCCGGCGACCCGAACCCGCCGGGGGCCACCCCCTCCCACCGCACTGCCCCGGCCCGAACGGGCCGGGGCAGTGCCCATCCCAGACGAGGACCCGCCCGTGATCACCGGCACAGACACCCTCGACTGGGAGCAGCAAGAGGCCGTCCGCGAGATGGCCGCGCTGCTCCCCGACACCGACCGCCTGGCCGTGAGCCCCAGCCGCTGGGACCCGGAGGTCGCGGTGACCAACGGCACCGGCCATCTGTACTGCACCATCTCCGGCTGCCGCCGGGTCGCGTGGCGGCTGTGGTGGCTCCCGGCCACCAACAGCCGCATCCTGACCGACTGCGGCCAGCACTCCCCAGCCCAGGCCGCCGAGGCCCTTGCCGTGTGCGTCGCCCTCGCCCACGACGTGGCCGACCACGACGCGAACCTCCGCGACCGCTGGGAGGGCGACACCTGGACCCCCGCCTGGCTGCGCCCCGACCGCGCGCCCTGCTGACCCGAGGCCGCTGGCCGGCCGCAGCCGGGCAGCCCACCCCGCCCATGTCCCCGCACCTTCGAAGGAGAGCCCGCCATGCCCGACAGTCTCAACGTCACGACGTATGCCGCCCCGACCCAGGTCGAGGGCACGACCGCGGACGGCCAGGCCGTCTACCTCCGCTTCCGCTGGGGCCACGTCACTGTCGACGTGGACGGCGTGCGCGTCGTGAGTGAACAGATCAGCGACGACCTGGACGGCGTGATGACGGCGCAGGCCGCCCTGCGCCTGGCTCGCGCCGCCGCCGGCTTCCAGGCCGCGCAGGCGGAACTGGCGAGCGCGCTGGCCGCCGCCCGCCGCCCGCTGGAACGCGACGCGGAGACCGACCAGCCCATGACCCGGGACATGGCCGCCTGGCTGCGCGGCGGCACGTCCTGACCCTTCCCCCGCCCCGCACCGGGCGGGGCCATCCGACCCACCACCCAACCAAGGAGACACCCCGTCATGTCCGACGACTTCAAGATCACCCACACCATGTGCCCGACCGAGGTTCACGGGAAGGCCGCCGACGGCTGCCCGGTCGACTTGCGGTCCGCTGGGGCCTGGTCGTCGTGCGGCTGTCAGGCCGGGCCGTGCTGGCCGTCCGGGTGAGCGACAACATGGACGGCCTGATGGAGCCGGGCGCGGCGCTGCGCCTGGCCCGCGCCGTCGCCGCCCTGCACACCGCGCCGACGGCGAACCGGCCGGCCGCGGCCAAGGAGCTGGACCTGGCGCTCGCCGCTGTCAGGAGCCCGCTGCTGGGCTGCGCGGCCGCCGACCCAGGCATCCACGCGCACCTGTTCCCCAACAAGGAGGACGCGTAGCGGCTGCCGAACAGCCCACACGGCAGCCATTTTTTTTCTTGACACGTTAGTGCCTAGACGCTAACTTTGTCCATGTCGGGCCGCACAAGAGCAGCCCACCAACCCGAAGGAGCCCCACCGATGTCCAAGCCCAGGTTCCGCCTCACTCCGAAGCTGGCCGCGCAGCTGGCCGCCGAGTGCGCCGAGGACGCCGCCAAGTACGAGGCACACGCCGCCAAGCTGGCCGGGCTCCTCGAGGACGAGACCGACCAGGAGGTCATCTCGCGCCACACCTGGTGGCTGGAGGACGCACGGCGCCAGGCAGTGAAGGGACGCCGGGCCGCCACCGTGCTCGGCAACTACGCCGCCAACCCGGCCAACTCCCGGTACCGCCAGGACGCCCTCGCCCAGACCGCGCACCTGCGCTGACCCCTCCTGAGCACCTGCGCCCCGCCGCAACCCGCGGCGGGGCGCAGGCCTGCCCGCCCCCGGTCAGCCCGGCCGACCCGCTGGGTGTTTCCCCGGGAAACACCCAGCCCTCCCGCCGATCCGTTCAAGGAGACCCGTGATCACCATCCGCCACACCCCCGCCGGGGGAACGACCATCAAGGGCACCACGAGAGACGACGGCACCGCCGACCTGATCACCAGGAGCGGCACCAGCAGGCCGAGGTTCCGCCTCACCCGCGACCAGACGTTCTGGTACCTGCCCAGGTCCCGCGGCGGCCCGGCGAACCAGGAACTCATCGACCAGGTCGCCGCCGCCCTCATCGCAGCCGGCCACGAGGTCACCGTCGAGGTGAGCAACGAGCGGCCCACGTTCGCCGAGGCCGAGGCCGCCCGGGTCGAGGCGGCGCAAGGCCGCGCCGAACGGTTCACCCGCTACGCCGCCAACGCCGCCGTCCGCTCCCAGGACGCCTGGCAGCGGTCCATCGCGCTGCGCCGGTCCCTGGGGGACGAGCCGGTCAAGCTCTGGCACCGGAGCGCGCCCAAGCACCTCAAGGACATTGACCGCGCCCACAAGCTGCACGGCAAGTCCATCGAGGAGGACGCCAAGGAGGCGCACTGGGACCGGCGGGCCGAGGCCGCCGCGCACTATGAGCAGCACCGCCGCAACCCCGGGCGGACGCTGCGCCGTATCGCGCGCCTGGAGGCCCTGCTGCGCCTGTACGAACGCCGCCAGGCCCTGCAGGAGCGGCAGCCCGTGCCGGACGACGCCAAGCTGGCGGCGCAGGCCGCCGCGGGCCGCGAGAAGACCGCCCGCCTCATCGCAGACACCCGGGAAGAGCTCGCGTTCTGGCGCGACGTCATCACCCAAGCCGCAGCCGCCGGCGCCAAGGTCTGGTCCGCCGCCGACTTCACCCCCGGCGACTACGCCCTCCACGGCAATCGCTGGTTCAAGGTGCTGCGCGCCAACCCCAAGACCATCACCGTGCCCCGGCGCTACGACCTGCGCCCCGAGGACGAGGTGGTCGACCCGACCGGGACCAGCCGTACGGGAACGCTGCCGTACGACGACCTGTCCGGGCGGATGAGCGCCACCGAGATGGCCGCCAAGCTCGCCGCCGACCGGCCCGGCGCGACCAGCGCCCAGTGATCCCCGCGGCGGCCCGGCGACCCGAACCCGCCGGACCGCCGCCCCCAACCCACGAACCCACGACCTGGAGCCTCGTCATGAACCGCATCCCGATTCCCCTCCGCTGCATCAACCAGCCGCGCGTCGGTGACCGCGTCGTCCTGTGGATCGCCCTCCAGCCACAGCGGGAAGCCACCTTCGCTGGCTGCCCGGTCCCGGCCCAGGGCCGCGTCCTGTTCGGCAACGTCGACCGGGGGCGCCGCGACCGCGCGATCCGCGAACTCCTGTGCCAGGTGTGCGGGCAGAGGCTCGGCGGCCGGGCGGTCCTCATCGTCCGACCGGCCGACGTACAGCACGGCTACACCGCCGAACCCGCGCTCCACCCGGAGTGCGCGGCCTACGCGGTCCGCGCCTGCCCGGTCCTGTCGGGCGAGAAGTCGCACTACCGGGCCCACACCGCGCCGGTCGACCGCCTGGAGGACGAGTGGGCCCCAGCGCACGACGAGTCCGCCCGGCAGGGAGCGCCGGTCGAGGAGTACTCATCGTGGCTGGTCGAGACCGGCCAGCTCCGGCCGGCCGTGAGCGAGGACGGCGAGCTGCAGGGCGTGAAGCTGGGCGGCATCAAGCCGCTGAGGGTCCGTCTGGTCCGGCACTCGACCGCGTTTGTCGAGGCGGCGGCATTGCTGAAGACAGTGTTCGCGCTGTTCGACGGGGACGGCCCGGAATCGGCTTAGGCAGCCCCCTGGCGGGCCCGGCAGTCGCTTTCGGGCTCCGGGCCCGCCACGGCCCTGGACGGGCGCAGACGGACGGCCACTATCGGCAAGGTTCTTCCTTGACGCTTTAGCGCCTAGGGGCTAGCTTCCATGGTGTCGGGCCGCACCAGAGCAGCCCCCGAACCCGCAAGGAAGCACACGTGACGATCACCTCCGCCAGCGACGACCAGGCCCTCAAGGTCTGCACCGAACTCCTCGAACTGCTCGACCGCATCGCGTACTACCTCGGCCGCCCCGGCCGCCCGCTGGACACCGACGGCTCCCTGCGGGTCACCGCCCTCATCGCCTGGGACCGCGCCGTCGAGGTCAGCGCGACCCTGCCCGACTGGGGGCGCAACCGGGAACTCTTCGTCAACCCGGCCATGATCTACCTGGGCCACGCGGAGCGGTTCCTGTACAAGGTCTACCGGTCGTCGCTCACCGCCGGGCAGCCGGTCAACGCCCACACCGTCTCCCAGATCACCGGCTGGATGCACGGCGTAGCCGAGGAAGTCCGGCGCTGCGCCGACTGGAACTGACGGCCGCTCCGTGTCTGCCCGAACCGTCGGGCCGGGCAGACACGGAGCAGCGCAACCCTCACGACCCCCGTTCCCCTGGCCCCCGACAGGGGAACGGCGCACAAGCCGCCGCCCCCGGGGCCCCCTTCCGGGGGCGGCGGCATCCCCGCCGTTTCCCTGGGAAACACCCAGCAGCGAGAAGCCGGCCACACCCGGCATCCCGCCCGCCCGGTTGAACCGGCCTCCCGAAAGACGCCCAACAGGTGCGCCGTAGTCCTTGCACGGCTCAGGACGCCCGCACGGAAGCTGAGCGATCGGCGGACCGCTAACGGACGCCGCCCGTCGCCACTTTCGGCCAGAATCTGACTTGACGTTCTAGTGCCTAGACGCTAACTTTGTCCATGTCGGGCCGCGCAAGAGCAGCCCACCGAAGGCCCCGAAGGAGCCGAGACATGATGACGAACGTCAACACCAGCACCGCCCACCGCCCGACCGGCCCGTGCCCGTGTGCGTGCAACCGGGGCGGCTTCTGCGGAGGCTGCGGCCACGCCGGATGCGGCGGGCGCTGACCCCAACCGCCCCCGGCCGCCGGCCGGGGGCACCCATCGGGCCGCACAAGAGCGGCGCACCCATCCAGGAGGCGCGATGTATGCCCACCTTCAGCCGGGCACCCGCGTTCGACTTGTCCGCACGACCGACCCCTACACCGACCTCCAGCCGGGCGCCGAGGGCAGTGTGACCGGCTGGCACGACATCAGCGGCTGCGCCATCGACTGGGACGGCGGATCGAAGCTGTCCATCCTGCCGGACGCTGGCGACCGAATCGAGGCCATCTAGCAGCCTTCCGTGGGGCCCGGATCGGCGGCGCGGGCCGGGCCCCCCTTGCTGCGCCCCAAACTGCGGCAAGTTTCTTC
>NZ_JBITTM010000100.1:0-9152 GCF_044541955.1 Kitasatospora sp. NPDC085464
ACTGCCCACTGGGCGTCCGTCAGATCTCCCCGAGCCATGGATCAAGATCATCGCATGACCTTGATCCACTTCTGAAACAGGCCCTAGTACTCCAGTTCTAGGCACACCTCGTGGCGGCACGAGCCCCGAGAGCGGCGCCGGCAGAACACAGGGGCTGGTCATTGCCGGAACCCTGCGGCCGTCCGCACGGCGCCCGTCCGGTGGTGGGCCCGGCGGCGCCGGTCCCAGCCGGGGCCGAGCGCCGCTGCGGTGGCGAGTCTTCACCTCGGACAGGTCAAGTATCGCGTCGTTCCGATGTGCCGCGGCCCGATGCCGGACCGCGGCACTGAGCGGTCAGCGGTGCTGGACCCACACCATGAGCAGGCTGACGACAGTGCCACCGAATGCACCGGCCGCACCCTTGATCAGGCTGGTCACCGCCAAGCGGCTGTGTCGGCGGGCCGGCGCCGTTCGCTGACTGGCGTGGAGTTCTCAATAGACTTCATGCGAAGCCTCCTGCTTCTAGGCGTATGGATGCTTCGGATTCGGGGCCTCGTGACCACGCCGGCAAGCACCGGTCACGGGGCCCTTCTCCGCGTGCACAGCCTGACACGACGTCAGATCTGGTGTGCAGATACGTTGGAGCCGTCCGAGGCATTTCAGGATCAATCGGTCACGCTCACCGGCTCTCGCCGTGAACTGCCATGCCCTGCCATGGGCCGCAGAGGCGTGACTCGCACGCCTCAAGTTCGCACACATCCCTGATGAACCCGTTCCAGCCGGGAAGGTGTTCGTCACGGACGACGGCCCGTGACGAATCCGGACAGCGGCCGCTACCAGCGGTTCCTGGACCCAATCTGCGCGGCTCGGCGACCGTGACGACCGGCAACCCTGATCGCCGAGGAGCGACGCGGGGAATACCTGGGCGACCTTGCAGGTGATCCCGCACACCACCAACGAGATCAAGTCCCCGTCGGCGCGCTGTTGGATGCCCGTGGTCTGCGGGTGACGATGCAGAAGCTTGACCCATTCCTGAACGTGGACCCGGGCAGCAGAAGCGTGACCGGGTCCCTTGAGGGACCCGGTCACGAGTCGGGCCGCACGGGACAGGGCGCCCGCGACGAACGGACGGCGTCGGGTGCCCGGGGGTGCGAGCGGCCCTCGGCCGAGGAAGTCAGTCCGGCAAACCGAGCCTGCGGGTAGCCGGAGTTGGCAGGACTGGAGGTTGGCGTTCGAGCGGCTCCAGGCCCGCGCGGCCGCGCGCGGTGCCCGGGCGGCGGCCGCAGCACGGGATCGGCCGGCGCACTTCGTCACCGGAGCACGCACGGGTTCCTGAGCGGTCGCTGCTGAAGAGAACGCCGCAAGTCAGCTGGCCAACAGGCCATGTTCGGCTCGTCACCCGATGGCGTGAGATTCCTGCGATCACTGGCAGATTCTGCGAGGGGCGCCCCTACTGAGGTTGAATTCGTGATGTCGCCGGGTGGCTTAGGTCTGATTGTCGGGCCGGTCTCGGCGAGGCAGCCGTCTATGACCAGACCGCCGGCCGCCGCTGACTACCTGGTGCGCTCAGTGCGATCGTCGTACTCTTCGCGGGCGGCGATGACTTCTTCGATGTGCAGCACGGACCACTCCGTGAGCGCCTTCAGCGGTTCCCGTAGCGTCTGGCCGAGCGCGGTCAGCTCATACTCCACGTGCGGCGGCACCTCTGGGTAGACGGTCCGGCTGACCAGCCCGTCGCGTTCGAGGGTGCGCAGCGTCTGGGTGAGCATCTTCTCGCTCACGCCCGCAAGCGCCTGCCGGAGATGACCGAACCGGGAGGTCCCGTTCCGGCCGAGTTCGCCCAGCACGAGGACCGCCCACTTGCTGCCGATCTGGTCGAGCAGGTCCCGCGAGGGGCAGCCGCGCTCGTACGGATCGAAGGGCGGCATGGGCCCGGTCACGTTCTCGACAGCAGCCATACGGCTCACCTCAATGCTTTCGCTGCGGTAAGTACCCTACCAAGAAGTGGCTACTCCCCAACAGAGAGTGTCCAGGTCATTCTGGGTTGCATCCTGCGGCGGACGCACCGCGGCAGGCGTGCGAGGCACGCGCGGAAGGAAGGAATGACCATCATGCCGATCGTCGTCACCGGAGCCACCGGCCAGCTGGGCAGGCTCACCGTCGAGGCACTGCTGCGGCGCGGGATCCCGGCCGCGGACATCATCGCGACCGGCCGGGACATCGCCGGGATCAAGGATTTGGCCGACCGAGGCATCACGGTACGCCGCGCCGACTTCGCGGACACCGACGGCTTGGCCGAGGCATTCGCGGGGGCGGAAAGGCTGCTGCTGATCTCGGCCTCGGTCCCCGTGGGCGAGCGGGTCGCCAACCACCGCCGCGTGATCGACGCCGCGGCATCCGCAGGCGTGTCGCTGGTGGCGTACACGAGCACGACGCACGCGGACACGGCCACCACCGTCATCGGTGCCACGCACAGCGAGACCGAGGCGTATCTGCGGGACCGCGGAATCCCCAGCGTGCTGCTGCGCAACGGCTGGTACCTGGAGAACTACACCAGCCAACTGCCGCAGATCCTGCAGAACGGCGCGGTCGTCGGCGCCGTAGGCGAGGGGCGGATCAGCGCCGCGTCCCGCGCCGACTACGCCGAGGCCGCAGCGGTCGTCCTCACCGCCGAAGGCCACACCGGCGCCGTGTACGAGCTCGGCGGCGACGAATCCTTCACCCTGACTGAGCTCGCCGCCGCGATCTCCGCTGCGGCCGGAGAGCAGGTTACCTACGCCGACCTCCCGGTGGCCGACTTCGCCCAGGTACTGACCTCCGCGGGCCTACCCGCCGAGCTGGCAGAGGTCCTCGCTGACGCTGACCGCGGTATGAACCGCGGCGAGATGTACACCGACTCTGGCGACTTGCGCCGCCTGATCGGCCGCCCGCCCGTGACCCTGGCCGAGGCACTCGCGGCCGCCCTGCATTACTGACCGGCTGCCGCGGCGCCGACGCCAGGACGGCCCGGGCCCCGCTTCACCCCTGGCCGCCCCTCAGGCCGCCTGGTCCCGTGCCCCGGCACCGGGGGGATGCCGGCACCGGGCCAGGCGGCCGGGCGCCCCCGTCGCGGTGCACCCAATAGGTCAACGAGCCGGCCGAGGCCAAGGCACGTCCGAGTCGACGGCAAACACCTGGTCGGCTCCCGTGAGCTCCAACAACCGTGTCACCCGCCCCGAGGGGCGGGCGAGATGAACGACCGTGCCCTGACGGCCCGCCCGGATCCGGGCCAGCAGGAGCGCGTTCAGACCGGCCGAGCTGACCGCGGGCCAGCTCGCCGTCGTGCCAGGTGCCGTAGTAGGGCTCGTGGGCGGGTGCGGGGTCGCCGGGTTCGGGGAGGGGGCGGATGCGGTCCTGGTCGAACAGGAACCAGCCCCATGCGTCGCCATCGGTGTTCGTGTCGTCGGCCCAGCGGACGTGGACCACCCAGAGCGGGCTGCCGGGCGGGCGGCGCCACACGGTCAGCAGCCCGGGGCGCCACTGGCCGCCCTGGCGCATCTCGACCAGGTGCCAGCGCCGCACGTCCCGGTGGGCGCCGGGCAGCGTCATCAGCTCGCGCGGTGCCCGTTCGGCGTCGCCGGGCGCCGGGGCGGGGTGCGCGGGGCGGGAGAAGGGAACGGCGATGGTCACACCCCTAAACTAATTCGAATGCCTGTTCGAGTCCAGCTGTGCCGACCTCTCCGGCGGCCGGGCCGATGTGCCGAGCCGCGAGGCTTGCCACTTCGCCACGGAAGCTGTGAGAACCACGGCGGCCAGTCCCACCGGGCCACTGTGACTCAGCACGCTAACTGTCGGGTCAGCCCCGGATCTGTCGTCCACCTGCAGCCACAGCTGAAGCGACGTCTGCCTCGGCCTCTAGGCTGCCCAGGTGCGCTACCTTGTCGAGTCCTTCGCCGTCGGCGCCCTGACCCGCGGTCGATCAGTCGAACAGTTCCTTGGCCCCGCCGGTGATGCCCATGCTCACGGCATCCGCTGGGTCGAGGTTGTTCCGACCGGCTCTCAGTTCAAGGTCGTTCTCCACACCTCGGCCGACGTCGGGAGTGAGAACTTCTGCGACCTCGTCGAGTTCCCGTCGCTGGACCCCGAGAACGACGACGACGAGTTCGGCCTGGAGATCGCCACGGCAACAGGGGCACATGACGCCCTCGCCCATGCGGAGCACCGGACTGGCGCCGTTCGTGGCCGCTGGGTCAATCAAGGGATGGCTCAGGACGAGTACCGCGACTTCGTACTCGCTGGCCGGCCGCGGCAAGCGCCGCCGAAGTGACGGCCGCTTTTGGTGGGCGACCAGGGCGGTACCGTCCTCGGCCGGCTCGTCGCCGCCCGCACCGCAGGCGCCGCATTCCCACTGCGCGTGCCAGGACACCGTGGGCGGCTGCTGGATGGTGGTCACGTCTCTCCTCCACGGTCGGACAGATGGTGACGGTGCCGGTCCGGGCGGACCGGCACCACCGAGGGGCGGGCGGGTCAGCCGGTGACGGTCTCGGTGGCGTGCGGGTCGAGGGCGTCCAGGAGCGCGGTCTGCCGGGCGAACGAGGTCGACCCTATGCTGACGGTCGTGCGGGCACTGGGTATGAGCAGTGAGGACGAGATGGTCGCCTGCTTCTTGCGTGGCGAGCTGTCCAGCCTGAGGTTCGGCCAGAACCTCCGGTCCCACCTGGCGGTACTCGGGCAGGCCGATCAGTTGCTGACGCATCCGGACCTCTCCGACGCTGGAGCGAACTCCGCACGTCGCGCTCTGCTCGCTGTGACGCGCGGGTACGGCGAGAACCGCGATCTGTTCGACAACTTCCCCGCTCAGGTCACGTGGACCAGGGCACTCCTCTCCGCCGACGAGGCGGCCAGCGTGCGCTACCTCGACTATTCCTACTGGGTCGAACTGTCGGGTGGAAGCCGCCGGCCGACGGACGCGGCTGCACGCATCAAGGCAGGGCTACGGACGTTCAACGTTTCCAACGAACCGCTTGTCGACGCGGCCCAGGCGCTCCTCAGGGGCGAGCGGTTTCCTCCGCTCATCCTCGTCGGCGAGAGACAGGACAACCTGGTCTGCCTTGAGGGCAACCTGCGCCTGACCGCCTACGCCCTCATTGGCTTCCAGACCGAGATCGAGTGCTTGATCGGCATCGCGCCGACCATGGGACGCTGGGCGAAGTAGCCGCACCAAGCTCTCGGCGCCCTGAAGGCCAGGAGGGCTGGTGGGCCGGGGAGTCCGGCCCCGTCGGCCGCCCGGGCCGATCCGACCACCCGTGACAGAACCCGCAGCAGACGATCATGTAGGCATTTCGGTGCCATGGCCCGACGCGAGTACGGCAGCGTTCAGCCGGAACCAGGCACCGCGCCCGGCCGCTCCGCCCCCCCGGCCTGCAGCCGGGCGGACCTTGCCAGGGCCGGCCCAGGCAGTGCGTGCCGGGCCCGGCGGGCCGGACGGCGGCACAGCGAACCCGTGCGGGCACCACGCTGCGCGATCGCTCCGGAGTCGCTCGTCCCGGAGGACGGCGCGGTTCCTCGGGCGTCAAGCCCGTGCGCGGACGGGGCGGCGCCGGTCGAGGAGCCGCTTCCCCCGGGGTGTAGACCGCGGTCCGCGGGCCCCGCACCCCACAGGGTGTGCCCTGGATGAGGGCGCGGGTCTCGGCGAGCCGGCCGGCGAGCCAGCGCGCCTCGCCCAGGACGAAGTGGACTCCTCGCCAGGCGGGGTGGCGGGGCCGACGGCCGCCGCCGGGCCCGTGGCGACGTTCCAGGCTGGCCTCACGGGCACGCGCGGGCGTGCGACGGGACCGGTCCGCCCGTGGGCCCGGCCGTCACCTCGGCGGGGGCGGTGCCGCCGTCCGCGCCGCGCACCCGGGCGTGCAGGACGCCCACGGGTTCCCACGGGGACTCAACGGCGTAGAGGGTGCGCCGGCCGTAGGGGGTGGGGAAGCCGGTGATGCGCTCCGCAGTGAGGTGCTGGTCGCCGCAGGCGATGTCCACGACGTCCTCCTCGTCGGCGTAGAGGTAGACCACCCAGCGCCCGCCGTGCACGCTGGCCTCGTGGAGCGCGTGCAAGGCGGGCGTACCGTCACCGGGGAGCGGATTGGTGGTGCAGTCGACCTCCTGGGTGAGGCTGTCCTCCTCAAGCCGGACCTCCCGCCCGGTGCAGAACCGGCCGTCCGGCAGCGGCCAGAAGTACCAGATCCGACCGCCCCCGTCCCGGTGGTGGCCCCACCGGCCCGTGGGCGGGGTGTCCGTCGCCGCGCGGATCCGCTTCAGACCGGCCGCGATCTCCTCCGAGAACGGCTCGTTGACCGCCTCGGTCGGGACGGCGGCCGGGGCGGACGGGCCGCTGCCCGTGGACGCGGTGTGCGCGGACGTGGTGCAGGAGGCCAGGGCGCCGAGCGCCAGCCCGGTGACCGTCGAAAGGGCGGCACGGCGCCGCAGCGAGTCGAGTTTCACGATTCCCCCCGTGTACGACCCTGCGATCCTACGGCCGACCCGCGCGCGGGGGTCGGGTTTCGGCCCGGAAGGTGTCCTCGACCAGGCGGTCAACGACCACTACGGCTCTGGCACGGCGATCGACGGGGTCATCGTCTCCCTGGAACTCCACGCCGGTCAGCTGGCCTGACGGACGGCCACCTTTCGAGCGGGTGCCATCCGGGCACCCGCCGCGACGGCAAGAGCCTGACCTCCTTCTCATGAGATGTGCTTGTGCGATGACGAGGAGGGCGACGAGGTCTGCCGGAAGTACCGGGACCAGCCGCGCCGGTGCTGACGACGGCGTGCTCCTGGTGGTGCTCGTCGTCCTGGTGCTCGTGGCTGGTGGGGTTGTCGGCCGGAGGTCACAGCAGTACGTGATCCGGATGACGTGCGGTACATGAATCCGCGGCTGTCGGCGAACCGGCCCTGGCTCGATCCGAGCGGCCAGGAGTCGGCCAGCGAAGCCGCGGTGCCGGGTGCCGGTACTCCTCGACGCAGCAGGACGGGGCCGGAGCGCACCCCGCATCCCCGCCCCGGACACCGGCCTGGACCAGCCGCCAATGGCTCCAGGGGCACGGCCGGGACGGCGGCCAGGGCGGGGCGAACGGGCGGGGCGAACAGGCGGGGAACCCAGAGTCGCGGGCATGCCCACAGCGCTCGTCCCTCGTCCGGTGTACGTCTCACCGGGATTTGATCAAAAGCTCGATCACTTGCCGAGCCGCGTGCAGGCCACTCGGCTACGGAAGCGCCTGCGTGATGAGGCCGTTCAGATGGCACTCCAACGCGGCGAGGTTGAAACACGTGGTGATCGGCAGGGTGGGGTGCCGTCGGCAGCTGGCCCTGAGGGAGTCGGACAGGCCGTCGAAGGTGAGGACTCTGTCGTGAGCGACCCGGTAGAGCGCGTACTCGGAGCCGTCGATCTCCTCGATGGGAAGGTCGCCCTCCCAGGCGTCCTCGTACCACCTGCCGGAGACACGGCTGATGAAGAGGAGTGCGCGTTGGCCCACGGCGAGTGACCGCTGACCCCAGTGAGTAGGTTTGCCGACGAAGCGGATCTCCGATCCCACGGTGCCCTCGAAGACCCGTGCCAAGTAGACCTCTTCAACGATCGCGGTGAACTGCTGGGGGGCTGGTGAACCAGTGATCACTGCCCTGATCAGATCGTTCCGCTCCACCTTCTCCTGGAGAAAGCTCATGGGCCGATTGTCCTCCTTGCCAATGGCCGGCGAAGGGCCGCGACATGTCCGAAGACGAAGCCCTCGGACACCTCACCGGACTGAGGCACCGCACCTCCCTGCACATGCCCATTCTCGACGACGACTACGAAGCGGCCATCGAGGAAGCGGCCCGCGCGATCACCGCACCTCCCAGGGCCTGACATCTCCTCCGGGCGCGCTCCCGCACGTGGCGGGCGGCGCGCGGAGGCAGCGGAACAAACCGACCTGCTCGTCCTGGCCCACAACGCGCCAGGGCACGGACGCGACAGGACGGCGGACGGCCGGGCGGCAGCCCGAGACCCGACGCACGGCGGCGGGACGGCGCAGCGGCGACCGACCCGTCGACCGTCCGGCGGGCCCCAGGGCGGCCGAGTAGTGTGACGACTGTCATGATCATTTTGTGGTCATCCGCGCTGGTGGGCGCCGCCGCCCGGCGGCGATGATGGGCCGCATCGGGGGGCGGGACCGCCCCGGGGGCTGTTCGGACGGGGGTCGGCGATGTCGCCGCACGAGATCGGGTTGTACGCGAGCGCTGCCGGGGTGGTCGGTGTGGGACTGCGGGCGCTGGTGCTGGCAGGCCCCGCGAACGCCGCCGGGGCCGGCGGGGTCCCAGCCGGTGGCGGCGGGCCGGGCGAGGTGCTCGCGGTGGTCCGGGAGGGCCTGGCCCGGCGCCCGCGGGTCACCCTCGGGTTGTTCGCGGTGATGGCGGTGATGGCGGTGGTCCAGTACCTGGTGCCCTCCGTCATCGGGGATCTGATGCGCCGGCCGGACGCCCTGTCGGACGGACAGTGGTGGCGCGCCGTGACCGCACTCCTGGTGCAGTCCTCGGGCGTCGGGCAGATCGTGTTCAACCTGTCGGCCCTGCTCGTGATCGGCGCGGTCGCCGAGGCGGTCCTCGGCCGGTGGCGGACCCTGGTCGTCTTCCTCGTCGGCGGCGTGTCGGCGCACGTGGTCAGCCTGGCCGGCTGGTCGACCCGCGGCGGCGGCGACTCCGTGGCGATCTGCGCGCTGCTGGGCGCCCTGGCCGTCACCTGCCTGCTGGGCGCGACCGCCCCGCCCCGGCCGTTCAAGGACATCTGGTACCTACTCCTCGTCCCCGCGGCGGGAACGCTGCTGTGCCTCATGCAGAACAACCACGGTGTCGGCCTGGTGGCGGGGTGTCTGCTCGGCCTCGCCCTCGTTCCGCGCGGGACCCGTCCGCCGACAGGCTCCGCTGCCGCGTAGCCGTCCCCGCCAGGAGGCGCTCTGTTTCGGGGCCGGCCCGTGGATGGCCTCAGGGAGGCCGACGACAATCACAGCGTTCTGACCTTCTCGCCAGAGCTGCAGCGAATCACCCGACTTTTTCATCGGCAATGATTCGCCAACCCCTTCTATTTTGACTGCCATTGCTTTTTCGGAGCATCCGACGGTCGCGAATTGGTAAGGCTGCAGCTGGGCAGATGCCACAGTGTATTTCCCGTCGAGAAT
>NZ_JBITTM010000101.1:0-8185 GCF_044541955.1 Kitasatospora sp. NPDC085464
CTGGCCCAAACTCCTCCACAAACTCACCAACCTCACCTACAAACACACCACCGCCACCCAACACGCCCTCACCAACCTCCACCACCACCTCACCAACAACGCCGCCGAATAACAGCGCCGAATTACAGCGCCGGAAACCACAGACAGAAACAGGAGGGCCTCATGCAGACCGCCGTCGAAATCCCCGCGCTGCCGGCCGATCACGCCGTCACCGCCACCGATCACACCGCGACCACGGACGACTTCGCGCGTCTTGCCATCACGGTCCACCAGCCCGCGACGCCCGACCCGGCGCGGCCGCTCGTGGTCCTCGTCCACGGGTGGGCCGCCTCTCGGACGGTCTGGCACAGCACCGCGAGCCAGTTGGCCGCGGCGGGGCACACCGTGGCCACGTACGACCAGCGGGGGCACGGCTCGTCGACGGTCGGGCGGGAGGCGATCGGCATCGAGCGGCTCGCGCGGGATCTGGACACCGTCGTGGGGACGCTGACGACGCCGGAGCGGCCGGTCGTGGTGGTCGGGCATTCGGGGGGCGGCTATGCGGCGCTCGCCTGGGCCGCGCAGTTGTCCGCGGCGCGGCCGGCCGATGCGGGCAGGCGGATCGCCGGTCTGGTGCTGGTGTCCACGGCTTCGCACGGGCAGGAGACCCCGGCGAACGAGGTGAAGATGATGGGTTCCCAGCTGTTCAGCCGGGCGCTCCGGACGCCGTGGCTGGGGCGCAAACTGCTCGGGCAGACGCACGGGCCGCGGGCGACCCTGGAGGCCCGCGAGGCCAACCGCCGGCTGTTCGCCCGTACGCTGCCGCAGACCCGTGCCGCCTGCTTCGCCTCGACGCAGGAGATGGACCATCGGGCCGGGCTCGCCGGGATCACGGCGCCCACCGTGGTGATCACGGGTACGGAGGACAAGGTCGTGAAGCCGAGCTTCAGTCAGGAGCTCGCCGCCGCGCTCCCGCAGGCAACGCTGCACGAGGTGCCGGGGACCGGGCACATGCTGCCGCTCGAAACGCCCCGGTTCATCGCCCACCACACCCACCAGCTGGTCCTGGCCGGCCGCTGACCGCCGTGACCACCACCGCTCCCGCCGGCGTCCTGGGCTCGCTGCTCCCGCCGTACGTCCACTGCGCCGAGGCGTTCGGCACCCTGGATGCGGGCCGTCTCCACCCTTCGGAGGCGGCCTACATCCGGGACCGGTCCCCGCGCCGCCGGCAGCAGTTCACCACCGCCCGGACGCTGGCCCGCCGGGCCCTCGCCGAGTTGGGCCATCCGCCGGTGCCCCTGTTGCCCGGGCCCGGGGGTGCGCCGCAGTGGCCCTCGGGTGCCGCGGGCAGCATCACCCACACCCGCGGCTACACCGCCTGCGCCGTGACGAGTACCGGTCGGCACGTTTCGCTGGGCATCGACGCCGAGCCCGTCCGGCCGCTCCCGCACGGGGTCCTGGACCTCGTCAGCTGCCAGGACGAGCGGCGGGGGCTCGCCGCGCTCCCGGTGGGCGAGGTCCCCTGGGACGCCGTGTTCTTCAGTGCCAAGGAGGCGGTCTACAAGGCCGTCCACCCGCTGACCCGCCGGTGGACGGCGCTGGCCGCGATCACCGTCGCGGTCCACCCCGACGGCACGTTCACCGCCCGGCATCCCCACCACGACGACGTCGGCACGGGTCAGTGGGGCGTGCACCGGGGCATTCTGATGACCGCGCTCGCCCTTCCGCCGACGGCGTGAGCGCGGGCGTGCGGGTGCCCGGGTGCGCGGCGGGGCCGGGGGGCCGCACGGTCACGCCCCGGGCGACTGCCGGCCGGAGGGGAGCGTCAGCGGGGGTCCGACGCGAGGGATCTCCGCGGGGATCCGGCCGGGATCGGGACCGAACGACGTGAGGCCCCGCGCACCAGCGCGGGGCCTCACGCGGTCGATCCGGGTCGCCGGGACCGGCCGCCGTCACGGCGCGATGGCGTAACAGAAGAACCGACCCTGCTGGGTGACACTGGCACCGGTTCCGTTGTCGGTGACGGTCACCTGCAGGGTGGCCGCCAGGTTCGTCCGGCACGGGCCGTAGGCGCTCGGGGCGGTGCGGCCGGAGAAGAAGCCCGCGTTGCTGACCGCACTCCACGAGTAGCTGTAGTTCCCGCTGCCGCCGGTGGCGTAGGCGTCGCAGGACCAGACGCTGTTGCCGGAGTCGCAGAGCACGGTGACGCTCGGCGCAGCGTCCGCGTGGGCGGGGGCGGCGAGCCCGAGGGTGGCGAGGGCGAGCAGCGGAGCCGCGAGGACTCCCAGGCGCCTGGTCGAGGTCTGGAGCACGGAGCTGGTCATCTGACCTCCTGTATCGGGGTGTTCGGGTCGAGCGGGAACGAGTGTGCAGCGCGCACAGAATCTTCACAACCCCTGATCCCCGAACGCCGGACGGGCTACGTCCGGGTCATTACGCACGGAGTGGTGCCGCCTCGGTAGTCCCCGTCGTACCCCGGCCGTGACGAACGGTCGGCGCCTTCGTCGCGGTCAGGGCGCCAGCGGGCCGCCCGGGGTGAGGGCCAGCCGGGTGAAGCGCTCGGCGATCAGGCGGTGGGCCTCCGGGGAGGGGTGGAGGCCGTCGGGGTGCGGGTGGGTGCCGTAGTCGGGCTCGCCGTAGAGGGCGAGCCCGTCGAGGTGGTGCAGGGCGAGGTCGCCGTCGGCGCGGCGTTCGGCGACGATGCGGGCCAGATGCTCACGGATGACGGTGAGAGTGAGGCGGCCGGCGGCGCGTTCGGCCGGGTCGCCGGTGGCCCGGAAGCGGAGGGTGCCGCTGCTGAAGTCGGGGGCGAGCGGGCCGGGGGTGTCCTCGTGGATCGGGCAGAGCAGCGGGGAGACGACGAGCAGCGGGGTGGTCGGGTGGCCCTCGCGGACGGTGTCCAGGAAGCCGTGGACGGCCGGGGTGAGGGCGCGCAGCCGCATCGCGTCGCTGTTCACGAGGTTGATGCCGAGCTTCAGGCTGATCAGGTCGGCGGGGGTGTCGCGGATGGCGCGGGCGGTGAAGGGGTCGAGCAGGGCGCCGCCGCCGAAGCCGAGGTTGACCAGGTCGAGCCCGGCGCCGTTGGCCACCAGGGCGGGCCAGGTGCCGGTCGGGTGGTTGGCGTTCGAGCCGTGGCTGATCGAGCTGCCGTGGTGCACCCAGCGCTTGCGCGGGCCGGCCGGGACGGGCTGCAGGGGTGCGTCCGTTTCGAGCGCGATCAGTTCGGTGGTCTCGGTGTGCGGGAGCCAGAGTTCGACGGTCTTGTCCCGGGCGGGCAGGCCGGTGAACCGGGCGCTGCCGGGCGGCCCTTCGGTGAACTCGAAGCGGCCGGTGGCCAGGTCGACGGTGCGCAGGTTGCCGCCGGGGACGGTGGCCTGAGCTGCGAGGACGCCGTCGACGAGGAGGTCGTAGACCCCGTCGGGCACGTCGGGGACGCCGGGGTAGGCGCGTTTGGTGGGGACGGCGTGCAGCGTGACCGCGGTGGCGCGGGTGCGGAAGGCGAGGCGGACGCCGGAGGGCTGGGCCTCGGCCATCGCGAGCTGGTCGTCGGGTATCTGTCGGCGGGCGCCGGCGGGTAGCCGGTGCGGCAGCAGGCCTCGGCGGGTGTGCTCGACGTCGAGGTGGCCGTGCAGCAGGTCCTCGGTGACGGGGGTGGTGATCGTGGTCATGGCGCTCGCGTCTTCTCCGGGTCGGTGTACCGGCGGGGGCAGCAAGGCGCGCCGCACGGGCGGTTCAGGGGGTCGGGCGTTCAGGCGGTCGGCCGTTCAGGCGGTCGGGCGGGCGCCGCCCTGGCGCAGCAGGGTGTCGAGGGAGTCGATGATCCAGTCCCAGGACTGCCGGGCGTCGACGGCGGTGTGGCTGAAGCCGCCGGCCGCCTCCAGGCTGATGTAGCCGTGGAAGACGCTGCCGAGCATCCGGACCGCGTGGGTCTGCTCGGGCTCGGTGAGATCGTAGCCGCGCAGGATCGCCCGGGTCATCTGGGCGTGCCGGACGCCCGCGCTGGCGGCGGCCGTCTCGGCGTCCAGGCGCAGCCGGGTGGCGTCGTAGCGGCCGGGGTGGCGGGCCGCGTAGTCGCGGTAGGCGTCCGCGAAGGCGCCGAGCGCGTCGCGGCCCGCCCGGCCGGCGAGGGCGTCGGCGACGAGGTCGGCGAGTTCCTCCAGGGCGTACAGGGCGATCCGGGTCTTGAGGTCGTGGGAGCTCTTGACGTGCGAGTACAGGCTGGCGGTCTGGACGCCGAAGCCGCGCGCCACGGCGGCGACGGTCACCTGCTCGAACCCGACCTGGTCGGCGAGTTCGGCGCCCGCGACGACCACGCGTTCGACGGTCAGTCCTGCCCGTGCCATGTGTTTCCTCCCGTACCGGCGCGCGCCGACGCGTCGGCGCACTGGTACGCCGACGCACTACGGCCAGTATGGGATTACCTAAACGATTTAGGCAAACGGGAAAGCACTATCGGACGGAGGCCCCGGCCTCCGCCCCGGCCTCCGCCTCAGCCCGCCAGGATCACCGTCTCCGCCGGGCCCGAGAAGCCCACCGGCTGCGGCGGGGTGCCCGTGGCGGCGAGGCGGCGGTGCTCCTGCGGGCTGATGCCGCGCACCCGCTTGAACGCCGCCGAGAGGGCGAAGGCGTTGCTGTAGCCGACCTTGCGGGCGGCGAAGGCGACGGTGCACTCGGGCTCGCGCAGCAGGTCGGCGGCGACGGCCAGGCGCCAGCCCGCGAGGTAGGCCATGGGGGGTTCGCCGACCAGGGCGGTGAAGCGGCGCGCCAGGCCGGCCCGGGAGACCCCGACCCGCTGGGCGAGTTCGGCGACCGTCCAGGCGGTGGCCGGATCGTCGTGCATCATCCGCAGGACCGGGCCGACCACCGGGTCGTGCTGGGCGCGGTACCACGCGGGGGCACCGGAGTCGGGGGCGGCGAGCCAGGACCGCAGGACGGAGACCACCAGCAGGTCGAGGATGCGGTCCAGGACGAGCTCCTGGCCGGGCTCGTTGCGTCCTATCTCGGCGGCCAGCAGGTGCACGAGGGTGTCGTCGGCGCCGGTGCCGGCGGGACGCACCAGCAGGGCGGGCAGGCAGCCGAGCAGGCGCTGGCCGATCTCGTGCTCGGCCTGGTAGGTGCCGGAGAGGACCACCGAGGAGGCCATGTCGCCTTCACGGCCCTGCCCCCAGGTCCGGACGCCGAGCGACATCACCTCGGAGACGTCCACCCCGCCCTTGGTGCAGACCTGGCCGGGGCCGACGATCACGTCCACCGGCGTGTCCGGGTCGTCCGCGACGGTGTACGGCTCCGGGCCGCGCACGATCGCCACGTCACCCGGGTGCAGCAGCAGCGGGGTGCCGCGCTCGGGCAGGATCCACGCGGCGCCGCGGACCATCGTCACGACCGAGAGCGGGGCCCGGTCCTCGATCCGCAGCGACCACGGCGGGGTGAGGATCGACCGCAGCAGGAACGCGCCGCGGGCCTTGGGGCCGTCGAGGAGTCCCGTCAGAGTGTCCATGCCGACAAGTGTAGACGGCAAGACATCATTTGACGGCTCGTCATTTGAGGGACTCTTGAGTGATCGAGGTGGCTCGCGGGCGTCAAATGCCGGATGATCTGCCCACGGGGGTAGGGAGCGACACGCAGCGACAGCGACGCAGCGATACCGACAGCGAGAAGTGAGGGGCTCACGACGATGGAAACGGCACGCACACTCGTCCTGGTGGCGGCCACTGTCACCTGTGGACTGACCGCCGGACTGTTCTACGCCTACGCGTGCTCGGTCATGCCCGCGCTCGCCCGGGTCGAGGACCGGACCTTCATCGAGGTCATGCAGCGCGTCAACGTGGCGATCCTGAACGGCTGGTTCGTCCTCGGCTTCGTCGGCGCCCTCCTGACGACGGCGGCCGCGGTCGCCCTGCACCTGCCCTCGGACGGCCACGACGTGCTGCCGGCGACCATCGCCGCGCTGGTCCTGTACGTCGCGATGATCGGGGTCACCCGCTCGGTCAACATCCCGCTGAACGACGAGCTGGCCGCCGCCGGTACGCCGCAGCGGATCGCCGACCCGGCCGGCGTGCGCGGCCGCTTCGAGGCGCGCTGGGTGCGCTTCAACGTGGTGCGGGCCCTGCTCTCGACGGCCGCCCTCGGCTTCCTCGCCTGGGCGCTGGTCCTCAACGGGCAGAGCTGACCGGGGTCCGCCGGCCTTCCGGGTCCACCCGACGGCCTTCGGGCTTCACCGAGGGCCTTCGGACTTCACCCGACGCCACCCTGGGCGGCCTCAGCCGCACAGGGTGGCGAAGCCGTACCCGCGCGCCTTGAGCGTGGAGATGACGGCCGGCAGCGCGGCCACCGTCTGACTGCGGTCGCCACCGCCGTCGTGCAGCAGGATCACCGACCCGGGGCGGACGCTGTTCAGCACCCGTGAGCGGATCGCCGCCGTCCCCGGGCGGGACCAGTCCGCCGGGTCGACCGACCAGAGTACGACCTGCTTGCCGAGCGCCGCCGCGTGCGAGCGCACGGTGGCGTTGACCGCGCCGTACGGCGGGCGCAGGCAGGTCGGGGTGCGGCCGGTCCGGGCGCGGATCGCCCGGTCCGTGGCGCTCACCTGAGAGTCGAGCGCGGAGCCGGAGAGCCTGCGCAGGTCCGGGTGCGACCAGGAGTGGTTCTGCACGCTGTGCCCCTGCCTGGCGACCTCCGCGGTCAGCGCGGGGTGGGCGGCCACGTTCTGCCCGATCTCGAAGAAGGTCGCGCGCACCCCGTAACGGGCCAGCGCAGCAAGGACCTTGGGCGTGTAGGCGGAGCTCGGCCCGTCGTCGAAGGTGAGGTAGACGACCTTTCCGCCGCCCGTGCCGCCGGCCGCGGCTTCCGCCGGTGCGGCAGGCAGCGCGACCGCCGCACCCGCCGCCAGGGCGACGGCGAGCACGCCGACCGCCGTCCGGATCGCCGCGAGCTTCCCGCGCCTGCCGAGTCGTACGGACATGCCTGCCCCCTGCGGTCGGAACTCCGGTGCCGACGGCCAGTCTGCTCCGACGGCAGGGCGACCGCGACCCGCCGGGTGGCGGAACCGGGCGGATCCGGCCAGGTCCGGCCGGCCGCACGACGGGCCGAACCGGACGGACTCCGCACGACGTTCGCCACCGGTCACGGCCGGGCACGCGCGGTTCCGAGCCGGCGAATGCGGGCGGATGCCGGGGGGTGCGGGCGGATACGGCCCGGGCGCTCCGGGTCCACCGGCACGTCGAGCGCCCCCGACGGGCTCCGTCGGGGGCGTCGATCGCGTTGCGGGGCGGCCTCGTTCAGCGCCCGGAGCGCCCGTGCAGCACCAGGGATCGGGTCAGCGCGAGCAGACCGCCCGTGCACAGCGCGGTGCGGAGCATGTTGACCGGCACCCAGCTGTCCGCGAAGTGCGCCCGCACCGAGGCGAAGTCCTGGATCTGGGACGGGTCGCCCGCCGCCGCCAGCTGGTTGTTGAGCGGGATGTTGACGCCCATCGTCACCATCAGCGCCACCACGTACAGCGCCGTCGCCAGCGCGGCCCACAGCGCCGCCTGCCGCCGGCCCGCCTTGTGCAGCAGCCACGCCGCGACACCCGTCGCGACGAAGGCGCCGACGAAGACCAGTCCGAACATGCCGTTCTCGATCGACTTGTTGATGTGCTGCATCGCCGTCACGTACGTGCGGTCGTCACTCGCCGCCAGGCCCGGCATGACCGACACGTCGAAGGCGAAGAACAGCCCCGCCATCAAACCCATCGCGACGGTGGCACCCACCAGCAGCGGCCCGGTGGCCTTGCTGCGCGTGGCGGGCGCGCCCGCGCCGCCCGGGGCGAGGCCGGTGAAGGTCTGTGAAGCGGTGTAGGAAGCAGGAGTCGCAGTCTGGTGTGTGCTCATTGGTGATCCTTCGGTTCTCCCCGGTCCCCGCCCTGCGCGGGGACCCTCCCGGCACCCGGCGCACCGGCCTCCTCACCGCTCCCGGCCGCAGCCGGGGTGGACGATCAGGCGGCCGGCGCCGCCCGGCACCGACGATCTACTGAACTGCCGTACGCACGGCAGGTGTTGCTCTCCAGGTGGGACGGGTCCACCGAGTCCGGCGGGTAGGCCGGTTCAACCACGGGCCTGCAGCCGGTCACGCGTTCCACACGCCCGAGGCTGCGGCTTCCCGGGCGTAGTCCGCGAAGTCCCGCGGCTCACGACCCAGCGCCCGCCGCACCCCGTCACCCAACGAC
>NZ_JBITTM010000102.1:0-7699 GCF_044541955.1 Kitasatospora sp. NPDC085464
GGACCGCGCACACGATGCGCGCCGCCGACCGTGGGAGCGAACGCGGGAGACCAGGACACCCAAGACCGTTCGGGGCGTCCGGCCGTGCAACTCATGCACAGTCAGTAGGAACGGTGGGCGAGGGCGGATTCGAACCGCCACAGCCGAAGCGGGGGCTTTACAGGCCCGTGGGCTCGCCGGTGCCCAGCTCGCCCTCGGGGGGCGTCGACACCCGTGCACGACACGGAAGGAGGAAGGAGGAGAACGGCAGCCGCCCGGGCCACCGGGTGGGCCCGGCTACGGGCGGGCGGCGGCGCGGCGGGCGTACGGGGGGCGGTGATAACCGCGGCCACGGGCCGGTACGGCGGTCATGGCGAACCCCCCTTTCGCTGCGCGGTGGTGTCCGGCGCCGTCCGGCGCGGTACGCCCCCACTGTGCCGCAGCGCCGGACCGGGCCGCAAAGGGTTTTCCGTTCCCCCGCTCCGCCGGCCCGAGGACCGGCCCGGAGACCGGCCCGGAGACCGGCCCGAAGACCGGCGCCGGGAGGTTGTCGACCCCCATCCTGCCAGGTCAGGCAAGGTTCCGGTAGGACTCAGCACACCCTTGTTCGCCCTTGCGGCGCGGTGGGCGCGGGCCGCAGACTCGTGCAACATCCCACCCCCTTCCACGGCCTGACGTGCCGGCGCCCCCGTTGCGGGCAGCCCGGTGCGTGCCGGCGCCGTGCCCGGGGGGCGGTGGTGCGGAGCAGAGCGACGAAGGGGGACGCAGGACATGAGCGGGACGAACGTGCACGGGGACCTGGTGCTGAGGGCGCGGGTGCGGCTGCTGAGCCACAACGAGCGGGTGCTGCACGGCGAGGAGGGGCTGTGGGTGTACCGGACGCTGTTCGCGGTGACGCCGCACGTGTACGCCTACCGGCTGGCGCTGGTGCTGCGGGAGGCGGCCGAGGGGCCGCGGGTGGCGGGCCTGCCGCAGGCGCGGGAGGCGCTGCTGGCGGAGGCCCGGGCGGCGGCGGCCCGCATCCCGGCCGACGCGCCGGCGTACCAGCGGCGGATGTGGGAGTACGCGGTGGCGGATCTTCGGCTGACGGAGCAGCAGGTGGGGCGTGCGGGACAGTAGGCGGTCGCGGGATGGTTGCGGTACAACGATCCCTATTTGACGATTGATCGGAGAAAAGTATGAGCAGGTCGGGACTGTCCCGCCGTTCCCTCTTGGCCGGGGCGGCCGCCGCGGCCGGTGCCGTCGTCGTCGGCTGGGACACCTCCGCCCGGGCGTGGGCCGCCGAGCCCGGGGCGGACGTCGCCGAACTGCCCGCGCTGGACGGGTCGGTGACGCTGCAGGGCGCGGGCCTGGAGCGGTTCTCCTCCGACTTCGGGCACCTGGTCGCGCAGGCGCCGCGGGCGGTGCTGCGGCCCGGCTCGGTGCGCGACGTGCAGCAGGTGGTGGCGTTCGCGAGCAGGCACCGCATCCCGGTGGCCGTCAACGGGCAGAGCGGGGACGCGGCGCAGGTCGGCGAGGCGGGGCTGGAGTCGCACTCCAGCTACGGGCAGGCCAATGCGCGCGGCGGGATCGCGATCGACGCGCGCGGCCTGTCGACGGTGGTGTCGGTGCGCCCGGGGCGCGCGGTGGTGGAGGCCGGGGCGACGTGGGCGCAGGTCGTCGAGGCGGGGCTGGCGCAGGGCTGGGTGCCGCCGTGCCTGACGGACTACCTGCACCTGTCGGTGGGCGGCACGCTGAGCGTGGGCGGGATCGGCGGCGGTGTGCAGCGCTACGGCCTGCAGGCGGACCGGGTGCTGGAGCTGGAGGTGGTGACCGGCACCGGCGAGCTGCTGACGGCCTCGCCCGGGCGCAACCGGGAGCTGTTCGAGGCGGTGCTGGCCGGCGGCGGGCAGGTAGGGATCATCGTGCGGGCGACGCTGGCGCTGGTGCCGGTGCGCGAGCGCGCCCACGTCTTCTCGCTGTACTACGACGACCTGGACGCCTACCTGGCCGACCAGGAGAAGGTGATGGCCGAGGGCCGCTTCGACCTGCAGGTCGGCGACGTGGAGCGCAGCGCGGACGGGTCGCGGTGGCGGTACAAGGCGGAGCTGGTGGCGTTCGCGGACGCGGGGCACGCAGTAGAGCGCGAGGCTCTCCTCGCCGGGCTGCGGCCGGCGGCGGGCGGGGTGTCGGTGGTGGAGCAGAGCTGGCGCGAGTACGCGTTCCGGGTGGACGCGTTCGCGGGGTACCTGCGGGCGGCGGGGTTCTGGGGGCTGCCGAAGCCGTGGCTGAGCGTGTTCCTGCCGGCTTCGACGGCGGGGGTGTTCATGGCGGAGGCGGCCGCGCTGCTGGGGCCGGCGGATCTGGGGGCGGGGCTGCTGCTGTTCTACCCGTACCTGCGCGAGCGGGTGAAGGCGCCGCTGGCGGTGCTGCCGCAGGGTGCGGTGGGCTGGCACTTCGACCTGCTGGCGTTCCCGGGGCCGGGGGCGGACACGGCGGCGATGCTGGAGCGCAACCGGCGTCTGTACGACCGGGCGGTGGAGCTGGGCGGCAAGCGGTACCTGATCGGGGCGGTGCCGGGGATGACGGGGGCGGACTGGCGGCGTCACTACGGGGGGCTGTGGGAGCGGGTGGTGCGGGCCAAGCGCCGGTTCGACCCGGCGGGGATCCTGGCCCCGGGCCAGGGCATCCACCCCGCCTGACGGACAAGGGCGTCCACCCGGTCTGACGGACAAGGGGCCGGCCGTGCGTCCTTCGCGCGCGGCCGGCCCCGGGTGTCAGCCGATCTCCATCTGCGCCATCATGCCCATCGCCGAGTGGTCCAGCAGGTGGCAGTGGTACGGGTAGCGGCCGCGGTAGGAGTCGAAGGTGGCGTGCAGGCGCACGCTCTCGCCGGGCAGCAGGCGCACGGTGTCCTTGAGGCCGGACTCCTCGGGGCCGGGTGCCTTGCCGTTGCGCTCCAGCACGCGGAACTGCACCAGGTGCAGGTGGAAGTTGTGCGGGACGTCGGTGTTGGCGTTGACGACCGTCCAGATCTCCGAGGTGCCGAAGGCGATCTGCGCGTCCACGCGGTCCGGGTCGTACACCTTGCCGTCGATCGTGCCGCGCGGCGCGGCGCCGCCGGTGCCCTCCTCGACCTTCAGCACCACGGTGCGCTCGCGCACCGCCGGGCCGGGCGCGGGCAGGGTGCGCAGGGTGTCGGGCACGCTGCTGGAGTCGGCGGCGGAGCGCACGATGTCGAAGCGCATCACCTGGCCGACGTGTTCGGCGGGGCCGGGGGGCATGGAGTTGGTGAGGACGACGGTGGAGCCGACCTTGTAGCGGGAGAAGTCGATGACGACGTCGGCGCGCTCGCCGGGCGACAGGTCGATCGTGTCGGTGGTGTGGGGGCGTTCCAGCAGGCCGCCGTCGGAGCCGATCTGGGTGATCGGGCCGCCGTCGGCCAGGCGCAGGGAGAAGAAGCGCAGGTTGGAGGAGTTGAGCAGGCGCAGCCGGTAGCGGCGGGCGGCGACCTCGGCCTTGGGCCAGGGGCGGCCGTTGGCGAGGATGGTGGTGCGGTTGAAGGGGTCGTCCATGCGGTAGACGAGGTTGCCGGAGGCGTCGAAGCGGGCGTCGCGCAGGGCGATGGGCAGGTCGTAGCGGCCGGTGGGCAGCGGCAGGGCGCGTTCGGTCTCGTCGGTGAGCAGGTAGGTGCCGGCCAGGCCCCGGTAGACGTGCTCGGACTCCATGTGGTGGGCGTGGTCGTGGAACCACAGGCTCGCGTGGGGCTGGTCGTTGGGGTAGGTGTAGGTGCGGCTGGCGCCGGAGTCCAGCAGGTTCATCGGGCCGCCGTCGCTGGCGACGGGCACCCGGGAGCCGTGCAGGTGGACGGAGACGGCGTCGTTCAGCAGGTTGGTCTGGCGCACGATCACCGGCCGCCCGGAGCGGGCGCGGATGACGGGGCCGGGGAAGGCGCCGTTGTAGGTGAGGACCTCGGTGCGGTGTCCGGGCAGGATGCGGGCGTAGGAGCGGAGCATGGTGACGGAGTAGGTGTCGGCGCCGCCGTCGGTGGAGACCGGGCTGAGCACCGGGGGCACCGGCAGCGCGGTGGTGAACTTCTCGACCAGGCCGGGGCCGGCGTCCGGCCCGGGGTCGGGGGCGTCGCCCGCCGGGTGGGTGTGGGCGGCCGCGTCCTGGACGGAGGAGGCGGAGGCCGCGTCGGCGGAGGCGGCCGGGCGCAGCGTGGTGCGCATGAGCAGGACCCCTCCTCCGGTCGCCAGGGCGGCGCCGATCATCCTGCGTCTGCTCACCATCGCGTGTTCCTCCCGCGTGCTCCCCCGCCTGCCCTGCGGGTGCGGGGCGGCCTTGTCCGGGGGTGATTGCAGCAGCGCCGCCTTGGGTGCCGCTTGGGTCCGGCTTGGGCCGGTGCGGGCGGGCGGGGGGCGGGCGGGGGCGGTGCGGGCGGGGGCGGGTGGGGGCGGTGGGGGGTCGGGCGGCGGTGAGCTGCGGGTGTTGCGGGCGCGTTGCGCGGCGCCTTCACGGTGGCTCGGGGTGCGGTCGAGGAAGGCTCGCGGCACGAGGCAGCCCCGGGCCCGGTGGGCTCGCAGAGGACTCGAAGGGAAGGGCCCAAGCGTGGACCTGCGGTACTGGCTGCCGAGGGCGGCCGAGGTGGCCGAGCGGTGGGGCGAGCGGTTCGGTGCTTTCACCGCGCACCCCTCGCACCTGGTGGACGAGGCGGACTTCGCCGCCGCGTTCGAGCGCTTCGCCAAGCGTCTGGAGCACAACTACCCGTTCTTCCACCCGCGTTACGCCGGGCAGATGGTCAAGCCGCCGCACCCGGCGGCGCTGGTGGGCTATCTGACGGCGATGCGTTTCAACCCGAACAACCACGCCTACGAGGGCGGGCCGGCGACCAACGACATGGAGCGCGAGTGCGTGGCGCAGCTGGCCGCGATGTTCGGCCTGCCCGCGCACGTGGGTCATCTGACCAGCAGCGGGACGATCGCCAATCTGGAGGCGCTGTACGTGGCGCGGCAGAGCCATCCCGGCAAGGGGGTGGCGTACAGCGCGCAGGCGCACTACACGCACAGCCGGATGTGCCACGTGCTGGGTGTGGCGGGTCATGCGGTGGCGTGTGACGCGGAGGGGCGGATGGATCCGGGGGCGCTGGAGGAGGTGCTGCGCACCGGGCGGGTGGGCACGGTGGTCGTCACGTGCGGGACCACCGGGGCCGGTGCGGTGGACCCGGTGCACGAGGTGCTGGCGCTGGCGCGCCGGTACGGGGCGCGGGTGCACGTGGACGCCGCGTACGGCGGGTTCTTCGCGCTGCTGGCCGCGGACGACGCGGTGGCGGCGGACCTGGGCATCGACGTGGCGCCGTGGCGGGCGATCGCCGGGTGCGACTCGGTGACGGTGGACCCGCACAAGCACGGCCTGCAGCCGTACGGGTGCGGTGCGGTGCTGTTCGCGGACCCGGCGATCGGCCGGCACTTCGCCCATGACTCGCCGTACACCTACTTCACCGATGCCGAGCTGCACCTGGGTGAGATCAGCCTGGAGTGTTCGCGGGCGGGTGCCTCGGCGGCGGCGCTGTGGCTGACGCTGCAGTTGCTGCCGTTGAGCGTGCAGGGGCTGGGTGCCGGTCTGGTGGCCGGGCGGCGGGCCGCGCTGGCCTGGGCCGATCTGATCGAGGCCAGTGGTGAGCTGACGCTGTTCCAGCGGCCGCAGCTGGACATCGTGACGTACTTCCCGACCCCGGCGGGGGTGCCCGCGCTGTCGGCGGTGGACGCCGCGAGCGGGCGGGTGCTGCGTCGGGGCATGGCCGATGAGCAGGACCCGGTGTTCCTGAGCGTGCTGCGGGTGGACGCGGCCGACTTCGCGCGCCGTCACCGGGGGGTGGTGGCGGACGCGGACGGGGCGCGGGTGCTGCGCAGTGTGCTGATCAAGCCGGAGGCGCAGGCGTGGCTGCCGCGGCTGCACGCGCGGGTCGCGGAGCTGGCAGCCGAGGCGGTCGCCGAAGCGGTGGCCGCGCCCGCCCCCTCCCCCTCCCCCTCCCCCTCGTCCTCCTCTTTCCCCTCGTCTGCCCCCACGCCCGTCGCACAGTCTGCCCCCACGCTTGTCGTACCGCCTGCACGCCCTGCCCCCTCGTCCGTCACCTCGCCCGAGGAGAGTGCCCGTTGACCACCGTCACCACCCTGCCCGCTGCCACGGGCACCGCCCCGCGGCCCGCCGCCGGGGCCGCCGATACCACCGCGGCCGCCGCGGCTGCCGCGGCTGGCGGCGTCGCCGTACGCCGGGCCCGCCCGCAGGAGGCGCCCGCCCTGGCCGCCCTGCTCGCCGAGGCCTTCGCCGACGACGCGCTGATGCTGTGGGCCTTCCCCGACCCGGAGCACCGTGCCCGGGTGATGCCCGCGTTCTTCCGTGTCCACCTCGAACAGTGCCTGGCCCACCGGGGCGTCGTGGTCGCCGCCGACGAGGCCGGCACCCTGCTGGGGGCGCTGCTGTTCCTGCCGCCGGGGGTGTGGGAGGAGCCGGGGCACGCCGACGGCGCCGCCACCCGCGCCCTGGCCGAGGCCATCGACGCCGGACGGCACGGCGAGTGCGCCCGCCGTCTGGACGCCATCACCCGCCTGCAGGAGCGCCGCCACCCGCGCCACCGCCCGCACTACTACTTCGCGTTCATCGGCGTGCACCCGGGCGCCCGCTCCGCCCGCGCCGGTGAGGCGATGCTGGAGGCCGTCCTCGCGGAGGTCGACGCCGCCGGACAGGCCGCCTACGCCGAGACCAGCTCCACCGGCGGCGCCCGCCTGTGCGAGACCCACGGCTTCACCCGCTTCGGCGAGGCCATCGCCCTGCCCGGCGGCGGACCCCGCCTGGCCCCGGTGTGGCGGGGGCCCCGATGACCGCGCCCGCACCCGCCGCCGAGAGCGCGCTGCGCCTGTTCAGCGCCGAGCGCATCGACGCCGGCCACGCCGCCGCGCACCCCGAGGCCGTGGAGGTCCTCGACTGGGCCCGTCGCTTCCTCACCACCGCCCACCCCGACCTGGGGCGCAGCGGCCCGGTGTGCCCGTACACCCAGCCGTCGCTGCGCCGGGGCCTGTTCCACATCGCGGTCGCCGACGGTGACGGGGACGGGGATCTTCCGGCGCTGGTGGGTGAACTGCGCGCTCGTTACGACGAGTTGCTGGCCGGGCTGACGGAGGAGTCGGACCGTGAGCTGCTGACGGTGCTGCTGGTGCTGCCCGCGCTGGACCGCGGCGATTCGACGGCGTTGGACGAGGCTCAGCGCAAGGCGAAGGACGAGTTCGTCGAGCAGGGCCTGATGATCGGGCAGTTCCATCCGGTGTGTGAGGAGCCGGGTCTGTGGAACCGGACGTTCCGGCCGTTGCGGGCGCCGGTGCCGCTGCTGGCGGTGCGCAAGCTGCTGGTGTTCGACCTGCCGTTCCTGACGGGTGACGAGACCCATCTGAACCACTACCTGGCGCGTTTCGCGCCCGAGGTGCCGGCGCGGATCCGTGACCAGCTGGTGTCCAGTGTGCGGGCCCACCAGGGCGCCGTCTCCTCCTGACCCGCCCCTTGCTCGCGCTGCGCGCGCGGAGCCGGCCGACGCCGGGTTCCGCGCGCGCTCGCGCGTGTGCGGCGCCGTCGGGTTCGAGGGGGCCGTGCGGTCAGACCTGAATCCGCAGGTAGTGGGGGAGGATGGCGGCTGATACGACGACAGGTGCGCTTTCGGTTTGAGAAGATCGGGGTTCCTACACCGTGA
>NZ_JBITTM010000103.1:0-6958 GCF_044541955.1 Kitasatospora sp. NPDC085464
TCCAACCAGGGCCCGAACAGCGACGACCTGCTGAAGGCCGTCAACGACCGCCGCGCCGCCGTCGCCGCGTTCGACGGCGTCGACCCGGCGAGCGTGCCCGCCGACGCGCTGACCGCCTCCGGCTCCGGCCTCGACCCGCACATCTCCGTGGCCTACGCCAAGGAGCAGGTCAACCGGGTCGCCAAGGCCCGCAACCTGCCGGCCGACAAGCTGAACCAGCTGGTCGACAAGTACACCGAAGGCCGCTCGGCCGGCTTCCTCGGGCAGGACGGCGTGAACGTCGTGCTGCTCAACAAGGCGCTCAGCGAGCAGAAGTGATGACACTCCATCGATCTGCCGAGTGACCAGACCGACCCGGGTACGGGGGGCACGCCCCCGCGCCCGGGTCGGTCGCCCATGTCTGCGCACCACCAACCTGCCAGCCACACAAGGAAAGAGCAGCGCCCATGGCTCGCGACCTCGCCCCCGGCACCGTGCACCGCCGCGGCCGGCTGAGGGTCTATCTCGGCTCGGCCCCCGGGGTCGGCAAGACCTACCGGATGCTGGACGAGGCCCACCGCCGACAGGACCGTGGCGCGGAGGTGGTGGTCGGGTTCATCGAGTGTCACGGGCGGAGGTTCACCGAAGGGCTGGTGGACGGGCTTGAGGTGATGCCGCGCACCAGACGGACCTACCGGGACGCCGAGTTCGAGGAGATGGACCTCGACGCGGTGCTCGCCCGCCGCCCGTCCGTCGTCCTGGTCGACGAACTGGCGCACACCAACATCCCCGGCGGCCGGCACGCCAAGCGCTGGCAGGACGTCGAGGAACTGCTCGCCGCCGGGATCGACGTCATCACCACCGTCAACATCCAGCACCTGGAATCGCTGAACGACGTCGTCCAGAAGATCACCGGCATCCCCCAGCGCGAGACCGTCCCGGACGAGGTGGTCCGCCGGGCCGACCAGATCGAACTCGTCGACATGGCCCCGCAGGCGCTACGCCGCCGGATGGCCCACGGCAACGTCTACAAGGCGGAGAAGGTGGACGCCGCGCTCTCGAACTACTTCCGGGTCGGCAACCTCACCGCCCTGCGCGAACTCGCCCTGCTCTGGGTCGCCGGACGGGTCGACGAGGGACTGCGCGACTACCGGGCCAGCCACAACATCGACCGGGTCTGGGAGACCCGCGAACGCGTCGTGGTCGCCCTCACCGGCGGCCCCGAGGGCGAGACCCTGATCCGCCGCGCCGCCCGGATCGCCGACCGCACCGCCGGCGGCGACCTGCTGGCCGTCCACGTCACCCGCAGCGACGGCCTGGCCGGCGCCTCCTCCGGCGCGCTCGCCCAGCAACGGCAACTGGTCGAGGACCTCGGCGGCAGCTACCACGTGGTCGTCGGCGACGACATCCCCACCGCGCTGCTCGCCTTCGCCCGCGCCCACGACGCCACCCAGCTGGTCCTCGGCACCAGCCGCCGCGGCCGGATCAACCGCTTCCTCACCGGCCCCGGCACCGGGCAGACCACCGTGGACGCCTCCGAGGACATCGACGTCCACATGGTCACCCACGAGTTCACCGGCCGCGGCCGACTGCCCGCGCTCGGCCGCCGCCACTCCAGGCGCCGCACCATCGCCGGCTACGCGGCGGGCCTGATCGTTCCCCTGCTGCTCACCGTCGCGCTGTCGCCGTTCCGTAGCACACTCAACCTGACCACGGACGCGCTGATCTTCCAACTCGGTGTCGTAGCCGTGGCGTTGCTGGGGGGTGCGCTGTCCGCCTTGCTGGCCGCGGTCATCGCCTCGGTGCTGCTGAACTACTTCTTCATCCCGCCCCTCCACACCCTGACCATCGACGAGGCCAACAACATCGTCGCCCTGGTGGTCTTCGCCACCGTCGCGCTGACCGTCTCCACCGTGGTCGACCACGCCGGCCGGCTCACCAGCCGGGCCGCCCGGGCCACCGCCGAGGCCGAGACCCTCTCCACCCTGGCCGGCAGCGTGCTGCGCGGCGCCGACGCCCTGCCCGCCCTGCTGGAGAAGTCCCGGACGGCCTTCGGGATGGACTCCGTCGCCCTGCTCGACAGCCTCACGGGAGAGACCATCGCGCGCAGTGATGCCGAGACGGACGGAGACGTCGAGACCGGAAGCCCGGAGGAGGCCACCGAGGTGGCCGTCGGAGAGCGGGCCGTCCTGGTGCTCACCGGCCGCCGGCTGCCCGCCGCCGACCAGCGCGTCCTCACCGCCTTCGCCGCCCACGTCGCCGCCGCCCTGGAACGCGACCGGCTCGCCGTGGTCGCCGCCGAGGTCGAGCCCATCAAGGCCGCCGACCGGATGCGCACCGCCCTGCTCGCCGCCGTCAGCCACGACCTGCGCACCCCGCTCGCCGCCGCCCGCGCCTCGGTCGGCTCGCTGCGCAGCCCCGACGTCGAGTTCTCGCCCGAGGACCAGGCCGAACTCCTCGCCACCGCCGACGAATCACTCGTCAAGCTCACCCGCCTGGTCGACAACCTGCTCGACATGAGCCGCCTCCAGGCCGGCGCGCTCACCCTCCACATGGCGCCCACCCTGCTGGAAGACGTCCTGATGTGTGCCGTGGACTCGCTGACCGACCCGTACGCGCCCGTCCAGCCGCTGGACCTGGACACCGCCCCGGCGGTGCTCGCCGACCCGCCCCTGCTGGAGCGCGTGCTCGCCAACGTGATCACCAACGCGCTGCGCCACAACGCCCCCGGCGCGCCCGTCCTGGTCACCGCCAGCCACCACGCCGACCAGGTCGAGATCCGGGTGATCGACCGCGGCCCCGGCATCGCCCCCGAGGACCGCGACCGGGTCTTCCTGCCCTTCCAGCGCCTCGGCGACACCGACAACACCACCGGCGTCGGCCTCGGCCTCGCCCTCTCCCGCGGCCTCGTCGAGGCCATGGGCGGCGGCCTGGAGGTCGAGGACACCCCCGGCGGCGGCACCACCATGCTCCTCACCCTGCCGGCAGCACCGGAGACTCGGACCGGGGAACCCGGCATCGCCCTGCTGGAGAGGAGCGCGGACCGGTGAGCCACATCCTCGTCGTCGACGACGAACCGGCACTGCTGCGCACCCTGCGGATCAACCTCCAGGCCCGGCACTACTCGGTGCTCACCGCGGCCACCGGCCAGGAAGCCCTGGACTCGGCGGGCCAAGCGCCACCCGACGCCATCGTCCTGGACCTCGGCCTGCCGGACTTCGACGGCGTGGACGTGATCCACGGCGTCCGCTCCACGCTGACCGTGCCGATCATCGTACTGACCGGCCGGGCCGACATCGAGGACAAGCTCCGCGCGTTCGACGCGGGCGCGGACGACTACCTGACCAAGCCCTTCAACGTGGACGAACTCCTCGCCCGGCTGCGGGCCGTTCTGCGCAGGCCGCTGGGCGGCGTCCCGTCGGCGCCCGAGCCCACGACACGGATCGGACCGTGCGAGGTCGACCTCGGCGCGGGTACGGTCACCGGCCCGGCCGGCCCGGTCCGACTGACCCCGACCGAGTGGAAGATCCTCGCCCTGCTGTTGGCCAATCCGGGCCGACTGGTACCCGGAAAGCAGATCCTGACCGAGGTCTGGGGCCCGGACGCGGAGGGCAACGGCAACTACCTGAGGGTCTACTTCTCCAGCATGCGGCGAAAGCTCGAACCGAACCCGGGCCGTCCGCGCCATCTGATCACGGAACCCGGGATCGGCTACCGGTTCCAGCCGTGAACGCGTTCCGGTCGCCCACCCGGAGGGATCTTGCGCCAATGCCTCGTCAAGATGATCCCCGGCGGCATCAAGGACTCGTCAGGACGGTCGGACGGCTGTTCGGGCGCACCTAGTGTGAGCTGCGAGGAAACGGTTCGCTGCCCGGGCGTGGGGCCTGGCGGCGAACCGTTTGCCGAACCCCGACCCCGGCGGGTTCCTCCGGGACAGGTTCGGCGGCCAGTGAGAAACAGGGGGAGGGGGCGCGCGGCGATGCCAACGGGAACGTCGGGCGGTACGGCTGTCATGGGGACAACGCTCGCGTCGGAGACGGTGCGACAGGAGACAGCCGCACCGCCTCCCGGGTCGCGCTCCCCCCGCCCCTGGCTCGGCCGCTCCTGGCGCAGCCGGGACTGGTGGAACACCCCGCGCCTGGTGCGCGGGCTCACCGGCCTCTGCCTCGCGGCGCTGCTGGCCGCCGGAGCGGCGACCGGCGCCGTCCTGGACGGGGCCCGGGAGGGCACGGACGTCATCGGACACCAGGCCGCCCCGCAGGTGGTGCGTTCGGCCGACCTGTACTTCGCGCTCAACGACATGGACGCCCAGGCTGCCAATCTGCTGCTGTTCGGCGCCGACCCGGACTACACGGTGCTGCGCAAGGAGACCCTGGACACCTACGAACAGCGGCGCGCCCAGGCCGACACCGACCTGCAGCGGGTCGCGGAGGCGGTGGCGGGCGACCAGGCCGGGCAGCGGGCCGTGCAGACCGTCATCGGTGAACTCGGCGGCTACGAGGCCCTGGTGGCCCGCGCCCAGCTGCTGGAGGACCAGGCCCACGCCCCGGCCGGCCGCCCGTCGGCGGACGCCCTCGCGGCCTACCGGGAGGCCACCGACCTGCTGCGCCAGCGTCTGCTGCCTGCCGTCGACGACGTGACCAAGGCCAATGCGGCGGTGGTCGAGCACAACTACGCGGACCAGCGTGACGCCCTGGCCGGCGGCTGGTGGTGGATCCTGCTCACCGGTCTGGTCGGGCTGGGTGCGCTCGGGCTGCTGCAGCGGGTGCTCGCCGTGCGCTTCCGACGGCTGGTGAACGTTCCGCTGGCCGTCACGAGTCTGCTCGCCCTCGCGGGCCTGGTCACCGCGCTGACGCTGACCTCCCGGGCGGACCACCACCTGGTGGTCGCCAAGAGCAACTCCTTCGACTCGGTGATCGCCCTCAGCAGGGCCCGCGCGGTGGCGTACGACCTCAACGCGGACGAGAGCCGATATCTGACCGACCCCGCCCGGGCGGCCGCCTACGAACAGAGCTTCCTCGACAAGACCCAGTCCTTCGCCCGGATCGACGGCGCGACCCTCACCACGTACAACGACCGACTCTCCGCGCTCGCGGACAAGCACCGGGCCGACCACGGCCAGGTCGGCTTCGGCGGGTACCTCGGCGACGAGCTGCGCAACATCACCTTCGCGGGGGAGCAGGACGCGGCGGAGCGGGTGCTGGCCGCATTCCAGCAGTACCAGCGGGACGACCGGAGGATTCGGGAGCTGAACGCCCAGGGCAAGCTCAAGGAGGCCGTCACCTTCAATACGGGCCTCAATCCGGGCCAGTCCAATGCCGACTTCGGCGTGCTCAGCGCCGCGCTCGAGGACAACCAGGCGATCAACCAGCGCGCCTTCGAGGGGGCGGTCGCCGACGGCGACGACGACCTCGACGCCACCACCGCGGGCCTCGGTACGGTGGCCCTGGCGGTGGCACTCGCCCTGACCGTGCTGGGGGTGCGGCCGCGCCTGCGCGAGTTCGCGTGACCGGGCACAGTCGCCGCGCCTCGGCTCACCGTCGTGCACTGCCCGCCGTCGGTGGGGCGCCGGGAGTGACTGTCGGCACGGCGTGAGCAGTGATTGTCACGCCCTGTCCATGCCGTGCGCGCCGACGTCCAATGGTTTCCGCCCCTGCCACGCCCCGCTAATGCTCCGATAAGATGACCACAGGTGTGCCGGGAAGACTGGTCGGCGCGGGGGATGACTGCGGCGGTCGGCGGCGGTGACCCCGGTTCTCGCGATGGGGTCCTTTCCACCGATGCACGTTGTGGCGATCGTTCTCGTCCTGGTGGTCCTGGCCACGGCCGTGGCCACTTTCGCCGGGCGCTTGCGGGTGCCGGCGCCGTCACTGCTGGTCCTCGCGGGCATCGGGGTGGCCCTGATACCCGGCGTCCCCGCGCTGCACGTCCCGCCGCAGATCATCGGCATGGTGGTTCTGCCCCCGCTCCTGTACGCCTCCGCCGAGGAACTGTCGCTGCGCGACCTGCGGACGGTCTGGCGGCCGGTGACCATCCTGTCCTTCGGGCTGGTCTTCGCCTCCGCCGCCGCCGTCGGCTTCACCGCCGTCGCCGTCGCCGGCCTGCCGCCCGCGATGGCCTTCGTCCTCGGCGCCGTCCTGTCCAGCACCGACCCGGTGGCCGTCACCGCGCTCGGCCGCCGCCTGGCCCTGCCGGGCCGGCTCCAGGTGCTGGTGCAGGCGGAGAGCCTGTTCAACGACGCCACCTCGCTCGTCCTGTTCAAGGTCGCCGTCGGCATCGCGGTGGCCGTCGGCGCCTCGGTCAGCCTGCCGGGGGCGGCCGGGGAGTTCCTGCTGCTCGGCGGGGGCGGCAGCGTGGTCGGCGCCGCCGTCGCGGGCCTCGTGTGGCTGGTGCGACGCCGCACCACCGACCCGGTGCTGGAGACGGTCATCGCGCTGGTCACCCCGTACGCGGCGTACGTGCTCGCGGAGTCCGCGCACACCTCCGGCGTCACCTCGGTGGTGGTCGCCGGCGTGCTGCTCGGGCGCTCCGGCCACCGGCTCACCGACGCGCACATCCGGCTGCAGCTGCACGCCGTGTACGCGGTGGTGGTCTTCCTGCTGGAGAGCGTCGTCTTCTCCATCGTCGGCCTCGAACTGCCCACCCTGGTCCGCGACCTGCCCGCCGGAACCGGCTGGTGGCCCCTGCAGGCCCTCGTGCTCGCCGCCGTACTGATCGCCGTACGCGTCCTCTCCACCATGCCGCTGACCCGCGCCGTCAAGCCCAGCCCACGCCGCGGAGGGCTGTCCTGGCGGGTCGCCGGGGTGGTCACCTGGGCCGGAACCCGCGGCGTCATGCCGCTCGCCGCCGCACTGTCCATCCCCCTGCTCGCCGACGACGGCACCAAGCTCACCGGACGACCCCTGGTCCTGGTGCTCACCACCGCCGTCGTCGTCTTCACCCTCGTCGTCCAGGGCCTCACCCTCGCCGCCGTCGTCAA
>NZ_JBITTM010000104.1:0-6520 GCF_044541955.1 Kitasatospora sp. NPDC085464
AGATGGCGCTGTGGCGGCAGAAGATCAAGAAGGACGCCGGCCTCATTCATCACAGCGACCGCGGGTCGCAATACGTATCCATTCGCTACACGGAGTGATTGGTCGAGGTCGGCGCGTCGGCATCCGTCGGATCGGTCGCGGACTCGTACGACAACGCGATGGCCGAGGCCCTGAACGGCACGTTCAAGGCCGAACTGATCGAACATCAGGGGCCGTGGCGGGACTTCGACGAGGTCGAGCGGGCCGTCTTCCAGTGGGTCGCGTGGTACAACGGTGAGCGCCTCCACTCCGCCCTCGGCTACATGCCGCCCGACGAGTACGAGCAGGCGTACTGGACGAGCCCGGAGCAACACCCGCAAGTCGCTTGATCACACGATCGCGGACGCCACGAAAGTCGGGGCAGCTCACTGGTGGAATCACGGGCCATACCGCGCCGCGGATTCGCTCGATGGGCCCAGCCTGACGAGTGTTCACGCTTACCGATCGCTGTCCTGCCGTCCCGCCGGCGCGGGGAGCACGGCAGGTCTGGCCGCTGCGGGCGGAGGCCCGGACGGCGCTGTCCGGTCGATCCGACGGACCGGGGTCGGCGGCCAGGCTCACCGCGGACCCCCGCACCGGTGGTCCGCGCCGTCGGCGACGAGGGCTCAGAATGCCGTACGGAGTGCCGGCAGGAGGTTGTCCTCGGCCCAGGTGAGGAACCCGGGCTGGCTGTCGCCGCCGACCTGTACGAGGGCGATCTCCCCGAACCCGGCGTCGACGAACGGCCGTACCGCCTCGACGAAGTCCTCGGTCCGGTCGCCGCACGGAATGGCCCCGGCGACGTCGTCGGGGCGGACGAACCGGCTCGCGGCGGCGAAACCCGACGTCCCGGGCAGCTCGGCGTTGACCTTCCAGCCACCGCCGAACCAGCGGAACTGCTCGTGGGCCCGCCGCACGGCGGCGTCCCGGTCGGTGTCCCAGCACACCGGCAGCTGGCCCACGGCCGGCTTTCCCGCTCCGCCGTGCTCCGCGAAGCCGGCGATCAACGACGGGTCCGGCTCCACCGCGATGACCAAGTCGGCCAGCCGCCCCGCCAGTTCGCAGGAGTCCGGCCCCGAGACCGCGAGCCCGATCGGCGGCACCTGCTCCGGGAGGTCCCACAGCCGCGCGCCCTCGATGTCGAAGTACCGGCCCCGACGGGTGACGTAACCGCCGTCGAACAGGGCCCGGATGATCTGCACCGCCTCGTCGAGCATCGCCTGCCGCACCGGTACCGCGGGCCACCCACGGCCGACCACGTGCTCGTTGAGGTTCTCGCCGCTGCCCAGACCGAGCCGGAAGCGGCCCTCGGAGAGCAACTGCACGGTGGCGGCCTTCTGTGCCACCACCACCGGGTGGTAGCGGAACGTCGGGCAGGTCACGTAGGTCATGAGCGGGATCCGGGAGGTGGCCTGCGCGGCCGCGCCGAGCACCGCCCACGCGTACGGGGCGTGACCCTGCTCCTCCAGCCAAGGGAAGGAGTGGTCCGAGATCACCGAGAAGTCGAACCCGGCCTGCTCGGCGCGCACGGCGTCCGCGACGAGGTCACGGGGGCCGCGCTGCTCGGTCATCAGCGTGTATCCGATTCTCACCATGCCCCACGCCTGCCCCGATCGCGGCGTCCCTCACACCGACACCGGCACCGACCGGCGCATCCTCCGCTCTGCCCACTCACCCACACTCCGGCGCGGCAGCCGAGGAACCGCGAGGAACCGGGAGCCGCGGGGCCCGGTCCGCCGGCGGTGGTCCGGGCCCCGGACCGTGGCGGTGTGCTGTCTATGAGGCGGTGCGGCTCGGGCGCCTGGCTTGTTCGAGGGCGTGCTGGAGCTGGTCGCGGGTCATCGTGGAGCGGCGGGGGATGTCGAGGTCGGTGGCCCGCTGGTAGAGCTCGGCCTTGGTGAGCTGGGACAACTGCCGCTTGCCGGTCGGGCTGGTGCGCTTCGCCGTGGTCTTGGTGGCGGTGGGCTTGGCGACCGTGGTCTTGGCGGAGGTGCTCTTCTTGCCGCCGGTCCGTTTGGGGGCGCCCGCCGCACCGGAGGCACGGGTGCGGGCGGTGGACTTCTTCGGCTGCCCGGCGGGCTCGTCCTTGCGGGCGGAGTCGAGGCTGCGGCGCAGGGCGTCCATGAGGTCGATGACGTTGGTGGCCTCGGGGGCGGGGCCGCTGGAGACGGCGATCTCCCGGCCGGCGAGCTTGTCCTCGACGAGCTTCCTGACCTGTTCCTCGTAGGTGTCGTGCCACTCGTCGGGCTGCCAGTCGATGGCGAGCATGCCGATCAGCTGCTCGGCGGTCCTGACCTCCTGCGCGGTGAGCTTCGTCTTCTCCGGGAGGTTGTCGACCTCGCGGTGCGGGTCGCGGACCTCGTCGGCGAAGTGCATCGTGTGCAGCTCCAGCAGGCCGTGGTCCGAGCGCACCGCGGTGAGGTACTCCTTGCCGCGCATCGCGAACATCGCCAGCCCGGCCTTGCCGGCGTGCTCCAGGGCCTCGACCAGCAGCCCGTAGACCTTCTGGTACTCCATGCCGCGCGGGCCGAGGTAGTAGGTGCGGTCGAAGAAGATCGGGTCGACGTCGTCCAGGTCGACGAAGCCGGAGATGTCGATGGTGCGGGAGCGGCCGGGGGAGATCTGCTCCAGCTCGTCGGGTTCGACGATCACGTACTCGCCGTCGGTGACCTCGTAGCCCTTCACGATGTCCGCGAACTCGACCTCCTTGCCGGTGCGCTCGTTGACCCGCTTGTTGCGCACCCGGTCGGACGTGCCGCGCTGCAGCTGATGGAAACGCACGTCGTGGGACCGGGTGGCGGAGTACAGGGCCACGGGCACGGTGACCAGGCCGAACGTGAGCACGCCGGTCCACATGGGTCGGGCCATCACGTCCTCCTTCGTTGCACCGGTCCCGCTGCCGGGCCCGCTCGCGCGACACGGTCACGGCCGGCGTCGGCGCCGGGTCGGCGGTCCGCAGGCGGTGCCGGGCCGGTGGTCCGCAGGCGGTGCCGGGCCGGTGGTCCGCAGGCGGCGCCGGGCCCGACGGGTGTCGCCGCCCTGCTGAGCGCCTTTCGGAGGCGATACGGCGACGCCCTACCGGGCGCCTGGCCACCTGCGGCATCCTCAAACCCGTGGCCCGCAGGGTCGGGCTGATCACGTCGGCCGGTTCGGCCGCTGCGAAACCGCGGCTGCACCGCGAGGCCGGGCCGTCGCGCCGGGTTCATAGCGCCAATCCTGCTGCCGGGACCACTCCGACCTGCAACGACACGCGGCAGGCCGGGCTCGACCCACCCCTCGAAGCGCCGCCCGGCGGGCTTCGGCAGAGCACCGAGGGGGGAACATCCCGGGCATCCCGGTGCCTGACGCACCGGGAACAGGCCACCAGCGGGCCCGGCCGCCGCGCCCGGTCCGTCCGGCGGCCGTCCTCACGGCCGGGGGCTCTGACGAGTTCTGCGGAGAGCCGGCGCAGCGTCGGCCGGTGGTCCCGTCCGTGGGGTCAGAACAGGGGGTCCAGGTCGGGAACGGCCGGGGTGGGTGCGGTCGGGATGACGTCGAAGACGGTGTCCGTTTCGGTGACCCGCAGCAGGCGGATGACCTGGGGGCCGGGGGCGGCGAGACGGAAGGCGATGCCGGCGGCGCAGGCGGCCCGGCGGGCTTTGAGGAGTTCGTTGAGGCCGGAGGAGGAGCAGAAGATCAGGTCGCGGCAGTCGACGACGAGGGTGGCGGGGACGGGCGTCGCGGTGAGCGCGTCACGGAAGGGCCCGGGCGAGGGCCGGGGCGGTGTCCAGGTCGGCGTGACCGGTCAGGGCGAGGACGCGCGTGCCCGGGGGCGCCGGGCGGCGTCTGGTGCTCAGGCCCGTTTCCATGATCGGCCCCTTTCCGGCGCCGGATCGTGCTCCCACGGTCGGCGCGTCCTGCGTCTGCCCGCCCCCGCGGGAGCGAAGCACTCGCCCGCGGAGGCCCGAGGAACGAAGACAGGCCGCGATTAGGACGGGGTGATCGCGGAAACACGCCCGGTGTCCGGCACCGGCCGCCGCTGCTCCGCCCGGTCCGGGTGCCTGTTCAGCTGCGGGAGGTGAAGGCCGTGGACGGCATGACGGAACACTGGTGCTTCCCGCTCGACTGCGACTCCGGCAGCGCGCTGGAACCGGCCATGACCCACCTGCGGGGAGTGCTGGGCGCCATCCCCCCGACCGGCGGGGCCACCGCGGAGCGCAGACGGGACGACGTGCTCCTGGTGGCCTGCGAACTGCTCACCAACGCCTGCCGGCACACCCCCGGTCCCACCCGCCTGGACGTCGACGTCCACGACGGCGTGCTGATCGTCGCGGTGACCGACACCGCCGCCGCCCCGCCGGTGGTACGCCCTTGGCGGCCGGCGCAGCCGGGCGGCCACGGCTTGCACGTCGTGGACAGGCTCACGACGGACTGGGGTACCGCCCCGGCTTCGGGAGGCAAGACCGTGTGGGCCGCGCTGCCCGTTCCCTGACCCCGCGCGAGGCCGTCGGCCGGGGTCGCCAGGGCGGGGCAGCCGTGTCGGTGCCGGCGTGCGGGCGGGCGGGGACAGCCGCAGGGTGGTGGGAATTGCCGGTGTCGCCGTGGGGACGTAGGTCCGGCCGGGCGGCGGATCGACGAAGATCGCGACGGGCCCTATCCTGGCGCGATGTCCGACAGCACTGCCCCGACCCTGCTCTTCGTCATCGGCCCGGCCGCGGTCGGGAAGATGACCGTAGGCGGCGCGATAGCCGAACGCACGGGGTTCAAACTCTTCCACAACCACCTGACCATCGAACCGCTGCTGCGGCTGTTCCCTTACGAGTCGCCGCAGTTCCAGCGGCTCAACCACGGCTTCCGCGAACAGATCTTCGCCGAGGCCGCCGCCAGCGACCTGCCCGGCCTGGTGTTCACCCTCGTCTGGGACTTCGACGACCCCGCCGACGCCGCACTCGTCGAACGCTACGCGGCCCCCTTCCGCGACCGGGGCTCACGCGTGCTGTTCCTGGAGCTGTCCGCCGACCAGGACGTACGGCTCCAGCGCAACGCCGGCGAGTCCCGCCTCGCGGAGAAGGCCTCCAAGCGCGACCTGCAGTGGTCCAACGCCAACCTGACCGGCATGGACGCCCGGTACCGCCTCAACTCCGTCGACGACTTCGCCCACACGCCCGAGGCACACCTGCTGATCGACAACACCCATCTGGAACCCGATGAGGTCGCCGTGCGGGCCATCGAGTACTTCGGGCTGGGAGCTGTGTCCCCGGCATCCGGCTGAGCGGCATCGGGTGGGCCTCACGGGCGGTGACCCCTCGCCGGTCACCGCGGTGAACGGTTGCCACGGGAACACCGGTGGCGGGGGCTGCCCGGCTGGGCGAGTGCGCCGTTCATGAAGCCGAGCGGCAGAGACACCCCCGCATGCCGCCCGATGGGCGCCGGCCTGCGCCTCCGGGCCCGGCTCATCGGCGTTCCGGGCGTCCCCGGCGTCCCCGGCGTCCGCTGTCGTGGCGGGAGGAGGAATGCGAGTGAGCCGGGGCGGTTGTGCTGGTTTCGCCGCCGGGGCAGGCGACCACACGCGAGGTACGGAACCCGGTGTCGGTCCGAGCCGCCGGCCAGCGGCACCGCCGTAACCCTCGCGGACACCGCACAGGCCGTCGGCGAACGAGAGCAAAGAACGAGAACAAAGGAGGGCCGCCATGGCCTGGATCCTCTTCCTCATTCTGGTCGCGATCATCCTCGGGATCATCGGCGTGGCCGCGCATGGCCTGCTCTACCTCCTCCTCATCGGCATCGTCATCTTCCTCATCGCCCTCGCACTCGGCGGCGCGTTCCTGCGCAGGGGCCGGTCGGCTCGCCAGCCGAGGTGACGGCCACCCGTCCGCAGGCCCGGCCCCGGTCCAGGGCCCGGCCTGGGGAAACAAGCGGCCGGCCGGCCCGCTCGCGAGAAGAGTTGACCCGCCGATCTCGCGGGACAGTGACCCGCCGATCAACCGGCACTCATGGAAGCGGCACCGCCTCCAGACGCGGGTGCTGCCCGGTGCCGGGGGGCGCCGACAGGACCGTCGCCACGCCGTCCGCGATCTCGACGGTCAGATCACCGGCCGTGCTCCTCCAGACCAGGCCACCGCCGGGCCCGACGCGGTCGGTGGCGTGCACCACCACGACGGCGGGTGGGGCGTGTCCGCCGACCGGCCCGGGCAGGGTGACCGCGTAGCGGCGGTTGAGGCTCTTCATGATCGGCCTCCTCGTGTTCGCGGGCCAGGAGCCCCACGCCCTACGGACTTCGGGCGGCTCGGGATGGGAGATCCCCGCGATCCCGCGGCGTCGGACTCCTCCGTGCAGTCCCGGCGGCCCGCAGGCGGACCTCCGGCTCGTTGCCCTGCTGCCGGTGGACGAGGGCAACGAATGCGCACAACACGGAACGCGCCTTCCCCGTTCCTTGTTCACGGTGCGGGCGGCGATCTCCTCGGCCCGCTTCTCGCTCCCGACCGGTCGGGATGTGTGGGCGTGTACCCGGGACCCGGCTCCC
>NZ_JBITTM010000105.1:0-5721 GCF_044541955.1 Kitasatospora sp. NPDC085464
AAATCTGTCGATTGTCATCTGTTAGGGCTTGTCGCACGCCCCGGATCGGTCGCCGTACGGCCTGGCCGGAGCCGGGACCGGCTCCGGTCCTGTGCCCGGCCCATCATCGAGCGGCCGGGGCTGCCCCGCCCGTCGGTCCGGGGATCGGAGGAGGTGGGCGCGGGCGGGCGGCAGATTGCGCCACACCGTGCGCTCGCCCAGCCCGTACGCCGCCTCGAACTGCCGCAGCAGCCGCACCACCGCCCGGTGGCGGGCGCCCCGGCGGGGGCCCGAGGCGAGGGTGCGCGCCGTCGTGGTGCCGAGGTACCCGAAGTACGTCAACTCACCGCCGGGCGTCAGCAGGCGCAGGTAGAGGTCGAGGATCTCGCGGACCTGCGCGGGGCGGAAGTTGGTGAACGGCAGCCCGGACACGATCGCGTCGTACCGCTCCTCCGGATCCGCCGGGCCCGCCCCCACCTCCGTCCCCGTCCCCGTCCCCGTCGATGTCGATGCCGATGTCGATGCCGATGTCGATGCCGAGGGGCGGCGGTGCGCCAGCTCCTCGACCCGGCAGGCCGAGAGCCGCAGCCCGATCCCCGGGTGGCGGGCGGCCAGCACCGGGTCGTCCCGAAGCCGGCCGGCGAACCGCGGGTTCGCCTCGACGACGTGCAGCCGGTCGCCCGGGCGCAGCGCTCGGACCAGACGGCGGGTCACCACACCCGTGCCGGCGCCCACTTCGAGCACCGAGATCGGGTGGTTCGGGCGGCTGGTGACCGGCACCACCAGCGCGTTCACCAGTTCCGGGCCGCTCGGGGCCAGCGCGCCGGTGTCGTGGAACGTGCGCAGGGCCTCGGAGAGGAACAGCAGGCCGTCCCCGCCGGAGGGCCAACCGTGGTTTGAGGGCGACGAGTCGGGGTGAAGCCGGAGCTGGTCGTTCGTCATGTCTTCGACGGTAGGAAGGGCGGGAGTACGGCGGATCGGCCGGTCGGCGACGCGCGCCCCCGACGAAAGTCGAGGGTGCGGTTGGCCGGAAGACAGAGGCAACCCGGAGCCGGGCGCGCCTAGCATCGAGCCCGGATTCACGCCCGAGCCGGTGGTCACGCCCGAGCCGGTGGTCACGCCAGAGGCCGTGGCGCACACCCGAGACCGTGCTCAGGTCCGAGCGGCGGACGGCCGGCAGGACGTCGGAACGAGAAAGGGGAAGCCCGATGCGCAGGAGTCCGCTCGGCTGGTACGGCCCGGACCAACGGCCCTGGATCGAGACGTCGCTGCTGCTCGGCCTGCTCGCCCTGACCGTCGAGGAGGCCCTGGTCCAGTGGCTGGACGCGGACGGCCCGCTGCGCGTACCGCGTACGGTCGTGGCCTCGCTGGCCTCGCTCTCCCTCCTCTTCGCCCGTCGCCACCCGGTCGCCTCCGCCGTCCTGCCGGTGCTCACCGCAGGGCTGTTCGACCGGGCCTTCCCCGGCATGTTCAGCGTCTTCCACCTCGCCTACCTCGGCCGGACGGGGCCGGCGTCGGTCGGGGGCGTGGTCATCGCCGTGGCCAGCGCGTCCGACGCGGACTCGCCGGCCGGCTGGGCCGGTGCGTTCGGCTCCCAACTCCTTTTCCAGGCAGCCACCTTGGCGGTCGGCCTGTGGCTGCACGGCAGGCGGGTGCTGATCCGTACCCTGCACGAGCAGGTCGACGCGTTGCGCCGCGAGCGCGAGCTGCGCGCCGGACAGGCCCGGGCCGCCGAACGCGCCCGGATCGCCCGGGAGATGCACGACGTGCTGGCCCACCGTCTCAGCTTGCTGGTGCTGCACGCCGGAGTGCTGCGCGACCAGTCCAGGGCCGGGACCGTCGCGGCCGACCCGGACCGGCTCGCCGACCGGCTCGAACTGCTGCGCACCACCGCCGCCCGCTCGCTCGACGACCTGCGCGACGTCCTGGGAGCGCTGCGCGCCGACCCTCCGGCCCGGCCCGCCGCCGGGGACGGGCCCGCGCCGCCGAGCCCGGCCGCGCCCGTCCCGGGGCCGGCCCTGCGGGACCTCACCGAGCTCGTCGGCGAGGCGACCCAGGCCGGGCAGCAGGTCGAACTGGCCCTGGCCGGAGACCCGGAGTCCGTCCCGACCACCCACCGGCTGGCCGTGCACCGGCTGGTCCAGGAGGCCCTCACCAACGCCCGCAAGCACGCGCCCGCCGCGTCGGTCACCGTCCGGGTCGGCTACGGGGAACCGGCCACCGTCGTCGAGGTCCGCAACGGCCCCGGCGGGGTGCCACCGGACGGTCCGGGGAGCGGCGGCGGGTACGGCCTGGTGGGGCTGGGCGAGCGGGTCGCCGCGCTCGGCGGTCAGCTCGACGCGGGCCCGGACGGGGAGGGCGGCTTCCGGCTCTGCGCCCGCCTGCCCGCCCGGTCACCCACGTCGGGCGGCCTGCCGCAGACGGTGCCCGAACCGGCGCCCGACGCGGCTCCCGAACCGGCCCCCGCCCGTATCGACGGTTCGCTCCCGGACCCGAACCCGCCGAACCCGCCGGACCAGCCGGGCCAACCGAACCGGTCGGACCGACCGAACCGGCCGTGGTTGCCGAAGCGGTTCGAGCAGCGAGCGCAGTCCGAACAGCTCCGGCAACCGACGCAGCAGCCGAAGGGGACCGCATGATCCGAACGATGGTGGTCGACGACGACGCCCTGGTCCGCCTCGGCCTGGTCGACCTGCTCGCCCAGGACCCGGCGCTCACCGTGGTCGCCGAGGCCGCCGACGGACTCCAGGCCGTCGAACTCGCCGGGAGCCGGCGGATCGACGTGGCGTTGATGGACATCCGGATGCCCCGGCTCGACGGCATCGCCGCCACCCGTCGCCTGCGCGAACTGCCCGACGCCCCCCGGGTCATCGCACTCACCACCTTCGACCTGGACGAGTACGTGTACCAAGCGCTCGCCGCCGGGGCCGACGGCTTCCTGCTCAAGGACACTCCGCCCGCCGAGATCGCCCGGGCCGTGCACGTCGTGGCCGGCGGCCAGGGGATGCTGCACCCGAGGGCCGCGCGACGCCTGATCGACCGCTACCACCGAGTCGGCGCTCCCCGGTCGGTCGCCGCCCGCAGCCGGGTCGCCGGCCTCACCCCGCGCGAGACCGACGTGCTGCGCGAACTCGCCGACGGGCTCTCCAACGCCGAGATCGCGGGCGTCCTGGGGATGCGCGAGAGCACCGTCAAGGCGCACGTCAGCCGGATCCTGACCGGGCTCGGCGTCGGCAACCGGGTCCAGGCCGCGCTGCTGGCACGCGATGCCGGGCTGGTCGGGGACGGCGCCTGAGGGCGGCGGCCGCGCGGTCCGGAGCCGTTGGACACGGCGGCGGTGCGGTGCCCGGTGGCGTTCGTGGCATTCACGACCATGCATGGTGTTCATGGCTTTCATGACGTTCACGGCTTTCGTGGTGCTCATGGGTGTTCGCGTCGTTCATGGCATTCATGGCGCTCATGGGTGTTCGCGGTGTTCGTGGCACTCGGTGGCGGCGCACGGCGGGGCTCGTCGGGGCACCGCATCGGCCGGTGTTCACGCGGGTGTTCCCCGGACGTTCCCGTGGAGTCGGGCCGGGAGGCCGGGCGGGCTTCCCTGAGCCGTCGCGTGCTCCCGGTTCGTACCGCATGCTGAGCCGCTGTCACCCATCCGGCGTGGAAATGCCGTGCCTTGGCGGTTTGCGCTGCCGAACTCGGGCGGCGGGTCCATGGTGGAGATGGGCGCGATCCGGCGACCGCGCCCGCGCGCCGATCCAGGCCCGCGCGCCGTGCGCCCGCCGCCGTTCCCCGACGGGTGTCCGGGGCTGGGCCCGGAACCGGCACGCTGGGAGCAGGGCCACCTCGCAGGAAACCGAACGGTTCTTCTAGGCTCACATCTCGGCTTCCCTGCGACGGCCCGGCCACCGTGCCGCCGTGAGGAGGCCGCCGTCCACGGGGCTCCGGGCGGACCGGGGCCACCGGATCGAGCGAGGAGGACGCAATGCCAAGCACGCCGCCCAGCCGTTCCACCGCACTTGGGCCAGACGGGCCGTTCCGGCGGGCCGCCGGCCATACGGGCAGAACGGTGCGTTCCGGCCGGGCCGGGTACCCGGGCGGGGGCGGTCGGCCGGCCCGACCGCTGAATACCGGCGGCGGCCGCGGAGGCGAGCGTTGAGTCCCCAGATCGTCGGGCCGCCCGCCGCACCGGAGGCCGCCGCGGAACCCGACAGCAACCAGCTCCCCGTTCCGGCCGCTGCCGACGGCGAAGCCCTCGCCGCTGCCGCCACAGCCACAGTTGTGGCGGCAGCCAGTGCCACCGCCGTGACCGTCACAGCCGTCGCACCCCCGGCATCGGCCGCTGCGAACCCGGCCACTGCTGCCACTGCGAACCCGGCCGCTGCAGCCCCCGCCGTCCCCGCTGCCCCCGCGACCCCCGCGACCAGCGTCCCGGTCACGGCGGCGCTGCCCGGTCTGCCGCAGGCGCTCAGCACCCGCGCCCGTACGCTCGCCGGCGCCGTCCGACGTCGTTGCGCGGACCTGGCCCGGATCGAGTCACCCAGCGGGGACGCACCCCGACTCGACGCCCTCGCCGAGGAGTTGGCCGCCGGCTTCCGCGCCACCGGTGCGACCGCCCGCCGCGAACCCGGTCCGGCCGGTGACCACCTCGTCCTGGAGTGGGAGGGTCGGGACGAGTCCCTGCCGCACCTGCTGATCGTCGGCCACCACGACACCGTCTGGCCGGTCGGCACGCTGGCGGACTGGCCCGTCGCCGAGCAGGACGGTCGGCTCACCGGCCCCGGCGTGGTCGACATGAAGGGCGGACTCGCCATCCTGGAGGGCGCGTTGGCGCTGCTCGCGGACCTGGGCGAGCGGCCGCACCGGACCGTGCGCCTGGTGGTGGTCTCCGACGAGGAGGTCGGCAGCCCTGACGGGCGCCGCCTGGTCGAACGCCAACTGCGGGGAGCCGCAGCGGTGCTGGGCCTGGAACCGCCGCACCCGGACGGTCGGTTGAAGACCGCGCGGCGCGGCAGCACCAGGGTCCGGCTCACCGTGACCGGTCGCGAGGCGCACGCGGGCAACGACGCCCACGACGGGGTGTCGGCGGTCGACGAGCTGGTCGACCAGCTCGTGCTCGTCCGCGGCCTCGCGGGCCAGCCCGGTACGGAGCTCAACGCCGGTCGGATCAGTGGTGGTTCGCGTGCCAACGTGGTCGCGGGCCGGGCCGAGGCCGAACTGGGCCTGCGGTTCTCCACCGCCGAGGCGCAGCGCCGCACGCTCGACCACCTCGCCCGGCTCACCGCGCTGCGCCCGGGTGCCCGGGTCCGGACGGAGGTGCTGTCCAGCCGTCCGGCGTGGCCCGAGCGGACCGGCAACCCGCTGCTGCGGCACGTGCGTTCGCTCGCCGCGGTGCTCGGGCAGCAGTTGGACGGCGCTCCGGCGGGCGGGGCCGGCGACACCAACCTGCCGGGATCGCGCGGGCTGCCGACCCTGGACGGCTTCGGCGCGGTGGGTGCCGGGGCCCACGCCCGGCACGAGCACATCCGGCTGGACCAGATCGCCCCCCGGATCGCCCTGCTGGCGGCGCTGCTCGCCGTACCGCTGCCGCGACTGCGTGATCGCGCGGAGGGGTGAGCGGACGGGGAAGTGGAGGGCGGAGCGTGGCCGGAGTGACGGAGCGCGGCCGGCGGCGAGCGGGTCGCAGGTGACGAGCACCGGGTCACGGGAACCGCGTGACGGGTAGCAGGTAACAGATAACAGCTGACA
>NZ_JBITTM010000106.1:0-1583 GCF_044541955.1 Kitasatospora sp. NPDC085464
GCGTCCTACTCTCCCACAGGGTCCCCCCTGCAGTACCATCGGCGCTGTGAGGCTTAGCTTCCGGGTTCGGAATGTAACCGGGCGTTTCCCTCACGCTATGACCACCGAAACACTATGAAACTGTCAACCGCACACCCGAACAAGTTCGGGCGGGTCGTTGTTTCAGAACAACACAGTGGACGCGAGCAACTGAGGACAAGCCCTCGGCCTATTAGTACCGGTCAACTCCACCCCTCACAGGGCTTCCATATCCGGCCTATCAACCCAGTCGTCTACTGGGAGCCTTACCCTCTCAAGGAGGTGGGAGTGCTCATCTCGAAGCAGGCTTCCCGCTTAGATGCTTTCAGCGGTTATCCCTCCCGAACGTAGCCAACCAGCCATGCCCTTGGCAGAACAACTGGCACACCAGAGGTTCGTCCGTCCCGGTCCTCTCGTACTAGGGACAGCCCTTCTCAACACTCCTACGCGCACAGCGGATAGGGACCGAACTGTCTCACGACGTTCTAAACCCAGCTCGCGTACCGCTTTAATGGGCGAACAGCCCAACCCTTGGGACCTACTCCAGCCCCAGGATGCGACGAGCCGACATCGAGGTGCCAAACCATCCCGTCGATATGGACTCTTGGGGAAGATCAGCCTGTTATCCCCGGGGTACCTTTTATCCGTTGAGCGACGGCGCTTCCACAAGCCACCGCCGGATCACTAGTCCCTACTTTCGTACCTGCTCGACCCGTCAGTCTCACAGTCAAGCTCCCTTGTGCACTTACACTCAACACCTGATTGCCAACCAGGCTGAGGGAACCTTTGGGCGCCTCCGTTACCCTTTAGGAGGCAACCGCCCCAGTTAAACTACCCACCAGACACTGTCCCTGATCCGGATCACGGACCCAGGTTAGACATCCAGCACGACCAGAGTGGTATTTCAACGGCGACTCCACAACAACTGGCGTTGCTGCTTCAAAGTCTCCCACCTATCCTACACAAGCCGAACCGAACACCAATATCAAGCTATAGTAAAGGTCCCGGGGTCTTTCCGTCCTGCTGCGCGAAACGAGCATCTTTACTCGTAATGCAATTTCACCGGGCCTATGGTTGAGACAGTCGAGAAGTCGTTACGCCATTCGTGCAGGTCGGAACTTACCCGACAAGGAATTTCGCTACCTTAGGATGGTTATAGTTACCACCGCCGTTTACTGGCGCTTAAGTTCTCAGCTTCGCCCGGACGAATCCAAGCTAACCGGTCCCCTTAACGTTCCAGCACCGGGCAGGCGTCAGTCCGTATACATCGCCTTACGGCTTCGCACGGACCTGTGTTTTTAGTAAACAGTCGCTTCTCGCTGGTCTCTGCGGCCACCCCCAGCTCAGAGTGCAAGACTCGTCACCAGGAATGGCCCCCCTTCTCCCGAAGTTACGGGGGCATTTTGCCGAGTTCCTTAACCATAGTTCACCCGAACGCCTCGGTATTCTCTACCTGACCACCTGAGTCGGTTTGGGGTACGGGCCGCCATGAAACTCGCTAGAGGCTTTTCTCGACAGCATAGGATCATCCACTTCACCACAATCGGCTCGGCATCAGGTCTCAG
>NZ_JBITTM010000106.1:1681-5176 GCF_044541955.1 Kitasatospora sp. NPDC085464
GGCCTACACCCTTACCCCGGGACAACCACCGCCCGGGCTGGACTACCTTCCTGCGTCACCCCATCGCTCACCTACTACCCCGTCGGGTCACCGGCTCCACCACTTCCCTTTGCCCGAAGGCTCCAGGACGGCTTCACGGGCTTAGCATCAAGAGGTTCAGCGTTGGCGCTTCAAAGCGGGTACGGGAATATCAACCCGTTGTCCATCGACTACGCCTGTCGGCCTCGCCTTAGGTCCCGACTTACCCTGGGCAGATCAGCTTGACCCAGGAACCCTTGGTCAATCGGCGCAAGAGTTTCCCACTCTTGTATCGCTACTCATGCCTGCATTCTCACTCGTATACCGTCCACGACTGGTTTCCACCGCCGCTTCACCCGGCACACGACGCTCCCCTACCCATCACAGCAGGCGTTGGCCCTAATGCTGCAATGACACGACTTCGGTGATGTGCTTGAGCCCCGCTACATTGTCGGCGCGGAATCACTTGACCAGTGAGCTATTACGCACTCTTTCAAGGGTGGCTGCTTCTAAGCCAACCTCCTGGTTGTCTCTGCGACTCCACATCCTTTCCCACTTAGCACACGCTTAGGGACCTTAGTCGGTGTTCTGGGCTGTTTCCCTCTCGACCATGGAGCTTATCCCCCACAGTCTCACTGCCACGCTCTCACTTACCGGCATTCGGAGTTTGGCTAAGGTCAGTAACCCGGTGAGGCCCATCGCCTATCCAGTGCTCTACCTCCGGCAAGAAACACGTGACGCTGCACCTAAATGCATTTCGGGGAGAACCAGCTATCACGGAGTTTGATTGGCCTTTCACCCCTAACCACAGGTCATCCCCCAGGTTTTCAACCCTGGTGGGTTCGGTCCTCCACACGGTCTTACCCGCGCTTCAACCTGCCCATGGCTAGATCACTCCGCTTCGGGTCTTGGGCATGCAACTCAACCGCCCTATTCGGACTCGCTTTCGCTACGGCTACCCCACACGGGTTAACCTCGCTACACACCGCAAACTCGCAGGCTCATTCTTCAAAAGGCACGCAGTCACGGCCGTGATCCAAAGACCACGACGACGCTCCCACGGCTTGTAGGCACACGGTTTCAGGTACTATTTCACTCCGCTCCCGCGGTACTTTTCACCATTCCCTCACGGTACTATCCGCTATCGGTCACCAGGGAATATTTAGGCTTAGCGGGTGGTCCCGCCAGATTCACACGGGATTTCTCGGGCCCCGTGCTACTTGGGAGATGAGCAAGCAAGCCGTACAGATTTCGTCTACGGGGGTCTTACCCTCTACGCCGGACCTTTCGCATGTCCTTCGACTACCCATACGGTTTCTGACTCGCCCAGCCGCCGGCAGACGACTGAAGCTCATTCCCACAACCCCACTACGGCAACCCCTGCCGGGTCTCACACCACAATGGTTTAGCCTCATCCAGTTTCGCTCGCCACTACTCCCGGAATCACGGTTGTTTTCTCTTCCTGCGGGTACTGAGATGTTTCACTTCCCCGCGTTCCCTCCACACTGCCTATGTGTTCAGCAGCGGGTGACAGCCCATGACGACTGCCGGGTTTCCCCATTCGGACACCCCCGGATCAAAGCTCGGTTGACAGCTCCCCGGGGCCTATCGTGGCCTCCCACGTCCTTCATCGGTTCCTGGTGCCAAGGCATCCACCGTGCGCCCTTAAAAACTTGGCCACAGATGCTCGCGTCCACTGTGCAGTTCTCAAACAACGACCAGTCACACACCCTCGACAACCCAACCGGGCTACCTCAAGTGAGGCCGGCACTGAGACAACGGTCAACCGTTCCCTCAGGACCCAACAACGTGCCCGACACAGTCAAAACCAGAACGCGTTCCACGCCGAAGCAGTACTAACCACTGGTCTCTTCCTGTGCCGAATAGTCAACGTTCCACCCATGAGCGAGCACTCCGGGACATTCGCCCGAAGCTGCTGTGTGCTCCTTAGAAAGGAGGTGATCCAGCCGCACCTTCCGGTACGGCTACCTTGTTACGACTTCGTCCCAATCGCTGGTCCCACCTTCGACGGCTCCTCCCCTTACGGGTTAGGCCACCGGCTTCGGGTGTTACCGACTTTCGTGACGTGACGGGCGGTGTGTACAAGGCCCGGGAACGTATTCACCGCAGCATGCTGATCTGCGATTACTAGCAACTCCAACTTCATGGGGTCGAGTTGCAGACCCCAATCCGAACTGAGGCCGGCTTTTTGGGATTCGCTCCGCCTCGCGGCATCGCAGCCCTTTGTACCGACCATTGTAGCACGTGTGCAGCCCAAGACATAAGGGGCATGATGATTTGACGTCGTCCCCACCTTCCTCCGAGTTGACCCCGGCAGTCTCCTGTGAGTCCCCATCACCCCGAAAGGCATGCTGGCAACACAGAACAAGGGTTGCGCTCGTTGCGGGACTTAACCCAACATCTCACGACACGAGCTGACGACAACCATGCACCACCTGTATACCGACCACAAGGGGGCACCCATCTCTGGATGTTTCCGGCATATGTCAAGCCTTGGTAAGGTTCTTCGCGTTGCGTCGAATTAAGCCACATGCTCCGCTGCTTGTGCGGGCCCCCGTCAATTCCTTTGAGTTTTAGCCTTGCGGCCGTACTCCCCAGGCGGGGAACTTAATGCGTTAGCTGCGGCACCGACGACGTGGAATGTCGCCAACACCTAGTTCCCAACGTTTACGGCGTGGACTACCAGGGTATCTAATCCTGTTCGCTCCCCACGCTTTCGCTCCTCAGCGTCAGTAATGGCCCAGAGATCCGCCTTCGCCACCGGTGTTCCTCCTGATATCTGCGCATTTCACCGCTACACCAGGAATTCCGATCTCCCCTACCACACTCTAGCCTGCCCGTATCGAATGCAGACCCGGGGTTAAGCCCCGGGCTTTCACATCCGACGCGACAGGCCGCCTACGAGCTCTTTACGCCCAATAATTCCGGACAACGCTCGCACCCTACGTATTACCGCGGCTGCTGGCACGTAGTTAGCCGGTGCTTCTTCTGCAGGTACCGTCACTTGCGCTTCTTCCCTGCTGAAAGAGGTTTACAACCCGAAGGCCGTCATCCCTCACGCGGCGTCGCTGCATCAGGCTTTCGCCCATTGTGCAATATTCCCCACTGCTGCCTCCCGTAGGAGTCTGGGCCGTGTCTCAGTCCCAGTGTGGCCGGTCGCCCTCTCAGGCCGGCTACCCGTCGTCGCCTTGGTAGGCCATTACCCCACCAACAAGCTGATAGGCCGCGGGCTCATCCTGCACCGCCGGAGCTTTCCACCAACCCCCATGCAGAGGAAGGTCATATCCGGTATTAGACCCCGTTTCCAGGGCTTGTCCCAGAGTGCAGGGCAGATTGCCCACGTGTTACTCACCCGTTCGCCACTGATCCACCCCGAAGGGCTTCACCGTTCGACTTGCATGTGTTAAGCACGCCGCCAGCGTTCGTCCTGAGCCAGGATCAAACTCTCCGTGAATG
>NZ_JBITTM010000107.1:0-5077 GCF_044541955.1 Kitasatospora sp. NPDC085464
GCGATCACCTGCCGGTAGGACGCCACCAGCACCGCCAGCAGCACCGCGATCGCGGCGGTGACCGGCAGCGTGAAGCCCAGCCCGTACCCGCCGGCGGCAGCCAGCACCAGGACGATCGACTCCGGCCCGTACGCGACCGAGGCCATCGCGTCCAACGAGAGCGCCGCCAGTCCGCCCGGGACGCTCAACCGGTGCCGCTCCTCAGCCTCGCCGGTATCCGGAGGCGCGGGTTCGGCCGTGACAGACGGAATGGTGCTCTCTGGCATGCGTGGCTCCTCGATCGTGACGGTCACGATCGTGAAGCGCCCTGGAACACCGCCCGCCGGTTCCTACACACCCTTGATGTCGGCGGCCCCACCCTTGATGCAATCTTGACGCCCCCCGCAACGATTCGGCCCCTGAGGCGACGCCCGTCACAGCCGGACGGCGGGCCTCGGGGGCCGAAGGGGTGCACCCGGTGCCGGTGGCACGCGGCACCGGGTGGGTCCATCGGGTTGCCGGCTACTGCCCGGGCTTGCGGCCGTGGTTCGCCTTCTTCTTCCGCCGGGCCTTCTTCTTGCGGGCGCGCTTGGACATCGTGTTCTCTCTCGGTGGGTGGGTGTCGGACGGTTCAGGCAGCCTGGCCGACCAGCTGGTCGGCGAGCTTGGCCAGGCGCTTCAGCGAGCGCTCCTCCTGGGCGGCGGCCGCAGTGGGCGCGATGACGCCGCCGTCGAAGTAAGCGCCGTTGGCGACGACCGTCTCCGGCAAGCAGAGCCGCAGGACGGCCGCTGCGCCCTCCGCCGCCGGCGCGCCGACCCGCCCGTACAGCGGCAGCAGCGCGGTGTCGCACAGGCCCGGGTTGACGCTGACGGCGGTGATCCCGGAGCCGGCCGGAGCCATGTCGGCAGTCGCCATGGTCAGCGCGAGCTGCGACTGCGCGTACGCGGCGACCCGCGAGTACTTCTTCACCCGGTGCGGGTCCGACCAGTTCATCGAGGCGGTGCGGTGCAGGGACGACGACACATTGACGATCCGCGCGTCGCCCGCAGCCGACAGCGGGGCCCGCAGCAGCTTCGCCAACAGGTGCGCGGCCAGGAAGTTGACCTGCAGCGAGACCTCGTTGCCGTCGTCGGTGAGGGTGCAGCGCTCGGGCGCCATCGCAGCGGCGTTGTTCACCAGCAGGTCCAGCGCCGGGTAGTGCTTGACGACCGTGCCGGCCAGCACCGCGACCTCCGACAGGTGAGTGAAGTCGGCTGCCAGCTCGACGAGTTGGTCCCGTCGGGCACCGGCGGCGACCAGCCGCTCGACGGCCGCCTCGGCCTCCGCGGTGGTGCGTGCGTGCACCAGCACGGTCGCCCCGTGCCCGGCGAGCAGCCGGGCGGTCTCCCAGCCGATCCCGGAGGACGCGCCGGTGACGAGGGCGGTGCGAGCGGACAGAACAGCGTCGGACATGACCCATCCAAGGGTGGAAGGGCACCGGCGGGGTGCGAAGACAGTGCGGCACGAAGCCGCACGCCCACGGGGCCGCGGGTGCGAAGAGATGTGATGCATTGGAACGCTCGTCCACCCCTGCCCTCGGAGCCCTCCGGGGCAGGGGACGGACGGCGGTGATCGGCACGGGCACGACGAACGGCACCCGTCCCGTGCACGTCGGCCGGTGACGAGCGGGAAGGAGCTCGGCCCTTACCGGACGACGGTGGCGACCGCGACAGCGACGATCCGCGGCCGGCTATGCGGCGGGCGGTCGTGGTGGCGTGTCGAGCGGTGCATGTCCCCCATCAAAGCCTGCCCCGATGCCGGGGACAAGCTCGTTCACCCTCCCTGACGAAGCCCTGACGCGCGGTCGACGCGTCGTTGATGCTCACGCCCCAAGGTCGCGTCCCGCGTAATGGTGGAGTCCCTGTGTACTGACGTTCCAATGGGGCGAGGCTCCTGGGCGCGGGGTCTGCAACAGTGCAGGCTTCCGATCCGGTGCAACTGTGATCCAATGAGTCCGTGGGGGATACGCGAAGGACCTATGGGCCGTTGGAACTCGTTGACGGGTGCTGGGTGGTGGGGGACTCCCACCGGCCGGACGGTTGCTGGGTGGAGTTCCGAACAGAGGGGATGGTCCGGCACGCCAGCGGCACAGAGGACGAGTTGGTTCCCTGGTCCCGGGTCATGCTGGGGATTGGTATCCAGATAGGACATGGGACGAAGGGATCGGGCTATCAGGGTGAGCTCGGGTTGACGGGCCTGCTCGGCGGCCTCCCTGGTCCCTTCAAGGGACGTGGGGGTGGCCACCTCAGCATGACCCTCCGCCACCCGTACGAGGAACGGAAGCTGACCTTCGACCGGCACGCCGGGTGGTACAAGCCAACGCACGTCCTGCTCCTGGCCGAGCTGATGACGCAGACGGTCGCTGCCGGCGACGCTCACCGGCTCGGCGACGCCGACTGGCTTGAATGGGCGGTCGGGCGCCTGGAGCTCGTGACGTCCTGGCCGATCGGCCGTCAGCCGGCGGCAGTGGTGAAAGCGGCCCTGAAGGACTGACCAGCTCTCGCCAAGAGGGGCAGGCGAGCCTCGGCCGGGGCGCGGACTCGCTGTGACGCGCCCTGGTCTCACCTGGTACTGGCGGTGAACAGTCATGCCGTGGGCGGGAGTTCGTCGTGGGTGCGCTCGGTGGGTAGATCTGGTCCATGCTGCCCTCGGATTGGTAGCGGCGGGGGAAGGCGGTCCGTTCGCCGTGCATCTCGAATAGCACGGCGATGACCAGCCGTAGGAGCGAGATCGCCAAGGTCCCGTCAGCAAGAGCCCTGTCGCTGCCAGGCTTTCGTCAACGAGCCGACACCCGTCGGCTGCGGTCTGCCGTACTGGACACATGTCCGTCACCGTTCCACCCATCACCGACTGGTTCACCCCCGAGCAGCCCGGAGCGGACGTCCTGCCCGCCCACGTCGCACGCAGTGCCCACGGCGGCTGGTGGGCGGACGACCCCGACACCGTCCGGGCACTACTGGTGCACTGCGGACCGGAACGGCTGCTGCGCGGAGACCCCGACCGACTGGACCCAGACGTCCTCGCCCCCTTCGGGCGCGGTCAGTTCCACGCCCCGGACCACTTCCTCCCCCTGTTGGGGCGCACGTTCAGCCACATCACGCCGTGGATCCGCGTGCTGCACGTCCACTCGGAGCAGCCTCGGCCGATCTCCCGCAACACCGCGGCCTGGATACGCCCACTTCACGCCACCGACGAGGCCCACCTCGACCGGCTCGCCCGCCGTTCCTCCTCCGCGAACCGCCCTGGACTCCCGCACTGGACCGCCGAGACCTGGGGCGGTCATCGCGCGCTCGCGGCGAGCGGCTTCGCCTGGGGCGCGTTCCTCGGGCCGTACCTGGCCTCGCTCGCCTGCGGCTACCTCGCCGGACGGAACCACCTGGACATCGCCGTGGCTACCGACCCGGCATTCCGGCGCCTCGACCTCGCACTCGCCTGCGTCCGTGCCGCCACGACCGCCGCCCACGCCCGAGGCCTCAGCCCGACCTGGTCGGCGCCACAGAGCAACCACGCCAGCCGGACGCTCGCCGAAGCCGCGGGCTTCCGACCCGTGCGACAGGAGGTGGTGTACTGGGCCGGCCTGGCACGCACTCACTGACGAACAGGTGCCCGACAGGACGTCAGGGTGCTGTCAAGGAACCGGCATCGCATGCCAAGCCGCCGTCAAGACACGCATGGCAAGTGAAGATCCGGTGCTTCGCTGTCCGGCGTCCCCGCCGATCCCCGAACCGCCGCCCACCCGACCGGGCGGCCCGGAAGGTCCCCCGAGACGATGCGCCGTTCGGCCCTCACCACCCCGGACACCACCACCGACCGGCACAGCCGGTCCCGCCGCCGGGAGCATGCACCCGTGCAAGCTCCGCAGCACCCGAGCCACCGGCCGCCCGACCCCCGGAGCGGCCGCCGCCGGCTCATCACCCGGCAGCAGCTCGCCGAGGCGCTGCCCGCAGCCGTCCGCAAGCTGCACCCGCGCGTCATGGCGCGCAACCCGGTGATGCTGGTGGTCGAGACCGGCTCGGCACTCACCACCCTCACGGCGGTGCTCCACCCGGGGGTCTTCGCCTGGGTGATCTCGTTCTGGCTCTGGCTGACCGTGCTGTTCGCCAACCTCGCCGAGGCCGTCGCCGAGAGCCGCGGCAAGGCGCAGGCCGACTCGCTGCGCCGCGCCCAGGCCGGCACCACCGCCCGACGGCTGCTGCACTGGCGGGTCGGCACCCGCGACCTGCGCCACGAGGTCATCCCCGCCGCGCAGTTGATGCTGCACGACATCGTGCTCGTGCCGGCCGGCGAGGTCATCCCGCAGGACGGCGAGGTGGTCGAGGGCGTCGCTGCCGTGGACGAGTCGGCGATCACCGGGGAGTCCGCACCCGTCGTCCGCGAGTCCGGCGGCGACCGCACCGGCGTCACCGGCGGCACCAAAGTCCTCTCCGACCACCTGGTCGTCCGCGTCACCTCCCGCCCCGGGCACAGCTTCGTCGACCGCATGATCGCCCTGGTCGAAGGCGCCAACCGGCAGAAGACGCCCAACGAGATCGCCCTCAACATCCTGCTCGCCTCCCTCACCATCGTCTTCCTGCTCTCCGTCGCCTCCCTCCAGCCGATGGCCATCTACGCGAACGCGCCGCAGACCACCATCGTGCTGGTCGCGCTGATGGTCGCGCTCATCCCGACAACGATCGGCGCGCTGCTCTCGGCGATCGGCATCGCCGGCATGGACCGGCTCGTCCAGCGCAACGTCGTCGCCCTCTCCGGTCGGGCGGTCGAGGCCGCCGGGGACGTCGACGTCCTGCTGCTCGACAAGACCGGCACCATCACCCACGGCAACCGCCGCGCCGTCGCCCTGCACCCCCTGACCGGCGCGACCACCGAACAGCTCGCCGAAGCCGCCCAGTTGGCCTCGATCGCGGACGAAACACCCGAAGGGCGGTCACTCGTCGAACTGACGAATCGTCAGTACTGGGTGCCACCCCGCTCCCCCGGCGAACTCGGCGAGCAGCAGCCCGTCCCGTTCACCGCGCACAGCCGGATGAGCGGCGTCGACCTGCGCTGGCCCGACGGCAC
>NZ_JBITTM010000108.1:0-4850 GCF_044541955.1 Kitasatospora sp. NPDC085464
GCTCCCCCCCGCGGTACCGCCGCGGCCCGGGCCGCCCGAAGTGCGGGCGCGGCGCGCGCGGGGCCCGCCCCGCCCCCCGGGCGGGCGCGGGGGGGGCGTGGGAAGTCGGCCGGGCCGACTTCCCACGCACCGGCCCCGCGTCGGCCGTCGGCCTACCCCAGCGCGGCCAACAGTCTGCGCTCCTTGGCGGGTTCGATGCCCTGCCGCGCGGCCGCGCCCGGCCGGCCCTTGCGCCCGTCGGCATCGGTGTCCTCGGCGGGCCCGCGTTCCCGCAGCCACTCCCAGGTGTCCCGGGCCGTCTCGGCGAACGGCCGGCAGCGCAGCCCGGCGGCCTCCGCCCGGTTCGTGTCGGCGAGCCAGGTGCCGGTCAGCTCGGGCAGGTCCGGGGCCCAGAGCGGGAGTTCGCTCCACGGCTCGACCCGGTCCGGCCCATCGGCGAGCAGCTTCGCGTCCGGGACCCAGACCAGCTCGGTGTCCACGGCACCCGCGACCGCCCGGCAGGTCTCCAGCCACTCGCCGAAGCTCAGCCGTCCGGGCGGCGCCGTGGTGAGGAACCGCCCCGCCGTCCGGGCCGTCAGCAGGTCCAGCCCGAAGACGGCGAAGTCCCGGACGTCGATCACCTGCATGGTCCGCTGCGGGTCCCCCGGGGCGAGCACCCGGCCGCCGCGCGCCATCCGCTCCAGCCACCAGGGCAGCCGGCCGCCGATCTCGTACGGTCCGATGAGCAGCCCGCTGTTGAGGACCAGCGAGCGCTCGGCGCCGAAGACCTCCAGCACCGCGCGCTCGCAGCCGGCCTTCAGGGCCGGGCTGAACGGCTGGTCGGGCGGGGTGTCGGCGGGGCAGGGGTGCAGCGGGGAGTCCTCGTCGATCACCCGGTCGGGCCAGTCGGCGAAGGCGTGCACGGAGGAGACGACGGTGTAGTGCCCGGCCCGGTCGCGCAGCAGGCCCGCGGTGAGCGCGGCCTGGGAGGGCTGCTGGGCGGAGGTGTCGACGACGGCGTCCCAGTGGCGGCCGTCGACCAGCCGGGCGATGTCCTCGGCGCTGTCGCGGTCGCCCCGGACGGCCTCGATTCCGGGCAGGTCGGTGGCACTGCGGCCGCGGTTGAACGTGGTCACCAGGTGGCCCCGGGACAGGGCCTCGGCAGCGTAGGCCCGGCCGAGGAAGGACGAGCCGCCGAGCAGGAGGATCTTCATACCGGTCACCCTCTCCCAGTCGTTCCACCCGTACGCCCGGATTAGCGCTGGGCAGATCCTGCGGTGCGGGCCCGGTGCGGGCCCGGTGCGGGGCGCACCCCGGCGGTGCCGATGGGCGCCCGATCCGACGTGCCGCCCCCTCCCGGCCCACTTAGCATCCGATCTGTAGCGGTCTGTGGAGATTCGGACTGATTCGACAGTGGACTGATTCGGCACTGGGAGAGCGACAGCATGGTCAACCCGGCACTCGTGGACCCGGCCACCGTCCGCGCGACCGCCGCCGAAGCCTGGATCCGCGCCCAACCGATCCTGCGCACCTACCGTGCCCTGTACGCCCAGGTCCTGGACGACGCGGACCCCTCGTACGTCGGCGGCTTCGGGGTCTTCCGCCACCGTCCGCAGCCGCCCACCCCCGCCGACACGCCGGCCGAGGCCCCCGGCGTCACCCTTGCCGCCGCCGGTACCACGGGCACCGCCGTTGCTGTCGCCACCTCCACCGACGCCGCCACCTCCACCGACGCCGCCACCGCCACCGCCACCGCCACCGCCACCGCCACCGTCATCGGCGGCGAGGCCGGGGACACGCCGTACTCCCGGGCCTGGCTCGACCTGCGCACCGAACCCTGGGTGCTCACCGTCCCCGCCGAGGACCGCTACCGCGTCCTCCCGGTGCAGGAACTGGACACCGTGTACGCCGGTTTCATCGGTTCCCGGACCACCGGCCCGGAGGCCGGCGACCACCTGGTGGCCGGCCCCGACTGGCGGGGCGAGCCCCCACCCGGCATCCGCAGCGTGATCCGCACCGCCACCCGACTGGTCGGCATCCTCGGCCGCACCCGGCTGACCGGGAACACCCCCGCCGAGGTCGCCGAACTCGCCGCCGTCCAGGAGCGGTACCGCCTGCGCCCGCTGCACGAGTACGCCGGAACGCCCGCGCCGCCGCCCGCACCGGATCCGGTCTGGCCGGTCTGGCGGGAGGAGGTCCCGGACGGCCTTGAGTTCCTCGCCTTCCTCGACTTCCTGCTCGGCTTCTTCCCGGCGGCCGGCCCCGTCCCGCTGCCGCCCGCCGAGACCGACCTGCGCGGCCGCCTCGTGGACCTCGGAGTCGACGGCCGCGGCGAGTTCGAGCCCGCCACCCTCCCGCTGGAACTGCGCACCGAGATCGAACGCGGCATCGCCGACGGCCGGGCGCAGCTGACGCACGCCATCGCCGGACTCCGCGACCGCACCGGGCTGTTCGGCACCCGGGACCGGATCGGCGCGGACTTCCTCCGGCAGGCCGTCGGCGCCGCGACCGAACTCCACGGGCTCCCCACCGAGGAGGTCTGGTACGGCCGTTGGGAAGCGGACAGTGCGGGCCGCCACCCACCGGACGCCGCCGACCACGACCACGTCATCCGCTTCGCGCCGGACGCGCTGCCGCCGGCCCGCTCCGGCTGGTCCGCCACCCTGTACGCGCTGCCGGACCACCGGCTGGTCGACAACACCCTGGACCGCTACTCGATCGGCGACCGCACCCCCGGCCTGGTCCGCGACCCGGACGGCGGACTGACCCTCTACGTCCAGCACAAGCGACCTGCCGCCGCCGACCACTCCGCCAACTGGCTGCCCGCCCCGGACGGCCCGTTCACCGTCGTGCTCCGGCTCTACGGGCCGGACCCGGCCGTCCTCGACGGCCGCTGGCGGCTCCCGCCGCTCGACCCGCGCTGACCCCGACCCCGCTGACCCCGACCCCTGCCGACCTTGACCCCTGCCGACCCCGACCCGTGCCGACCGACCGTACGAAGGACCCCCGATGAATCAGCCCGAGCTGGAGGCCCTGGCCGCCGACGCGTACGTCTACGGCTACCCGCTGGTCGCCGGCCTCACCATGGTCGAGCGCTTCACCAGGGGCGGCCTGGGCACCCTGCCGGCGGCGCCGTTCAACGACTTCAGCCACGCCACCCGGTTGGCCGGCCCGGCCGACGACTTCGTCTCGGTCAACAACGACACGATCTACTCGATCGCCCAGCTCGACCTCTCCGAGGGCCCGCAGGTCCTGCACGTCCCGGACACCGCGGGCTCCTACTACGTGCTGCAGGTCATCGACGCCTGGACGGACAACGTCGCCTACCTCGGCCGCCGGGCCACCGGTACCGGCGCGCAGACCTGGCTGATCGTCCCGCCCGGCTGGCACGGCACCCCGTCCGACCCGAACCGCGTGATCGAGCTGCCGACCACCGTCGGCACCGTGGTCGGCCGCTTCGCCTGCACCGGCCCGGAGGACCTGCCCCGGGTCAGGGCCCTGCAGTCGGCCCTCGTCCTGGAACCGCTGGAGCCCGGTGGCCTCGTCGCCGGACTGCCCGAGCCCGACCCGGACGTCCCCGAGCGGCTGGCCTTCTTCGAACGCCTGCGGGTGTGGATGCAGGCCTTCCCGCCGGCCACCGGGGACATCGAGTACCAGCGGCGCTTCGCCCCGCTCGGCCTGCTGGACGACGGCGCCTCGCCGTACCGGGCCGCCGTCCCCGAGTGGACGCTCTCCCTGGCCAAGGGCCTGGCCGCCGGCCGCGAACGGGTCGAGGACGCCACCCGCCCGCCGGAGGACCACCCGCCCGGGGAGTGGCGCTCGGCGCTCCACCTCTTCGACTACAACACCGACCACCTCGGGCCCGGCACCCTGGACGACCCCGAGTGGCGGATCCCCGACCGCCGCGCCGCCTACCTCAGCCGCGCCGCCGCCGCCCGGGCCGGTCTCTGGGGCAACCACGCCTACGAGGCCTCGTACGCGATGACCTACGACGACTCCGACGGCCGCCCCCTCAGCGGCGCCAACAACTACACGCTGCGCTTCGACCGGCTGCCCCCGGCCGAGGCGTTCTGGTCCGTCACGATGTACTCCGTCCCGGACTACTACCTGGTGGAGAACCCGATCGACCGCTACTCGATCGGCGACCGCACCCCGGGCCTGGTCTACGGCGCCGACGGCTCGCTCACCCTGGCCCTCCAGCACGACCAACCCGAGGACCCGACCGCCGCCGCCAACTGGCTCCCCGTCCCGCCCGGCGAGTTCCGCCCCATCATCCGCCTCTACCAGCCCGAACCCCCGGTCCTGGACGGCACCTACCAGGTCCCCCCGATCCACCGCACCTGACGGGCGTTCCCCGGCGCCGGCCCCCCGGCGCCGGCCCCCCGATGCCGGCCCCCGATGCCGGCCCCCGATGCCGGCCCCCCGATGCCGGCCCCCCGGCGATCGCCCGCCGACGCAGGCCCAAGCCGCCTGCTCGCGCGCCGCGCAGGGAAGGATTATGAAGACCGGTCTACATGCTGCGCGGGGCGCCCACCCATCAGGCCCGCGCGATGCGTGAGAAGTCGGACCGGCCGACTTCCTGTGCACCGTGGTGATCGCGGCTATCGGATTATGACGACCGGTCTACATATCTGGCCCGGGGGGCGAGTGACCCGAGTGAGAAGTCGGCCTGGTCGACTTCGTGTGCGTTCCCGTGTTCGCGCGGCGAAATTATGACGCTCGGTCTACATATCTCGCGGACGCCAGGCGCCAGACGTCAGGCGCCAGGGCTGGGCTCACGAGAAGTCGGCCTGGTCGACTTCCTGTGCGACCCCCCGTGTTCGTGAGGGCAATATTATGATGCTCGGTCTACATATTCTCCCGCCGGATCC
>NZ_JBITTM010000109.1:0-4404 GCF_044541955.1 Kitasatospora sp. NPDC085464
TGGGTCACCAGGCCGCCGTCGGCGGAGGGCCGGTGCCCGTCGGTGTGGTCGTCGTGGACGGTGCCGTTGTCGTGGACGGTGTCGTGGATGGTGGCGTTCGTCAGCGTCAGGCCGAGGTTGCCGACACCGCCGTCGTCGTCACTGTCGTGGTGGTGCTGGTCCCAGTGCTGCTCGTGCTGCTCCTCGTGGGCGAAGCGGTGGGCCGGCTGGTAGCCGGGGTTGGGGACGAAGGTCACCGGGTGCTCGTACCAGTGGACGCCCGGGTCCTGCGGGTCGTGCAGCAGCGCGGTGTCGTGGACGATCTCGACGCCGACGACGAACTCGGGCCGGATGCCGCCCGGGAACGCCACCTCCTGCTCGATGTCCGCGAGTTGGCGGTGCGGAAGGGTCGCCCGCACGTCGATCCCGCCCGGCGCGTCGATCAGGTAGCGGTAGGCCGTGCCCCAGCCCGGACTCTGGTGGAACGCCGAGCGGGTGGTGCTGACGAACACCGACGCCGGATTGTCGACGAGGTAGGTCTCCAGCGGCACGTACGTGTCCTCGCCCCGGGGCGCGAACCCCTGCGCGAACACCTCCAGGTAGTCCCGGGCGCCGTTCTCCCACCGGTACAGCAGGCTGGTGTCCCCGCGCCAGAGCACCGGGTTCTCGTCGAGGTCGGCGAAGATCAGGTCGCGGTCGAACCCGGTGGCCGAGGCGTCCCAGCCGGGGAACCCGTCGAGCTCCCAGGGGGCGGCCAGCAGGTGGGGCTCCTCCGGGCCGGGCACGAACTCCTGTCCCGCCAGGCCCACCGGGTAGTCGACCTCGACGTTGCGGTGCGCGAACACGTCGAGGGTGGGTCCGTTCAACAGGAAGCCCTGGGGCAGTTCAGGCTGTTCGCCGTACCAGGTCCCGGCCGGGTCGTCGCCGGGGTGGACCGCGCCGCCCGTGTCGGAGGCGGCGGCCGAGCCGGCGTCGGAATCGGAGTCGGAGTCGCTCCAGTGGTCGTAGGCGCCGCTGTCGATGATGCTCGGGACGTCCTCGTGCGGCGGCTGCTGCGGGTGCGGCTGCCGGAGCGGCTGCGGCTGCCGGGGCTGCTGCGGGGTGGGGGCGAGGGCGTCGGCCAGGCGGTTGAGCACCGGGGGCGCGTCGGAGCGGCGCAGTTCCACCGTGAAGGCGTGGCCGTTCTTCGTCGCGAACGCGCGGAGCTTGCCGGCGATCTCCTCGGCCCGCTCCCGGGTGGGCAGGTGCGCGTCGCGCCGGGAGGGGGGCGTGCCGGCGTCCTCCCGGTGGCTGATGACGACGTGCCGCAGGTCGCCCCAGGACAGCGGGCCGTGGATCTGCGTCTCGAAGTAGCTGTTGGTGTCCATGCCCTTGGTGAGCATCCGCTCGCCGAAGGTCGGGTCGTACCGGAAGCCGGTCGCCTCGCCGAAGACCCGTTCGACCATGTCCCGTTCGCCCCACAGCAGCAGCGGCAGCAGGTGGGAGTCGGAGGTGACCGACAGGGCGCCCTTCTCCCGTGCCGTCCAGGAGTCGTTGGGGGTGTGGGTGACGCGGCCGCGGATGTCGTCGGACCAGTGCAGCGCGAACGCGCCGTAGCGCTGTGCCACGCCGAAGGGCTGCAGTTCGGAGACCAGCGCCCCGTACTTCGGCATCAGGCCGCGGTCGACCTTCTTGGGGGCGAAGACGCTGTCCTCGGTGCCGGTGTCCTGGAAGAGGCCGCGGGTGTCGTGGCTGCGGCGCAGGGCGGGCCCGTAGCCCATGTGCTCCTCCACGCCGCCGCGGCGCGAGGGGACGACCGCGGCCTGGGAGGCGCCGGTCTCCCAGGCGTTGCGGAACAGTCCCTGCTTGTCGGCCATCAGCTTGTCGAGGAGGGTCTTCGGCTTGGGCCCCCAGGTGCCGAGCATCCCGCCGGCCTTGCCGAAGGCGGTCCGGCGGTTGGCGTTGAGCGGCTGGTCGAAGTGGAAGTTGGTGGCGATGAACATGCCGGTGCGCATGTGCTGCTGGACCCGGTCGATCAGCTCGTCGACCGCCCCGGGGGTGTCGCGGGGGTAGTTCGCCGCCCACGCCCACTCGCCGGTGGCGGCGGTCAGCTTCTCCGTGAGCAGGGCACGGTCGCGCTGCTCGAAGGCCATCGCCTTGCGTTCGACCATGACCAGGGCGGCCGCCTGGACCGGGTCCAGGGACTTCCAGTCGACGGTGGCGCCGGTGAGGCGCTCCAGGAGCTCGGGCGCGTGTTCGCCCTCCGGCAGCGGGTGCTTCTGCGGGTCCTGCAGGTGCGCCACCAGGGCGAGGTCCCGCGGGCCGGGGATCATCCGCTGCTTGGACCGGGCGTCCAGGGCGTGGCGGTCGAGCTCGGCCTGGAGTTCGCGCACCTCCAGCTCCAGCGTGTCCAGGAGCCGCTGGTGGTGGGCCTCCTCCCGGGCGCCCGGGGGCGGGGTCTGCGTGCGCAGCTCGGTGATCCGGTCCTCGCGGGCCCGGGAGGCGGTGGCGAGGTCGCTGCCGTCGTGGTCGAGGAAGGTCGTGAAGTCCGACCGCAGCTTCGCCTGGGCCCGGTCGACCTGCCGCTGCAGCGGGGCGCGTTCGGGGCTGTCCGCGGGCAGGGCGTCGAGCCGTGCGCGCAGGTCGGACAGCTGCCCCCACCCGGCCGGGAAGGGGTCCTCGACGCCCGGGCCGGGCATGCGCCTGGGGACGTCGAGCGGGTGGTCGGCCAGGCGCATCGGCGCGCCGGTCGGCGGCGGGGTGGGTTCGTCGTCGTGCTCCGCGACGTCGTGCTGCGTGACGCCGTGCTGCGTGGCGTCGTGCTCCACGGGGGTGATCTCGTCGCCGTTGTCGAGGATGGTCGGGGCGGTCTCGTGGACGGGCGGTTCGGGGACGGAGGGGTGCGGGACGACGCGGTCCAGCACCGGCGGCTGCCCGTGCAGGCGCAGTTCGACGGTGAAGTCGTAGCCGCGGTCCTGCCGGTGGGCGAGGAGCCGGTCCCGCAGCTGCTGGGCGGCCTCCGCCGTGGGCAGCGGCCCGGTCGTCCGGTCGGCCGTCCGGCCTTCCGGCAGGTGCACGATGGTGACGCTGTGCAGGTCCTTCCAGTGCAGGTCGCCGTGGATCTGGGTCTCGAAGTACTCGTCGGTCTCCATGCCCTCGCGCAGCAGCCGGCGGCCGAACTCGACGTCGTGCCGGAAGCCGGTGGCCTCACCGAACACCCGCCGCACCATGAAGTCGGTGCCGTAGGTGAGCAGCGGCAGCAGGTGGGAGTCGGGGGTCACCGAGCGGGCGCCCATCGCGCCCGCGGACCAGGAGTCCTTGGGGGTGTGGGTGGCGCGGGCGCGGACGTCGTCCTTCCAGCGCATGATCGCGCTGCCGTAGCGCACCGCGACGCCGCGCGGCTGGAGTTCGGAGACCAGGGCCGCGTACTTCGGCAGCCGGGCGGCCTCCTTCTCGTCCGGGTGGAACGCGCTCTTGTCGGTCCCGGTGTCCTGGAAGTGGTTCCTGGTGGCGGGGTCGCGGCGCAGCGTGGCGGCGTAGCCGAAGTGCTCCTCCACGCCGCCGCGGCGGGAGTCGTCCACGGCCGCCTGGGAGGCGCGGGTCTGCCAGACGTTCTTGAAGGTCTGCGAGGGGTCCTCGATCATCAGGTCGAGGACGGTCTTGGGGGCCGGTTCCGGCTCGGGCCGGGAGGAGCGGGCGGTCCGGGTGCCCCCGGAGGTGCCCAGGGTGGTCCTGCGGTTGTCGTTGAGGGGCTTGTCGAGGAAGAAGTTGGTGGCGACGAACATGCCGGTGCGCATGTGGTCCTGGACGGTGGCGATCAGCCGGTCGAGGGCCTGCTCGCTGTCGCGGGGGTAGTTCTGCGCCCAGGACCAGCTGCCGGTGGCCTGGCGCAGCCGGTCCTTGAGCACGGCGTGCTCGCGGGCGGCGAACTCCAGGCCCTTGCGCTCGGCCAGCACGAGCGCGGCCGCCTGGTCCTCGCTCAGGCCCTTCCAGAAGCCGAAGGGCCGGCGGGCGTCGGTGGCCGTGAGGTGGTCGTACAGCGCGTGGTCCTGGGCGCCCCATTCCCGGGGGCGGTCGCCGGGCACGACGACGTCGCGGCGCAGGTGCTCGACCATCTCCAGGTCGCGGGCGCCGGGCACCATGTCCTGGCGGGCGGTCGGTGCCGACGGGTCGTGCGGGAGGGCCTCGTCGCGCGGGTTGCGGACCAGTGGCATGGGGGCGCCGGGGATCCGGTCGTCGCCCGCGTCGAGGAGGTGGGTGCCGTCCTCGTGCGTGACGGGGTGCGGGTCCGGGGTGTCGGTGGCGGCGGGGTGGACGTCCTTGTCCGTTGCGGCGGTGTCCTTGCCGGTGACGGCGGTGTCCTTGCCGGTGGGGTGGACGGTGACGAACTCGCCGCGGGGGCGGCCGGGTTCGTGGAGCAGGACGAGCCGGGTGCTGCCGTCGCCC
>NZ_JBITTM010000110.1:0-4165 GCF_044541955.1 Kitasatospora sp. NPDC085464
CAGGGGGGACCCTGTGGGAGAGTAGGACGCCGCCGAACAATCATTGCTGAAGAACCCCCATCCGGTTTCCGGATGGGGGTTCTTCGCGTTTCCGGGCCTTTCGGCCGTCGGTTCACTCGTCGTCGGACTGCGGTTCCTCCGTCGGCTGCTGCCCCTGTGCCTGGGCCGCGGGCCCGGCTGCCTCGGCCGTGGCTCCGGCCGTGGCAGCCGGTGCGGCGGGGAGTTCGGCGGTGCCCCAGGCCGGACGGTTGAGCCACTTGTCGGCTGTGGTGGTGAGGCGGGCGACGCCGGTGCCGTCCGGCCGCATGCTGTACAGGTCGGCGCCGGCGCCCGCGGGGGCCTGGGCGAAGACGATGGACTGACCGTCGGGGGCGAAGGCGGCGGCTCCGTAGAAGGCGTCGGAGGGCGCGGGGGTGAGGGCGCCGATGGCGGTGCCGTCGGGGTGGATGGTGTAGATGCCGCCGCCGGGGGCGTTCTCGGGGCCGGCCGGGTAGGTGGTGAAGAGGATCCGGGTGCCGTCGGGGGACCAGTCGGCGCGGTCGCCGGCGCGCAGTTCCCAGGGGGTGAGCTGACGGAGCCCGGTGCCGTCCGCGCTCACGACGTAGATGGCGCGGCTGTTGGCGGGCTGTCCGGTGGCGCTGGTGCGGTACTCGAAGGTGAGCTGCTTGCCGTCGGGGGACCAGCTGGGGTTGCTGACCGAGCCGGAGTAGGGCTTGTCGTTGGTGAGGAAGGTGAGCCGCTGGACGTCGGTGCCCTCGGGGCTCATCAGGTAGAGGTCCGAGTACTGGGAACGGGTCTTGTCGGCCGGGTCCTGGGCGCCCCAGGTGCGGCTGAAGGCGAGCTGCTTGCCGTCGGGGGAGAAGGCGGGGGCGCGTTCGTCCTCGTTGGCGCAGTCGGCGCCGCCGCTGGAGCTGTCGCAGAGCTGGCTGATCTGGTGGGCGCCCTCTCCGGAGGTGGCGACCGTCCAGAGGCGGGCGACGCCGCTCTGCGGGTCGGTGCGGTCGAAGGCGACGGTGGTGCCGTCGGGAGACCAGTCGGGGCGGTCGTCGCGCGCGCGGTCCGGGGGCTGGGTGATCTGGTGCTGGCCGCTGCCGTCGGGTGCGAGGGTGACGATGGCGCTGGTGCTGCGGGAGGCGTCGGTGTAGGCCCGGCTGACGATCAGTCCGTTGTGCGCAGTGACTGCGGCGGGTGCTCCCGCTGCTGCGTCGACCACGGCGGACGTCGGCTCGGGGGTCGCGGTGGGGGACTCCGGCCGGATCTCCGAGAGGGGGATCTCCCCGGGCTCGGCCCCGCAGCCGGTGAGCAGGGCACCCAGAAGCAGAAGGCCCGCACCTGCGCTTGCGCGGGTGCGGGCCCTGCTCGTGGGTGACTGCCCTGTGCCGGTGATCCGTGCCATCTCCGCCTCCGACCTCTGCGATCCTTGCCGACCGCATCGACGTGTGCCCCCGTCGCCGATTCAGGACGAAGGCCCCTGAAAGGAGCTGTCACTGTGTCAGAGGGAAGGTGTCGAGCGCCGGGCGACACGCGACGGATCGCATTCGCTCGGCCGCATGGAGTAACCCCGCGGAGTGGCCGCGGGGAACAACCGTGCGGAGGACCGGGCCGACGTGCGGACGGAGCAGCGGGAGGCGGGAGGCGGGAGGGGTCAGCCCCGGGCGGCGCGGCGCTCGGCCTTGGCGAGGGCCTCCGCCTCGTCCTCGGCCTCGGCGACCTCCAGGGTGGGCGCCGTTCCGCCGAGCTGGGCGGGCAGCCACCACGTGTCGTCCGGGCCGGAGGGCTTGCCGGGGTAATCGCGCTGGGCCTGGTCGAGCATCTCGCTCATGGCGGCGCGGAGTCTTCTGGTGACCATGACGGGCTTGTCGTCCGGCCCGAGGTGAATCGGTTCGCCGATCATGATCGTCACCGGGACGTGGCGCTTGGTCAGGGTCTTCGGGCGGCCCTTGGTCCAGAGCTGCTGGGTGCCCCAGAGGACGACGGGCAGCAGCGGGGCGCCGGAGTCGGCGGCCATCCGGGCGGCGCCGGTCTTGAACTTCTTCAGCATGAACGAGCGGCTGATCGTCGCCTCGGGGAACACCCCGACGACCTCGCCGGCCTTGAGGGCGCGCACGGCGGCCTCGTACGCGGGCTGGCCGTCGGTGCGGTCCACCGGGATGTGCTTCATGCCGCGCATCAGCGGGCCGGAGATCCGGTGCTTGAAGACGTCGTCCTTGGCCATGAAGCGGGTCTTGCGCTGACCGCCGCGGTAGGCGCCGAGGCCGGCGAAGAGAAAGTCCAGGTAGCTGATGTGATTGCTGACCAGTACCGCTCCCCCCCTGGCGGGGATGTGTTCGGCGCCCACGATCTTGATTCGCACGTCGAGCGCGCGGAAGGCGGTGAGTGCGGCGCCGATCACCGGCGGGTACACGAACTCTGCCACGGTCAGTCCTGACTTCCACGGGCCGGAGCCCGGTTCGGCGGGGTCCCGCGACGTTGCGCGGCCGGTGCCGACCGGAGCACGGCACGCCGCGGCGGTCACGGGTGATTCACGGAGATGATCCCCCGAACGAGTGCCTGCTGTCACCTGAGGCGTGCGGGCAAGCCGATTTTCCCGGTGTGATCTCCGTGATGAATTGCTACGGGAACTTTTCCGCTGCCCGGGCCTGGCTGTCGTGGGCGCGGGCCGCAGGGCGCGGGCCGGTGGTGGCGGCCGGGTCAGGCCCCGGCGGTGAGGCGGCCCTGGGCGCGCCGGACGACCGGGTAGAGCTCGCAGCCGACGCAGTAGCCGAAGGCGGCGTTGAGGAAGGCGGCGGCGAGGCCGGCCGAGGTGGCCAGCAGGCCGAGCCAGGTCACCCCGGTCACGTGGCCGAGTACGCCGATCGCGGCGAACACCATGAGGATCCCCTGGCCGAAGCGCAGCGGCCGTTCGTCCTCGGTCTCGGACGGCGGGGCCAGCCGGGGCAGGACGAGGATCCGGAAGATCCAGTCGTACGGGGAGAGGCGTAAGCCGCCGAGGGCCCCGAGGGCGAAGACCACGGCCTGGCCGGCGAGGAGGGCGCTGCTGCCGGTGAGGAGGACGACGATCAGGACGGCCGAGGTGAGCGCGGCGGAGAAGCGGGGACCGCGGGGGTCGGTCTGCACGGGGGCTCCGGAGGGGTCGCGACGGGCGGCAGCGGCGGGCGGTGGCGACTGGGGCGTCAGCGACTGCGGAGGTCGATGGCCCGGCCCGGGGCGGTGACGCGGCGGGCGGTCGGCAACGGCGGTGAGGAGCGCTCGGAGTCCACCGGCCGATCGTACGCGGCCCGCCCCGGGCGGTCGACCGTCTTTCGGGGGCCGCCCGGGCTGGCGCAGACTGGGGGGATGACCGGGCTGGTGGTGTGCGTCGTCGTGCTGGCGCTGGCGACCACGTTCGGGCTGCTGCGGGCCTGGCACGACGGAAGGATGAGGGTGGGCTCCAAGGACGGGACGGTACGGCTGTCGGAGGCCGAGCTGGGCGGGCCGCTCGGCTCGCGGGCGACGCTGGTGCAGTTCTCGACGGTCTTCTGCCAGCCCTGCCGGGCCACCCGGCGGGTGCTCGCCGAGGTGGCGGGCATGGTCGAGGGGGTCGAGCACGTCGAGGTGGACACCGAGGCGCGGTTGGAGTTGGCCCGCCGCCTGGAGATCCGGCGGACGCCGACCGTCCTGGTGCTGGACGCGGACGGCCGGGTGGTGCGCCGGGCGGCGGGGCAGCCGCGCAAGGCGGACGTGATCGCGGCGCTCGGTCAGGCGGTCTGAGGAATCCCCGTCGGGGTGTCGACCCGTCGCTGCGGTTCCCCGCCGGGGCGGAATCCGGTCGCGGTTGGTCCGCCCCGTCGGGTGGAGTCGGCCCCCGCCTGGGGCAGGATGGGCGCAGGCGGCGGGCGCGGGTGCCCGGCGTAAGCTACTGGCCAGTAGTGACCACTGGGCTACCGGCGAGTATGCTGCCAGGAAGTTCCGGACCGGCACGGGAATTCGCTGCCCGGAGCGGGTGTGTTCCGTGTTCGCGCCCGCTTGCACAGCCGCAGCCGCCGGACGAGACCAGTACAGGAGACAAGGCCGTGAGCTTGAGGATCGTTGTCTGTGTGAAGTACGTGCCGGACGCGACGGGTGACCGTCGTTTCGCGGACGACCACACCACGGACCGGGAGGGCGTGGACGGCCTCCTGTCGGA
>NZ_JBITTM010000111.1:0-4148 GCF_044541955.1 Kitasatospora sp. NPDC085464
AAAAAGGAGCGATCGCATGAGCAGCAACCCCTTCGAGGACCCCGAGGGCACCTACCTCGTCCTTGTCAACGACGAGGGGCAGCACTCCCTGTGGCCGGCGTTCATCGAGGTGCCCGAGGGGTGGAGCACCGCCCTTGAGGCGACCGCGCGCGACGCGGCCCTCGACTACATCAACACCCACTGGACCGACATGCGCCCCGCCAGCCTGGTGCGGGCGATGGAAGGCGCCGACGCCTCCTGATCCTCCCGTGTGGCCCGCCCGCGAGCGCTCCTCGGCGCCCGGGGGCGGGCCACACGGCTGTCCGCGGCCGGACGCCGCCGGCCGACCCACGGCCGCGGACCACGCACGGGCCCGGGCGCACAACCCGGACGACGCACGACCCAGACCACGCACGCTGCAGACGACACCAAGGGGGAATCCCAGATGCCGGTCGTTCCGGTCAACGGCATACGCCTTCACTACGAGGACACCGGCGCGGGCGAGCCGGTCGTGCTCATCCAGGGGACGGGCGGCGGCGCCACCGTGTGGCAGCTGCACCAGGTGCCCGCGCTCACCGCCGCCGGGTTCCGCGCGATCACCTTCGACAACCGGGGCATCCCGCCGACCTCGGAGTGCCCCGAGGGCTTCACCCTCCGGGACCTGGTGGGCGATGTCGCCGGCCTCGTGGAGCGGCTCGGGCTGGGCCCGGTCCGGGTCGTCGGCACCTCGATGGGCGCCTTCGTCGCCCAGGAGCTCGCCCTCGCCCGGCCCGACCTGGTGAGCCGGGTCGTGCTGATGGCCACCCGCGGCCGCACCGACACCCTGCGGGCGGCCCTCACCCGGGCCGAGATCGAGCTGCACGACTCCGGGGTTTCGCTGCCGCCCCGCTACGCCGCCGTGCTGCGCGCCCTGAAGTCGCTGTCGCCGCGCACCCTCGACGACGACGCCGCGCTGGCCGACTGGCTGGACCTGTTCGAACTGGCGCCGCCGGCCGGCCCCGGCCTGCGGGCCCAGATGGAGGTGAGCCGGCTGGACGACCGCCTCGACGCCTACCGCGGCATCGGCGTGCCCTGCCAGGTGATCGCCTTCGCGGACGACGTGGTCACCCCGCCGCACCTGGGCCGGGAGGTCGCGAACGCGATCCCGGGCGCGGTGTTCGAGCTCGTCGAGGGCTGCGGCCACTACGGCTACCTGGAGGACCCGGACACCGTGAACAAGCTCATGGTGGAGTTCCTGCGCGGCGGGAGCGACTGACCCACCGCGGCTGAGGGTCCGTCTTCAAGCCCCCGGCGTCGCCCCGCAGGCGTGGGTTTGAAGACGGGCCCCATAGCGGCCGCGGCGATCCGCCGAACGCACACGAGCGTCCGGCCGGCCCGGGGAGAACCGGGGCCGGCCGGACGCTCGTGCGTTGCGGCGCGGTGCGCGGCGCACGGAGAGGGGGGAGAGGTGCCCGACGGGGGCCCGGGCGCCTCTCCCCCCTCGTTCGGGGGACCTGCCTACTGCTGGTAGGTGTCAGGTCGGTCGTGGCCCTGGGGCCGCGGCGGGGGCCACGCCTGCGTCAGGTGGGGCTGGCGGCCGTAGCCGTCGCCGCCCGACCCGTACGACTGCTCGGCCGGCTGGTAGCCCGGCGCCGGGGCGCCGTAGCCGTTCGAGGCGGCGTCGCCGCGGTCCGGCACCGCGTAGGGGACGTACGGCTCCGCGAAGGGCGGCTCGTCCACCAGCTCCGGCTCCCGGTGGCCCCGGCCGGCGAGCGCCGCGCGCTGTCCGCGCCGGCCGCCGGGCAGGCCGCCCGGCCACCAGTTCCACGAGCCCAGCGCCGCCATCAGGGCCGGCAGGACGAAGATGCGGATGACCACGGCGTCCAGCAGGATCGCCGCCGCCAGGCCGACGCCCAGCTGCTTGAACTCGACCATGCTCAGGGTCCCGAAGATCGCGAACACCCCGACCATGACGACCGCCGCGCTGGTGACGACCCCGGCGGAGCGGGTGATGCCGTCGCGGACGGCCTCCTTGACGTTCACCCCGCCGAGGGCGGCCTCACGGATCCGGCTCACCACGAACACGTGGTAGTCCATCGAGAGGCCGAACAGCACCACGAAGAGGAACAGCGGCAGCCAGGAGACCACCGCGCCGGTGCTGTGGAAGTCCAGCAGCTTCTCGGCCCAGGTGTGCTGGAAGACCGCGACGAGCACGCCGAACGCGGCGGCGGCCGACAGCAGGTTCAGCAGGATCGCGGAGAGCGCCACGGCGAGCGAGCGGAAGATGTAGGCCATGGTGACGAAGGTCAGCAGCAGGATGAAGCCCACCACCCACGGCATCCGGTCCTTCAGGTGGCCGGTGAAGTCGATGCCCTGCGCCACCTTGCCGCCCACGCCGGTCTCGACGCCGGGCACGCCCTGGACGGCCTCGGGCACCCAGGTGCGCAGCAGGTCGAGGGACTGCCGGGCGCCGTCGCTCTTCGGCGAGTGCGGGGTGCCGACCTGCACCACGTGCACCGTCCGGTCCTGCGACTCGCGGACCTCGGGCGTCTGGTCGTGGGCGAAGAGCGGGTCGGCGGCGGTCCGGGCGAGCAGGCCGCCGAGGGCGGCCTTGACCTTGTCGGCCTGGTCACCGGGGGCACGGACGGCCACCTGGTGCGTGGTGCCCTTGCTGGGGAACGCCGCGGTGAGGCGGTCCATCGCCTGGACGACCGGGATGTCGCGGGACAGGTCGTCGGACCCGGGCTGCTTCAGGCTCATGTCGAGGGCGGGCAGGGCCAGGGCCAGCAGCGCGCCGACGGACACCACGAGCGTGAGCACGGGCCGGACCAGGGCCGGCTTCAGCAGCGCGCGCCACAGCTTGGACTCGCCGGAGCGCATCGTCAGCCGCCACAGGAAGGGGACCCTGGGCCGGTCGACCCAGCGGCCGAGCTTGGCGAGCAGCGCGGGGAGCACGGTCAGCGAGGCCAGGACGGCGACGGCCACGACGATGATGGACCCGGTGGCCAGCGAGGCGAAGGTGGCCTCCTGGGCCAGGTAGAGCCCGGCCATCGACACGATCACGGTGGCGCCGGACACCAGGACGGTGTGGCCCGAGGTCTCCGCGGCGATCTCGATGGCGTCGATCCGGGAGGCGCCCTTCTGGCGCTCCTCGCGTTCCCGCTTGAGGTAGAAGAGCGAGTAGTCCACGCCGACGGCCATGCCCATGAGCAGGATGACGTTGCTCACCGCGCTGGTCTCGGGCAGCACGTGCGAGGCCAGCGCCGACAGGCCGGTCGCGGCGCCGACGCAGGAGATGGCGAGGACCACGGGCACGCCGGCGGCGATGATCGCGCCGAAGACGACCAGCAGGATCAGCATGGTCAGCGGCAGGCTGATGAACTCGGCCTTCTGGAAGTCCTTGCCCAGGGTCTCGGTGAGCCCCTTCGCCGTCGAGCCGGTGCCGACCTGGTCGACCCGCAGGCCCGGGTGGGCGTTCTGGACCGCCGCGCCGGCGTCGAGCAGCGGCTGGATGCGCCGGTCGGCGTTCTCGGTGTCCCCCTTCATGGTCACCGGGAGCAGCAGGGCCTTGCCGTCCGGGGAGGGGACCGGCTTGCCGACACTCTCGACCTCCGGCAGGGCCTTCATCCGGTCGGCGAGCTCCTGGGCCGCCTGCTGGGCGGCCTTGGTGTCCAGCGCCCCGCCGGCCCCGGCCGTGATCAGGACGTTCTCCTCGGGCTTCTCGGTGAAGTGGCCGGAGGCGACGATCCTGCCCGAGCGGCCGGACTCGCCGACCCCGGACTCCTGGTCGCTGATCTTGTTGCTCCCGGCGGCCCCGCCCAGGAAGAGGCAGGCCGCGACGAAGACCACCCAGAGCCCGATGGCGGACCACGGATGTGTGGCACTCCACCGCGCGACCCGTACCGTTGCCGGCTTCTTTCGCACGTTCTGCTTCCTTCCATTGCTGCGGAAACCGCTCGGGCGGCTGCCGTCGTGGCGATGGGGAAAACGCTAGTTCCGGGCGCCGGTCCGGGACACGAGGTAAACCGCCGGGGTGGCCACAGTTTTCCGCAGTCCGTGGCCTGCGGGTTCCCGTAACGCGGGCGGTGCGGTTTCCCGTAATGCGCCCGGCGGAAATCTTGACCGGACTGAATCCGGCGGCTAGCTTCAGTTTCCGGTTCGCCCTTTCGGATCGCACGGCTCGGTAAATC
>NZ_JBITTM010000112.1:0-3998 GCF_044541955.1 Kitasatospora sp. NPDC085464
GCCGACACCCCCGTCATCACCCTCGACGCCCGCCGCCGCGACAGCGCCAAGAGCGCCCTCATCACCCTCGTCGAACACGCCCTGCTCGCCCGGCTCCGCTGAGTCGGAGGCGTCGGGCCGCGGGTCCCCGGACCCGCGGCCCGACGTACGGGCGAGCGGAACCGAGCGGCCCCGTAGACCCGTCTCCGCAACGGGCCGACGGGGCCGCCACGCTTACCGGCCGGTGTCCTCCCGGGGGCCCGCGCAAGACCCGTGTATAAGCAGCGGATAACAGTTCGGTAGGCATTTTGTGATCAACAATGACGCAGTGTGGCGAATCAGCGTCACTCAGCGCCAGATCACCACGGTTTTGCTCCGTCATGTCGGTGATTGTCCGAATTGTGCCGACGCGGGCGCCCGACAGCGGCTGTTTGTTCCCCATCCCTGCACGTGCTGAAATTCCAGCTACCCCTGATTCTCTCGCCTCGGTTCGTCCGGTGACGGGTCAGGGCCCGGGGGTAGCGCTGGATTGATCCATGGCCGGCAGTCGGCCGAGAGGTAGTTGTCGAGTGAGGCGTAAGCAGCAACCCGCCCCGCAGCGGCGCTCCGAGCCCCGCCAGAGCGAGCCGAACGGTACCCCCGCGGGCCCGGCCGGATTCTCCGCGTTCACTCCCACCGAGGAACGCCCCCAGGCCGGACCGGCCCCGACTCCCCCGAGCATCGCCTCACCGCCCGGCAAGGGCGGCGCGCAGGGCGGCGAGGGCGAGGCCGGCCGGTACGACTTCCTCCGTCCGCGCAACTGGCGCGTGCCGACCCGCCTGATCGCGATCCTGCTGATCCCCGTGATCATCAGTCTCGTCTTCGGCGGTCTGCGAGTGAATACCTCGGTCGACGGCTACATCAAGGCGTCCCGCGCCGAGAAGACCGCCGAGCTGGCCAAGGCCGCGACCGAGCTCGCCGAGGCGCTGGAGAACGAGCGTGACAAGACGCTCATACCCCTGCTGACCAAGCAGGACCCGAACAACGAGGTCACCAAGCGCCGCGCCGACACCGACGCCGCGCTGAAGGCGTACAACGCCGCCTACGCGGCCTCCGACAAGTCCGGTGAGCTGCCCCGTCGCCACGAGGCCTTCCAGACCATGGTCGTCGACCTGCCGCACCTGCGGGCCAACGCCTACAGCCCCGAGCTGTTCCTCAGTGCGACCGCGAGCGCCTACTCGGCGCTGTACGGCCCCCTGCTGGCCTACGACAACTCGGTCGGCATGGGCTCCTCCAACGCCACCAGCAAGGGCCGCGCGATCTACGCGATGTCGCTGGCCAAGGCCTCCGCCTCGACCCAGCGCGCGCTGATGCTGCACCTGCTGGTCGGCATCGCGCAGAACGGCACCACCCGGTACGAGAACTCCGACGCGACCCAGCAGATCCTGGTCTCGGAGAAGCTGGAGCAGGTCTCCCTCAACGAGTTCAACACCGGTAGCGCCCCCGAGGACGCGAAGAAGTACGCGGACGCGCAGGTCGCCCTGTCCACCGCCCAGGACCGCTCGGCGTACAAGATGCCGAACGGCACCGCGCCGACCATGCAGGGCCTGCTGAACCTGGCCGCGGCGTACAGCCAGGCCGCCGCCGAGGGGCAGCTGAAGGGCAAGACCAACGCCGACGCGGCGTTCGCCGAGGCGAAGGCCGCCGGTCTGACCCCGGACAACTGGAACCAGGCCGCCGGAACCCACATCCAGGCCCTGCGGAACACCGAAGTCGCGCTGCTGGACGACGTCCTCACCGACTCCCGCAACCTGAAGGACAACGCGCTCTACGACGCCATCCTCAACACGATCATCGTCGTCGCCGCGCTGATCCTGGCCGGCCTGCTCACCGGCTACGTCGCCCGCTCGATGATCCTCGGCATGCGCACCCTGCGCAGCGCCGCCCTGGAGATCGCCGACCACCGCCTGCCGGACCTGGTCGAGAAGCTCTCCAAGACCGACCCCGACCGGGTCGACACCTCGGTGACCCCGATCCCCCTGCACGGCAAGGACGAGATCGGCGAAGTCGCCCGGGCCTTCGACCAGGTCCACCAGCAGGCCGTGGCGCTCGCCGCCGAGCAGGCCCTGCTCCGAGGGAACGTCAACGCGATCTTCACCAACCTGTCGCGCCGCAGCCAGGGCCTCATCCAGCGCCAGCTGGCGCTGATCACCGACCTGGAGAACAACGAGGCCGACCCGGACCAGCTGGAGAACCTCTTCAAGCTGGACCACCTCGCGACCCGTATGCGCCGCAACGGTGAGAACCTGCTCGTCCTCGCGGGCGAGGAGGCCGGCCGCCGCTGGAACACCCCGGTCCCGCTGGTCGACGTGCTCCGCGCCGCCGCGTCCGAGGTGGAGCAGTACGAGCGCGTCGAGCTCGCCGGCATCCCGGAGGTCGACGTCGTCGGCGCCGCCGTGACCGACCTCGTCCACCTGCTCGCCGAGCTGCTGGAGAACGCCACCTCGTTCTCCAGCCCGCAGACCCGGGTGCTGGTCAACGCGACCCGCCTGCCGGACGGCCGCGTGCTGGTCGAGATCCACGACAAGGGCATCGGCCTCACCGCCGAGGACTTCGCGGAGATCAACGAGAAGCTGGCCGAGCCGCCCACGGTCGACGCCACCATCTCCCGCCGCATGGGCCTCTTCGTGGTCGGCCGGCTGTCCCAGCGGCACGACATCCGCGTCCAGCTCCGCCCGTCCGGCGAGTCGGCCGGCACCACCTCGCTGGTCATGCTCCCGCCGTTCGTCACCCAGGGCGGCGCCGCGCCGGAGCCCGAGGAGCAGTTCACCGTCTCCCGGATCTTCGCCGACCAGGAGCCGACCTCCCCGTGGGCGCCCGACGCCCCGACCCGCAGCGCCGCCGAGCTCGGCTTCGACGACCACCTCACCGGCATCGGCAACTCCGGGTCCAGCGGCTTCAGCCCGGCCCTGGAGTCCGTCCAGCGCTCGCAGCGCCTCGACCAGGTCCGCCGCGCGGCCCTGGAGGGCGGGCCCGAGTCGCCGGTCGTGGACGCCGAGGTCGAGGAGGACTTCCAGCAGGGCTACGACCAGTACGCCCCGCAGGGCTACCAGCAGCAGGGCGCCTACGCCGACGACCAGTACGGCTACGACCAGCAGGGCTACCAGCAGGACGGCTACGCCCAGGACGGTTACGACCAGTACCCGCAGCAGGGCTACGACCAGCAGGGCTACACCGACGAGCAGTACGCCGACGACCAGTACGGCTACGACCAGCAGGGCTACCAGCAGGACGGCTACGCCGACCCGTACGGCCGCCAGGCCCAGGACGCCCCGGCCGGCCACCCGTACGCCCCGGAGCAGCCCGCGCTGCCCGCGGCCGGCCCCGCCCCCACCCTGGCCTCCGGGCTGCCGCAGCGCCGCCCCGGCGAGCAGCTGGCCGGCGGTGGCCCCGGCAGCGCCCCGCCCGGCGCCCTGCCGACCGGCGACAGCCCGAACTGGTTCGCCGGTGCCAAGGACAACTCGTCCCCCCACGAGTCGCGCGGCCACGACGTGTCCTCGCTCGGCGGTTACGGCCCGACCGGCCCGACCGCCAGCTCCCCCTGGCAGTCGCCGAACGACGGCGACTGGCAGCGGGCCGAGCAGCTGCGCGAACCCTCCTCCGCCGGCACCACCGGCGCCGGTCTGCCGCGGCGCGTGCCCAAGCAGAACCTGGTGCCCGGCAACGCCAAGTCCACCCCGCAGGACGGGCCGCAGGTCTCCCGCAGCCCCGAGGAGGTCCGTGGCCGCCTCACCAACCTGCGCCGCGGTGTGGAGCAGGGCCGCAGCGCCGGCAACACCGGAAGTTTCCGGATCGACCCCGATCAGGTAGACCAGTCCGGCAACGGACAGAACCGCAGCACCGATCTCTTCGGCGGCTCGAACCACCAGGAGCGTTGAGTTGACTCAGATGAGCCAGGCCGCACAGAACCTGAACTGGCTGATCACCAATTTCGTGGACAACACCCCCGGGGTGTCCCACACCGTGGTGGTCTCCGCGGA
>NZ_JBITTM010000113.1:0-3586 GCF_044541955.1 Kitasatospora sp. NPDC085464
AAACACGAGCGGCTGATGTGCCGCCTTGCCGTTCCCGCCTGTCAGGCTTCTCCTTTTACGGCACGCAGCACAGCGCATGGAGCCGACGAGGCCGCACAGTGCCGGCGAGGCCGCATGGTTCGTCCCGAAAGGCTCCCGCTGTCCGACGCCGTGATTGCCGTACCGGGCACATCCCTCTCGCTCGAATTCAGTACGGAGAGAGTGCCTGTGGCGGAACCGGTTCGACTCGTTCGTGACACGCCCAGACCGAAGGGAAAGAGGCCATCATGTCATTGTCAGCAGCTGACCTCGAAAAGCTCGGGGACGCGCCGATCACCATCCAGTCGACGCACTATCCGAATGTGCACCTGCGCATGGACGGCACCGGAGTGACCGCGGCCAGGGACAACGGCGCGGGGTCGGTCAACTGCCAGTACGGCACCAGTCCCTTGACGGCCTTCAGGGTCCGGCCGCAGAGCGATGGCACCTACGCCTTCGAGTCGGCGGCCTTCCCGAACGTGTTCCTGCGCATGGACGGCAGCGGGGTCCCCACCACGATGGCCGGAGGGGGGACGGTCAACTGTCAGTTCGGCCTCGGCCCCTGGGAGAAGTACCACCTCCTTCCCCAGCCCGACGGTTCGTTCTCCTTCGGGTCGGCGGCCTTCCCGAACATCTACCTGCGCCTGGTGACCGGCAGTGGGGTGACCACCGCCACCGGTCCGGGAGGAACGGTGAACTGCCAGATCAATGCCAACGGCGGCGCGGACGAGAAGTTCTATCTCGACCTGGCCTGACGTGCGCGTCTCACGCGCGGCGACGTCCGCAGCGTGATCGCAGCGCGGAAGTGCCTTCCGAACCGGGACGATGAGGCGGGTCCGAGATCCGTCAGCCCCCGGCAGGAAGGCACTTTCTGCGTGCACACCACCGGCACCGCGGAGCCGCTGCACCGCATCCGGTGCCCGTCGAGCCGCTGCACCGCATTCGGGTGCAGCGGCTCGGACCGGTCTCAGCGCGTGACGATCAGCGGGTGAGGATCACCGCGTGACGATCACCGCGTGACGATCCAGGACAGGCTCGCGGTCAGGTCCGCGCGCAGCGCCGGGTCCGCCACGGCGGGGGTGGGATCGGTGGCGACGGCGGTGAGCAGGTGCGGCCGGATCCGGGGCCCGGTCAGCTTGAGGTCGCCGAGGTCCAGGGCAGTGCGGCCGGAGAGGCGTGGCAGCTCGCGGCCGTCCAGGAACCAGCGCAGCCGGGTGCCGGGCACCGGCAGGTCGACGGTCAGGTGGTCGGCCGCGGTGAGCCAACTCCCCTCGGCCGTGGGGCTGGTGAGCGGCGTGGCGTGGCGGTAGAAGCCGGCGATCATCGCCTCCCGCCCGGGCAGGTTGAACTCCCGCCCGAGCGAGCGCATGATCGAGTTCTCGGTCGGCCGGTACAGCCCGGTCGGGTAGTAGCCGCCGCCTTCGTACGCACCGACCGTCCCGCCGTCCGGGGACGTCTGCCCGAGCCAGCGGGACCACTTGGTGCCCTGCTGCCGCATCCGGTCGGCCGTGAGCGTGCTGATGTTGGCCTCGGCCGGTTCGTCGCCCTGGTACGTCCCCTGGCCGTCGTAGGCGTACTCGTCGGCGAGCTTGCCCAGCGAGTGCCCGGTCTCGTGCACCGCGATCTGCCCGGACTTGGCGTTCCCGCCCGCCACCGTGGCGATGCCCTCGTAGCCCAGCGGGGACGTGACGTCGTTGTAGCCGGCGCCGCCGTACTTGGCGCTGTTGGCCACCACCAGCACCAGGTCCGCCTGCGGGGCCTTCGCCGCGTACCGCTCGACCGCCTTCTCGTCCACGCAGAGCAGCCGCTCCACGTCGTCGCACCAGAAGTACGAGCCCAGCGCGGTGTGCCGCACGGTCGCCCGGTCCGGATCGCCGGTCACCCCCGACTCCGGCGAAACCGCCGACACCGCCCAGACGTTGAACAGCCCGCGGTACGTGGCGTACGGCTCGACCGCGGTCACCTCACGCCACTTCTCGGCCGCGTCCGTGAGGAACTTCTGCTGCTCCTGCGCGGCGTACCCGTCGCCGATCACCACGACGTCCAGCTTGGTCGCCGGATCGCCGCTGCGGACCAGCGGCGTCACGTCACCGTCCCCCTGCGGCGCGGCCACGCCCTGGGTCGGCGCGGCGACGAAGGGCGAGACGGCGGGGGCCTGGGCGCGGGAGATGCTGCCGTCCTCCGCGAAGGCCTCCACCTGGCGGGATGGCGGTGCCGTGCTGGGCGGTGCCGTGCTCCCGGCGGGCGCACTCCAGGAGGGGGTGGCGCCGAGCAGGGCCGCGGCGAGGGCGGTGGCGAGCAGAGCGGTGGTGGTGCCGGCGGGTGTGCGGCGCACGGATGGTCCTCCCCTGGTGAGCGGTCTGTGACTGATCGGCCTCTGATCGGCCTCCTTCCCGTGTCGAGAACCTGACAATCATGTGGGAGTCGAGGACCGGGCTGCCTGCCGTCGGGTGTGGCGCGGGGCCGACGGGCGTCGCCCGCCGCGGGCCTACAGTTCCGACACGGCCGTCGCGGCGATGACCACCGTGATCAGCCAGGACACGATCGCCAGGGTCAACGTGACGGCGAACGGCCACTGGTACGCGATGAGGAGGACGCAGCCCGTGCCCGTGGCGACGGCGGTCGGAACGGCGACGAGCAGCGGCCACCCCCACGCCCGCAGGTCCGCCGAGGCGACGCGGTACGCGAGCAGCGTCGTGCCGGCACCGATCAACAGGGCGACCTCGAACACGCTCCACCACGGCATGTTCCGCTGTTCGGCCTGGTGCCCGTGATAGGAGACCCAGACCACATCGTCCTTCCAGATCTTCAGATCGACTGTGGTGCCGACCTCGACGTCCCGGTAGAAGGCGCCGCCCACGCCGTACTCGCCGGTGGGAGCCGTCTCGCGCGAGATCGTCAGCAGATAGGTGACCGAATCGTCGCTGGACTTGGACGACTTCTTCGTCACCTGCCCGCTCTCCTTCCGCACGCACTCCACCACGTCCCCGGCCTCCGCCGACCCGCAGGCCGGCGCCGAGCGGTAGGCGCCCGACGCCTCGAAGGCGTCCACGAACCGGAAGAATCCGAGGCCCACCGCGGACAGGCCTATGCCGACCAGTAAGGCCTTCCATCCCATCCGGACGACCGGCGCCACCTTCCGCCGCTGCTTCGGCTTGCTCAGGCTTCCCGCCCACGCGCCAGGCACACTGTCCGTCACACCGTCGGTCACGTCGTCGCTCACGTCGTCCACCGCATCCTCACCGTCCTGCCTCGTCCGCACCCCGTTGATCTTCCGGCGTAGTCGGATGATGCCAGGCCGCAGGCGCCCTGGGAGGAACTGGCGCAGGCTGTAACGGACTTGTGCCGGTACGGACCGACCGGGCAGCGCGAAGAGCCGGGAGCGCCGCCCGCGGTGACCGGTGGCGATGAATTCCCGGCTCGTTTCACATTCTCCCTCGGTCGTTCTGTTGCTTCGTTTGCTTACTGGTTGCTGGTGAGGTGGTGGTGGAGGTTGGTGAGGGCGTGTTGGGTGGCGGTGGTGTGTTTGTAGGTGAGGTTGGTGAGTTTGTGGAGGAGTTTGGGCCAG
>NZ_JBITTM010000114.1:0-3072 GCF_044541955.1 Kitasatospora sp. NPDC085464
GCGACGCTCTCGGTCTTGGTCTTGCGCAGGGTGTCGGCCTGGGCCTTGCCGCGGCCCTCGGCGACGGCCTCGGCCAGGTTGGCGAAGACCGTGGTGAGCCAGAGCCACACGGTGATGGCCCAGGCGAACACCGACGGGTCGGCGATCGCGGAGATCGTGGTGACGACCGAGCCGACCTCGACCACGAACATCACCGGGTTCTTGACCATCACCCGGGGGTCGAGCTTCTTCACCGCGTCCGGCAGGGACGCGACGATCAGCTTCGGGTCGAGGAGGCCGCTCGACACTCTGTGCGGCGCGGCGGGCTCGGCCGTGTCGGCCGGAGCGGGGTTGAGCGTTGGGGTGGACATCAGGAGGTGAGACCTTCCGCGAGCGGCCCGAGGGCCAGGGCCGGGAAGTAGGTGAGGCCGACGACGATCAGGATCACGCCCGACAGCAGGCCCACGAACAGCGGCTTGTGGGTGGGCAGGGTGCCCGGAGTGGCCGGCACCGGCTGCTGCTGGGCCAGCGAGCCCGCCAGCGCCAGGACGAAGACGATCGGCAGGAAACGGCCGAAGACCATCGCCAGGCCGAGCGCCGTGTCGTACCAGTCGGTGTTGACCGTGATGCCGCCGAAGGCCGAGCCGTTGTTGTTGGCGGCGGAGGTGAACGCGTACAGCACCTCGGAGAAGCCGTGGGCGCCCGAGTTGAGCATCCCGGCCCGCTCGCCCGGCAGGGCCATCGCCACACCCGTGCCCACCAGCACGATCGTCGGCGTGGTGAGGATGTACAGCGAGGCGAACTTCATCTCCCGGCCGCCGAGCTTCTTGCCCAGGTACTCGGGGGTGCGCCCGACCATCAGACCGGCGACGAACACCGCGACGACCGCCAGCACGAGCATGCCGTACAGACCGGAACCCACACCGCCGGGCGCGATCTCGCCCAGCATCATGTTGAAGATCGTGATCCCGCCACCGAACGGCGTGAACGAGTCGTGGAACGAGTCCACCGCACCGGTCGACGTCAGCGTCGTCGAGGCGGCGAACAGGCCGGAAGCCGCAATGCCGAACCGCTGCTCCTTGCCCTCCATCGCCGCACCCGCGGCCTGCAGGGCCGTGCCGGAGTGCTGCGACTCCGCGAAGGTGATCAGGGCCGCCGAGGCCACCCAGAACAGGCCCATCACCGCGGCGATCGCGTAGCCCTGGCGGTTGTCGCCGACCATCCGGCCGAAGGCACGCGGCAGCGCGAACGGGATCAGCAGGATCAGGAAGATCTCCAGCCAGTTCGTGAACCCGGTCGGGTTCTCGAACGGGTGCGCCGAGTTGGCGTTGAAGAAACCGCCGCCGTTGGTGCCCAGCTCCTTGATGACCTCCTGCGAGGCCACCGGACCACCCGGGATCTTCTGCACGTCACCCGCGAGGTTGGCCACCTCGTGGAAGCCGTGGAAGTTCTGGATCACACCGTTCGCCACCAGCACCAGCGCGAACACGATCGAGATGGGCAGCAGCAGCCGCAGGTTGATCCGGACCAGGTCGACCCAGAAGTTGCCCAGCCGGTCCGTCCTGTTGCGGGTGAACCCGCGGATCAGCGCCGCCACGATGGCGATGCCGACGGCCGCGGAGACGAAGTTCTGCACCGCCAGGCCGGCCATCTGCACCAGGTGGCCCATCGCGGACTCACCGCTGTAGGACTGCCAGTTGGTGTTGGTGACGAACGAGATCGCGGTGTTCCAGGCCTGGTGGCCCTCCATCTGCTGGACACCCAGGTTCAGCAGCAGGTAGCCCTGCAGGCGGATCAGGCCGTACAGGAACAGCACGGAGACGGCCGAGAACGCCAGCACCGAGCGCAGATACACCGACCAGCGCTGATCGGCGTCACCGTCGACACCGATCACCTTGTAGATGCCGCGCTCGACTCTGAGGTGCCTGGCGGAGGTGAGGAGCTTGGCGATGTAGTCGCCAAGGGGGCGGTAGCACAGGACCAGCGCGCCGACGAGGGCGAGGGCCTGCAGCCAGCCCGCGAGAGTGGAGCTCATGTCAGAACTTCTCCGGGTAGATCAGCGCGACGACGAGATAGCCGACGAGCGCGACGGCCACGATGAGACCTGTGATGTTCTCGACACTCACAGCTTCTCCACCCCCCGTGCGATCAGGGCGATGACGGCGAACACGGCGACCGTGACACCGACGTAGATGAGATCGGACATGGGCTCCACCAGCGTGGTTCGGGAGATGCCGCGACCTGGCCGAGGGCCGCTCACGGCACCGGCGGAAGACCGGCGGGAGCAGCCAACCAGCCTCGGCGGGCGCGCAGCGCGTCCCTGATGCCGTCCATACGGGTGATCCGGAAACATTGACGCGGCCCTTATACCGGCGTCATTCACTCGAGACCGCGGATTGTCCTGAACGTTTCGATGAGCCTGTCGGCGCGGCTCTCACCTGCCTACATCCGCATCCGCAGTCGGCAGACCACGGCGTCGGTGTGCCGGCGCAGGGCGCGGTCGATCACGGCGCCGCGCCGGTTCTGCAGCGCCCGCTGCCACCAGTGGGCGGGCTCCACCTCGGGGATCAGCACGGTCAGCCGGTCGTAGGCGTGCTCCGCCCCGAGCTCGTTGACGAAGTCGGCGATCGGCTTCCCCAGCCGGCGGTGGTCGTCCGGGATCTCCACCAGCGGCACCCCCGGCTGCCACAGCTCCCAGTCGCGGCGCAGCGCCTCGGCCGCGGCCGGTTCGAGGACCACGGTGACCGCCATGACCTCGTCGCCGAGCGAGAGCGCGGCGGACAGGCCGTCCCGGGTGAGGCGGGTGATCGCGGTGACCGGGACGACGACCAGGCTGCGCTGTCCGGTCACCGGTCCGGGGACGCGGCCCAGTTCCAGGCGTTCGCCGATCCGCGCGTAGCTGCGGTGGACCGCCTCGAACAGCAGCACCAGCAGCGGCAGGGCCAGCAGGATGCCCCAGGCGCCCTCGGTGAACTTGGTGCCGGTGACGACCAGCGCGGCGACGCCGGTGAGCAGCGCGCCGAAGCCGTTCAGCGCGGTCTTGCCCCGCCAGCCGGGCGGGCGGTGCAGGAGCCAGTGCCGGACCATGCCGAC
>NZ_JBITTM010000115.1:0-2828 GCF_044541955.1 Kitasatospora sp. NPDC085464
TGTCCAGGCTCGGTGCTTCGGCAAACGCCGTCCAAATCGCGGATGATATGCGGAAGTGCTCCTTGGCCTGGGAGAACCGTCTTTTCAGTAAGCGGCGGCCGCGGTGGAATGCCCGGACCGGTCGTCCCGACCGTCGGGGAAGTCCTGGCGAGCGCCGATGAGGTAGACCAGGCCTTCCGCCGGGCCGGCGGGCGGGCCGAGGAACTCCCACAGCGGTTCCCACAGGCGGAGCGGGACGCGGTAGTCGCCCGCAAGCATCCAGACGTCGTCGCCGAGTCGGACCTCGGGGGCGCCCTCGAAGAGGGGCCGGACCCGCAGGTACTCCTCCCGGTTCAGCTCACGGGAGTAGCGCACCTCGTCGTCCGCGTCGAAGCCGTCCAGGAGCCAGAGCACGTTGCGTCCGTCGGCGTAGGGGTCGTCGACGAAGGACGCATCGACGGAGGGCGCGTCGACGGACGCGTGGTCGGCGGGAGCGTGGTCGGCGCGGGGTTGGTCGTTGTCCACGCCGCCACTCTACGGGGGCCTGCGCTCAGCCCGGTCGGCGCTGTTCCGGCAGCGCCGGCGGGCGGCGGCGCAGCGGTGCCAGCTCGCGCTCCAGGGTGCGGACGTCCAGCGCTATCCGGGCCGCGATCTCGCGCGGGCCGGTGCCGGCGGGCAGCCGGCGCGACCAGGAACGGGGCTTGGCCGGGCCGTCCTGGACCATGTGGAAGTTGAGCCTCACCACGTCGGCGACGTCGACCAGGCTCACCAGGATCCGGGTGTCCGGGAGGTCGATGCTCACCTCGTTCCCGATGCACGAGCAGGCCACCAGGCCCTCGATGTCCTCCTCGGCCAGGTACCTGGCCAGGGGTACCGCCCTCCCCCGGACCAGAAACGGACGATCCACCGGACTCACCGGACCCGCCTCCTCCCCCAGCACGCGCACGCGCCGCGGCCGCGGCGCAAGCGCACCGCAACAGACCGGGCCCGCCCATGCTCCACCACATCCGTGCCGGGCGCCAACTCGCTGTCTCACCCAGTGAATTGGGTGTAGTCACCGACCCGGCGCACCGGCGCACGCTCCGGCGCACCGGGCCCGCACCGCAGCCACCACCACGACCGGCCACCACCACCGGCCACCAACGCGCAGGTGCCCGTCCACGCGTGGCGGACGGGCACCGGAGGCGGTGCGTGCGGACGGGTGTCAGCGCCCCGAGCGGGTGAACCGGCCGTGCAGCACCAGGGAGCGGGTCAGCGCGAGCAGACCGCCCGTGCACAGCGCGGTGCGGAGCATGTTGGCCGGCACCCAGCTGTCCGCGAAGTGCGCCCGCACCGAGGCGAAGTCGTGGATCTGGGACGGGTCGCCCGCCGCCGCCAGCTGGTTGTTGAGCGGGATGTTGACGCCCATGGTCACCATCAGCGCCACCACGTACAGCGCCGTCGCCAGCGCGGCCCACAGCGCCGCCTGCCGCCGGCCCGCCTTGTGCAGCAGCCACGCCGCGACACCCGTCGCCGCGAAGGCGCCGACGAAGACCAGGCCGAACATGCCGTTCTCGATCGACTTGTTGATGTGCTGCATCGCCGTCACGTACGTGCGGTCGTCACTCGCCGCGAGACCCGGCATGACCGACACGTCGAAGGCGAAGAACAGCCCCGCCATCAAACCCATCGCGATGGTCGCGCCCACCAGCAGCGGCCCGGTCGCCTTGCTCTGCCCGACGGCGTGCGCCGAACTCCCCATCCCCACACCTCCGATGGCCGACGGCGCGGTGTACGACAGCGGAACCGCGGTCTGATCCGAACGCATCTCAGGACCCCTTCACTCTCCCGGCCCGCGGGCTGCGGTGCCGACGAACTTTGTGCACACGACACCGACCACCGTGCGGTGCACCGCGCAACGGAAGCGCGACAACCGGAACCCCGGGCCGCAGGACGGCACCTGCCCCGTCTTGCGCCGAGCCGGCGGTCCGGCGGTCCGCCGGGCGCACCGTCGCGCCCGCCCGCCGCCCGCTGCGGGCTCAGAGCACCGCCGACAGGCCGCGCCGGTACCGCCGCTCCAGCACCGTCCGCCCGATCAGCCGCACCGGGGCCGGGATCGTCGCGGACACCGCCCGGACGGCCGCCGGGTCCGCGCCGTCGAACATCCAGGGCTGCAGGTAGGTCATCACCTGGGTCGGTGCGCTCTGGATGATCCGGCGCTCCACCCGCAGGTACTCGTCCACCGGCAGGCCGGCCAGCGCCGGGAACACCACCGGCTCCTCGTGCCCGAGGTGGTCGCGCACCAGGGTCTCGAACGCCTCGGCGGCCGCCGGGAGTTCGGCCCGCAGCCCGGAGCCGAGCACCCCCGCCACCCGCCGCATCGACCGGTCCAGCGCCTCGTGGTCCTCCTCCAGGACCCCGCCGCCGTCGAACCCGGCCACCCGGCCACGCAGGTACGGCCAGAGGATCTCGTCCTCGCTGTGGTGGTGCCAGTCGATCACCGTGCGCAGCCGCCCGAACCACTCCGCCAGCTCCGCCGTGGATCCCGACGGTCCGCGCGTGGCGGCGGCGCTCAGCCGCGCCGCGTCGCGGCGCATCGCCACGTGCATCAGTCCGAAGCCCTTGATGTGGCCGGGCAGTGTGCCGATGCCCCGCTCGCTCGACCAGACCGTTGTGCCGTCCGACATGACCAGACCTCCAAAGTCCGTTCAGGGTCCCTTGCAACGCCCGCCCGGGGGCGGCCACACGGGGCCGCCGGGGACGAGCCGGCTCATACGTTCCACACGCCCGAGGCTGCGGCTTCCCGGGCGTAGTCCGCGAAGTCCCGCGGCTCACGACCCAGCGCCCGCCGCACCCCGTCACCCAACGAC
>NZ_JBITTM010000116.1:0-2575 GCF_044541955.1 Kitasatospora sp. NPDC085464
CGATGTCGAAACCGACCGTCGTCACCGCCAACAACCGATCCCCCACCCCCAGACCGAACCGATCACCCATCGCAGCAACGAAGTTCACCAACGCATCCTGCGGAACCACCACACCCTTCGGCAGCCCCGTCGACCCCGACGTATAGATCACATACGCCGACGCCGAACCCATCGGCACCGAGGACACGGCCGGCAGCACACCGCCGTCGATCGGCGCGGCGAGCGCCTCGGCCGTCTCCGGAGCATCCAGAAGCAGACAGTCGACCGCCAACTCGGGAAGCTCGGCGAGCAGTTCGGTCATGGTCAGCACCAGCACCGGGTCCGCGTCGGCCAGCATGAACGCCAGCCGGTCCGCCGGATACTCCGTGTCCAGCGGCAGATACGCCGCCCCCGCCTTCCACACCGCCAGCAACGCCACCACCAGGTCCACCGACCTCGGCAACGCCACCGCCACGAACCGCTCGGCCACCACACCACGAGCCACCAACAGAGCAGCCAGCCGCTCCGCACGCGCATCCAACTCCGCGTAGGACAGGGAAACTTCACCGGAAACCACGGCCACCGCATCCGGCGACACCGCCACCCGCTCCGCGAACAACTCCACCACCGAACGACCCGGCACCTCACACGCCGTCTCGTTCCACCCCTCCACCACCAGACCCGCCTCGACCTCATCGAGGAGATCGATCAGGTCGAGCGGAGCGTCCGGAGCGTCCACCATGCCGTGGAGCAGTCGCAGGTAGCGCGCGCCGAGGGCTTCTACGGTGGCGCGGTCGAAGAGGTCGGTGCTGTACTCCAGCACGCCGCTCAGCGCACCGTCCGCCTCCGACCCGTCCGCAAAGGCGAAAGACAGGTCGAACTTGCCCACGCCCGTGTCGGCGACGGCCCGGGAGACGGTGAGGCCCGGCAGGTGCTGCGCGCTCCGGTCGATCGCGGCCTCGTCGGTGTTGTTGAACGCCAGCAGCACCTGGAACAACGGGTGCCGGGCGAGCGAACGCTCCGGGTTCACGGCCTCGACCAGCCGCTCGAACGGCAGGTCCTGGTGCGCGTAGGCAGCCAGGTTACCGGTCCGCACCCGGTCGATGAGCGTACGGGCGGAGGGCCGGCCCGAGGTGTCGGTGCGCAGGACGAGGGTGTTGATGAAGACGCCGACGAGCTGGTCGAGGGCGTCGTCGGTCCGGCCCGCGATCGGCGTGCCGATCGGCACGTCCTCACCCGCACCCAACCGGGTCAGCAGCGCGGCCAGCGCCGCCTGCAGCACCATGAACGGACTCGACTGCGTCTCCCGCGCCAGCGCCACGACCCGCCCGTACAAGGCGCCCGGCACCTCGAAGGGAATCCGCTCACCCCGGTACGAGGCCACCGCCGGCCGAGGCCGGTCGAACGGCAGCTCCAACTGGTCCGGCAGACCCGCCAGAGCACCCTTCCAGTAAGCCAGTTGACGCGAGATCTCACTCCCCGGCTCGTCCTCCGAACCGAGCGTCTCCCGCTGCCACAGGCTGTAATCGGCGTACTGGACGGGCAGCGCCTGCCAGTCCGGCGCCTCCCCCGCCACCCGCGCCGCGTAGGCCGCGGTCAGGTCCCGCGCCAGCGGACCACGCGACCACGCGTCACTCACGATGTGGTGCAGGAGCAGAAGGAGCACGTGCTCGTCCGCGGAGACGGCGAACAGCGTGGCGCGCAGGGGGAGTTCACCCGAGTCGACCGACAGGTCGAAGCCTCGGCGGGCGGCCTCGCGCAGTCGCGATTCGACCTCGCCCGGGGCCGCCGTCACGACGGACAGCTCGAACTCGACCTCGTCCGCCGGCTTGACGACCTGGTACGCGCCCTCGGAGTCCTCCGCGAAGGCGGTGCGCAGGCTCTCGTGGCGGGCGACGACGTCGGCCAGGGCCTCGCACAGCGCCTCCCGGTCCAGCGAACCGGAAAGCCGCAGCGCCACCGGGATGTTGTAGGTGGCGTTCGGCCCCTCGAACTGGTTGAGGAACCAGAGCCGCTGCTGCGCGTAGGACAGCGGGATCCGCTCCGGGCGCGGGACGGCAGCGGTGAGCGGGGCGCGGACACTGCCGTCCGCACGGTCGACGGCCTCCGACAGACCGGCGACGGTGGGGGTGTCGAACAGCTGCCGGACACCCAACTCGACGTCCAGGACGGCGCGGATGCGGCTGACCAGCCGGGTCGCGAGGAGGGAGTGGCCGCCGAAGCGGAAGAAGTCGTCGTCGATCGACACCGACTCCACACCCAGGGTCTGCGCGAACAGCCCGCACAGCACCTCCTCGCGCGGCGAACGCGGCGCCCGCCCCCCGGCCTGCTCCGGACCGTACTCGGGTGCCGGCAGCGCACGACGGTCCAGCTTCCCGTTCACCGTCAACGGCAGCGCATCCAGCACCACGAACGCGGAAGGGACCATGTACTCCGGCAACCGGCCCGCCACGAACTCCCGCAGCCCATGCGGGTCCTGTGCGTCGGTGGTGACGACATATGCCACCAGACGCTTGTCCCCCGGCTCGTCCTCCCGCACCACCACCGCAGCCCGAGCCACCCGCTCGTGCGCGACGACCGCGGCCTGCACCTCACC
>NZ_JBITTM010000117.1:0-2565 GCF_044541955.1 Kitasatospora sp. NPDC085464
CATTCTGAAACGATCAGGTGCGACACGAGGTCGCTCCAAGTAAGTAAGGACAGCCAGGTGAAGGAGGTATCGATCGGCTGAACTTCGGGCCGGTGTCCAAGGCCCGTCCCCGCGCTCACATGCGTCGCTGGCAACGGCGGGGTGTGAAGCTGAGCGTTCAAGCCCAAGGACGCCTCGGCCATCGAGGAGTCACAGGCGAGGGGAAGGCTGGACGGGCGAACGCAAGTGAACCCCTGACGACCGCCCCGTGATTTCAAGACCGCGCGATGGCATGCAAACGGCGGTCACAGGACCCGGTGCTGTGAGGCACCGAGCGACCCTCAGGAAGCTGAGACCTGGGGGAAGGACACCGCTGGTCCCGGGGTAAAGGGGGCGCCCACCCCAGCCGCGTCTTACTGGTGCGGAACGTGGAAACCCCGTCGAGGTCCAGGTGAAGAGCCTGGTAGGCCGACCGCAAGGAGAGCTGAACTCCCCGGCGGGAGAAGGATGATCCAAGAAGCGAAGGCCGGTAGGCCGAAAGGCCGGAGGAAACCGGGAGAACGGGACCTTCACCCGCTCCCGCATAACTCGCCGGATACGGGCCCTGGTGGCCCGACCTGAAAGGGAGCCCACGTGGATCAGGTGAGCCTTTGAAGTCACCGCTGCAAGGACGTCGGAACCGAAGGACAAGTTAGGTACTGGAGGCGCGAATTGGGGGGCACGGTATTGACTGGGCCTTCGGCGGCTGCGGTGAACGGACCGGAGGACGCGACTCTCGACTGGCACGGCATCGACTGGGCCGAGTGCGAGGAGAACGTACGGCGACTGAGGCAGAGGATCTTCAAGGCGACGCAGGACGGAGACCTGAAGAAGGTCCGCAACTTGCAGAAGCTCATGCTGCGAAGCCTGAGCAACACGCTGGTCAGCGTGAAGCGGGTGACGCAGCAGAGCAGTGGTCGCAAGACCGCCGGCATCGACGGGGAGCGAGCCCTCACCCCTGCGGCGAGGGGCAAGCTGGCGGCCGAGATCCATCGGTCGTCCCAGCCTTGGAAGGCCAGGCCGGTCAAGCGGGTGTTCATCCCCAAGAGCAACGGGAAACAGCGACCGCTCGGCATCCCGGTCATCCGTGACAGGGTGCTCCAGGCCCGCGTGAAGAACGCGCTGGAGCCCGAGTGGGAGGCGCGGTTCGAGCCGAGGTCGTACGGCTTCCGGCCCGGCCGCGGCTGCCAGGACGCGATCATGGCGATCTTCCTGACGCTGAAGGGCAAGTCCTCGAAACGTCAGTGGGTGCTGGACGCGGACCTGGCGGCGGCGTTCGACCGCATCGACCACGACCATCTGATGTCCTCCATCGGCCAGTTCCCCGCCAGGGGCCTGATCCGGGGCTGGCTCAAGGCGGGAGTGGTCGACCGCGGCCGGTTCGCACCGACGGAGGAGGGGACTCCTCAAGGCGGTGTGATCAGTCCGCTGCTGATGAATGTCGCTCTGCACGGGTTGGAACAGGCCGCTGGGTGCCAATACCGGGTGGCGCGAGCCGGGCGAGAGCCCGGAGCGTCCCCCGGCACTCCCGTGCTGGTGAGGTATGCCGACGACTTCGTGGTGCTCTGCCACGACGAAGCCCAGGTGCACCAGGTCAGGACCCGGCTGGAGGACTGGCTGGAGCCGAGGGGTCTTCGCTTCAACGAGGAGAAGACCAAGGTCGTCCGCCTCGACGAGGGGTTCGACTTCCTCGGCTTCACCGTCCGCCGGACGGCGGGCAAACTGATCGTCAAACCGAGTACGGCGGCCTGCAAGAGGCTCCGGGAGCGGTTGCGGACCGAGGTGAAAGCCCTTCACGGGGCCAACGTCGAGGCCGTACTGCGCAGGCTCATCCCGATCGTTCGCGGTTGGGCGGCCTACTACCGGGCGATGTCTTCCACGACGACGTTCGCGTCGCTGGACCACTACGTGTGGCGCCTGACCTGGAACTGGGCCAGGCGAGGCCATCCCAAGAAGTCGAGGTACTGGATCGTGGAGCGGTACTTCGGCAGGTTCCACCCGTCCAGGCAGGACCGATGGGTCTTCGGCGACCGCGACAGCGGCGCCTTCCTGCCCAAGTTCTCCTGGACCGGCATCGTCCGCCACCAGCTCGTCAAGGGCGGAGCGTCTCCGGACGACCCCGCACTCGCCGAGTACTGGCGGGACCGCCGCCGCAGGAAGGCGCCACCGCCGATGGACAAGACCAGTCTCGTCCTGGCGATCCGGCAGCAGGGGCTCTGCCCCCTCTGCAAGCAGGCGCTGATCGCCGGAGCCGAGTACGAACCGGACAGCCCACGCGAGTGGATCAACTGGTTCGCGGCCTCGAAGAAGATGCTTCACAAGCATCACTTCACCTACCGGCGACACGGCGGCTCGGACGAACGGAACAACCTTCGCCTCGTGCACTCCGAATGCCACCGCCAGCACCACGCGGGCGACGGCAACCGGACCACATCAACCTGCTGACCTGCGAAGCCCTCGTGGCTTGCTTGAGCCGGATGCCGGGATGACTGGCACGTCCGGTTCTGAGGGGGCCGGGTCACGGCAACGTGACCCGGCTACCCGACT
>NZ_JBITTM010000118.1:0-2368 GCF_044541955.1 Kitasatospora sp. NPDC085464
CAGGACGACCTGGAACTGCGGGGAGTCGCCGCGCTGTCCAGCGGTGATCACGAGCGACATCAGCTTCTGCGCCTGCTCGACCGCCAGGTGGATCTAATAGCTCAGCAGTGAGCCCGAGCACGGAAGCGCAAGGGCTCGCTGTGTGAGGTGGAAGCCTGCCCCCGTTCCGGGACTGTGATCCCTCAGGTCAGACCGGTCCCTCCTCACCACGCCACCGGGCGGAGGCCCAAGGTGGATCCGGGGACGCGATCCCTTCACCAAGACCGCGCCCCGCCCGGTGGCTCCGCACCAAGCCAGGTTTTCATGTCCTCAGCCCGCCGACAGGGGCCGACCTCTCAGCAGTTCGCGAGCCCGGAGCTCTCCAACAGACCGAGGTCCCTGCCGGTCGCTGGAGACACGAACGGCTCATGAGATGGCGTGCCCCGAGCACTTCTATTAGAGCGCCGCGTGCTCCGCACGGAGCCGACAGCACTAACGCAACGCGCAAACAGGAGAACGAGGTTGAGCAAGATCTTCTGCGGTATCGACTGGGCCGAGAACCACCACGACATCGCGCTGGTCGACCAGGACGGCACCCGACTGGCCAAGCTGAGGATCAGCGACGACAGCGCCGGCTTCAATGCCCTGCTGGAGCTGCTGGCCCGCCACGGCGACAGTCCCGAGGAGCCCATACCGGTGGCGATCGAGACTCCGCGCGGCCTCTTGGTGGCGGGTCTGCGGGCCACCGGGCGCAACGTCTACGCGATCAACCCACTGGCCGCCGCGCGCTACCGCGACCGCAGCAGCATCTCCCGGGCCAAGTCGGACGCCGCCGACGCCCGCGTCCTGGCCAACATCCTCCGCACCGACATGGCCGCCCACCGGCCTCTTCCCACCGACAGCGAACTCGTCCAGGCCGTCGCCGTGCTGGCCCGAGCCCACCAGGACGCGGTTTGGGACAAGACCCAGATGGTCAACAGACTCCGCTCACACCTGCGCGAGTACTACCCAGCCGCTCTCCAGGCGTTCCACGGTGCCGGCGCGCTGGGCCTTGACTCCAAGCACGCCCGCACGGTCCTGGCCGCGGCACCCACCCCGGTGGCAGCGGCCCAGCTCACCCGCAGCCAACTGCGTGCTCTGCTCAACCGCGCCGGACGGCTCCGGCGCGGGACCGACGTCGAGGTCGAACGGCTCCGGGAGATCTTCCGCAGTGAGTGCCTGCGCCAGCTGCCGACGGTCGAGCAGGCCATGGGCAAGCAGGCCCAGGCCCTCCTCCAGCAACTCGACGCCACCTGCCGGAGCGTCGACGACCTCGCCGCGGCCGCCGAGGAGGCGTTCCTCTCCCATCCCGACGCGGAGATTATCACCAGCTTCCCCGGGCTGTCCGTCACGTCCGGAGCCCGCGTCCTCGCCGAGATCGGTGACGACCGGGACCGGTTCGCCGATGCCCGGGCTTTGAAGGCATACGCCGGCGCCGCACCGGTGACCCGGGCCTCCGGCCGCAGCCGCGTCGTGGTCGCCAGAGCCGTCAAGAACCAGAGACTGGCCTCCGCCGGCTACATGTGGGCCTTCGCCGCCCTGCGCTCGAACGAACCCCGCGGGCACTACGACGCCCGACGCGGCGGCGGCGAGCGGCATACCTCAGCCCTGCGGAACCTGTTCAACAAGCTCCTCGGCTGCCTCTACCACTGCCTGCGGAACCGCACGCTCTACGACTCCGAACGGGCTTTCGCCCAGGCTGTCGCGCTCGCCGCCTAGAGCCGCGCGCCGACGGAGATGTCGACTGCAGCCGCGTTCCAACCGGGCTCGTCAACGGCGACCCGGATCTGCCGCCTGCCCGCTTCCCCGACGAGACTCACGAAGCGCGTCACACCCATGACATCACCGATGACCAGCCGTCCGTCGGCCAACGAGATCGGCCCCTCGAAGACAGCCGTGAAGGAAGGATCCGGTCCGGGCCCCTCGTCGAACGGCTCGGAGAAGAGCCGGACCCTGACCAGCTGAACCTGAGCCTGAACCCGGACCGCCACGTGGGTGTCACACCCGACCGCGGCTTCGTCTCGCAAGTTCAACGCCGGCAACCAGTCGGTCGATCCCAGCGCCAGAACCGGATGATTCACCCGAAAGTCAACACCCGCGACCTGCATGCTCAGTCCCCTCCGGACTCCCCTTCGCAACGCTCGGCGATGCTACCGGGCGGCTCCGACATGCCAGCTGAGGACTCAGAGCCCACCGACTGCAGGGGCTGGACGTGACGCCTCCACCGGCGAGTTGACCGCCAGCGACATGAGATGTCTTGGTGGTCAGCCCGCCGCGGGAGCGTCCGAGCCCGTGGTCGTCGGGCTCGGCGAAGACGCCGCCGGGCGGCTCGACCTGCAGGTCCCCCTTT
>NZ_JBITTM010000119.1:0-2151 GCF_044541955.1 Kitasatospora sp. NPDC085464
ATCTGAAATCTGTCAGCTGTTACCCGTTGTCGTCGACTGCCCGCGGCCCGCTACCTGCTCAGCCGAACGGCCGGTGCTCCGGCACCGCGTCGTTCGCCTCCGCCGCGGGCTTCGCCTCCTCCACCGGCGCGGTGGCCGAGAAGTCCGACATCGCGAAGGGGTCGAAGTCCGGCGGCGGGATCATGACCGGCGTGCCCTTGCGGGGCGCTCCCTCGTCGCCCGCGGTCGTGACCGGGGCGGGCGCGGCGGCCACGACGGGCGCCGGGACGACCGGCGGGGTCGACGGCGGCGGTGGGACGGCCGGGCCCTGCGAGGCGAGGGTGGTGCCGAACGGGTCGTCCTTCTGCTCGGCCGCGACCGTCGTACCGAACGGGTCGGCGACCGCAGGCGCACCCACGGGCCGGGCGGTCGGCGCGTCGCCCGGTGTACCCGTGAGGGCCTCCGGGGCGAAGGGGTCGAAGTCCGGCGGCGGGATCATGACCGGGGTGCCCTTCGGACGGTCGTCCGGGGCCTGCGTGGCCTGCGCGGTCTCGGCGGCGGCCGACTCGGCGACCGGCGCGAAGGGGTTGAAGTCCGCGGGCGGGACGCGCACCGGCGTACCGCGCAGGTGCACCGGCACCTCCGCAGGCTCATCCGCCGCCCGCTGTTCCACCCGTTCCACCCGGTCCGCCCGTTCCGCCTCGACGGGAACGGCGGCCGGCGCCAGGACCGGCGGCTGGGCGGGCACCTGGGCGGGAGCGGTCGCCGGGACGACGGCCGGCACCGCGTCACCCACCGCCGCGGTGGGCGCGGGCTCGCCGTCCCATCCGAACTGGATGCTCTTCAGCAGCTCTGCGAACGCCTCCGTGTACAGCTCCCAGTCCTCCGGCCGTGCCGTGGACAGCTGGGCGCACAGCACGGTCGCGCCGTCCGGCAGCGGGACGAAGGCCTGGACGGCCGAGGTGACCACCCAGCGCCGCTGCCCGTCGGCCGCCAGGGATCCCGGCACCGGCACGGTCCGGCCCTCGACCAGGACGGCTGCCGGTCCGGCCGGCAGCAGCACCGTCCACACCTCGGCGTGCCGCCGGACGGTGGCCAGCTCGGTGGCGAGCGCGGTGATCGGCAGCGGGTGCCGGGTGAGGGAGACGACGAGGGCGGCGTCCGAGGCGCGGTCGTCGAGCTGCAGGGCGCAGACGCCCGCGTACGCGACGCCCGCGTCGCGGATCAGGTCGGCCAGGGTGGCGGAGATCACCGCGAAGTCGCGGCGCCCTTCGGTGCCGGTGGCGCTGAACAGTTCCTCGGCGACCTCCGCCAGGTGCCCGGACAGCTCCGCGGCCGACGCGACGGTGGCCGGGTCGGCCGGGTCGGCCGGGTCGGCGTCGGCGGGCAGCAGCGGCACCGTGCGGGCGGAGACACCGGGGGGACCGCCGGGGGAGGTGAGCGGGTGGAAGCCGGGCGGGACGACCAGCCGGACCTCGGCGCCCGCGCCGGTGGGCAGCTCGACCGGCTGCCGGGTCTGCTGTCCGGCCGCCAGCGCGGCCAGCGCAGGGGCGAACGGCGGGCGCAGCTTGGCGTCGGCGAACTCGCCGGTGACCGGCAGGTGGAACAGTGCGGCCGAGGTGGTGCCCCGGTCGGCGATGGCGCCGCGCACCGGTCCGCCGCCGTAGCGGGACTGCAGGGCGTCGATGACCCGGTCGGCGATCCGCGCGCCGGTACCGGGACGCGCGGAGCCCGCGGTGATCACCGTGCCGAGCCGGTCGACGGCGGCGTGCACCGGGCCGTTGGGGGCGAGCGGCAGGCCGAACAGTGCCTCGGCGGCGGGGTGCGCGCTCGTGCGCAGCGCGCTCAGCGAGGCCACCGGGTGGCGCGAGGTCTGCTCGTCGAAGAGGGCGTCGGTGAGCGTGCCGAGGGTCGCGCAGACCTGCTCGGCTGCCGCGAAGGGGTTGGCCTCCGCACTGAACTGGACGTCCTGGGTCAACTGGTGAGCCCCCCGCTCTGCTCCGTCTGCCGTCGGTGGTTCGGGTGGGACCGGGCCCGCCGCGGCGGCGCGCCGTCAAATCCCTGCCCATTCCTATCAGACCCGAATCCGCAGGTAGTGGCCGATGGCCAGTCAGTTGATCTTTGTGCTGGCCGTCGGCGTGTGTCCGGCGTGTGTGGGTAGGCCGGTGGCCC
>NZ_JBITTM010000120.1:0-1931 GCF_044541955.1 Kitasatospora sp. NPDC085464
CACCGGCCCGAAGTTCAGCCGATCGATACCTCCTTCACCTGGCTGTCCTTACTTACTTGGAGCGACCTCGTGTCGCACCTGATCGTTTCAGAATGAGTTGAGCAGTAGGCCTTGCGTCTGGCGATCTTGGTCGGCAGGGTGTCCTGGTGCCTGTTGATCTTGTCCCGGACGACCTATGGGAGCGGGTGGCTCCGCTGCTGCCGCTCGCTCCCGAACGACGCCACCGCCACCCCGGGCGACTACGAGTCCCGGACCGGACGGCCCTCGCCGGCATCATCCACGTGCTGCGAACCGGTGTCGCCTGGCGCGACGTTCCCGCCCAGACCGTGGGATGCTCCGGGGTCACGGCCTGGCGCCGGCTGCGGGACTGGACGGAGGCCGGCGTTTGGCCCCGCCTGCACGCCGCACTGCTGACCGAACTGCGCCGCGCGGACCTGCTGGACCTGGACGACTGCGCCGTGGACGGCTCGCACGTCCGGGCCCTCAAAGGGGGGATCATGTCGGCCCTTCGCCCGTCGACCGCGCCCGCTCCGGCTCCAAACACCATGTGATCGTTGACCGTTGCGGCACCCCGCTCGCCGTCACGCTCACCGGAGGCAACCGCCACGACGTCACCCAGCTGCTGCCCCTGCTGGACGCGATTCCGCCGATCCGAGGACTGCGAGGACTGCGAGGACGCCCGCGGCGCAGGCCCCGGCGGCTGTTCGCCGACCGGGGCTACGACTTCGACAAGTACCGCCGCCTGCTGTGGAAGCGCGGCATCAAACCGATGATCGCGCGACGCGGCGTCGCCCACGGTTCCGGACTCGGCAAGGTGCGCTGGGTCGTAGAGCGCGCCTTGTGCGCCACGAGGCGCTCTGTTTGTATCCCCGGCTCAGCCGGGAGGAACTCGGAAGGAGGTTCCTGGGCCGGATGACTCACCTGGATCCGAAAGGTGAAGGGGACAAGAGCATGTCAGTAAACCGGTGACCGGGCCCAGTTGTCGGGGACGGTGCGCCGGGCGGCCCGCGCGATATGGCGAAGACTGGATTGTTTGAAGCCCAATCTCCAGAAGATGCACGTTCCCATCCGTCGGAAAGATAACTGAAACCGACGCCGCACTCTGCACCGCCTTCGATTGGTTGAGGTGGTGCACTTCCGGGGCGCGGAGCGATGTCCAGCGAGGACATTCAAGGAGATGAGTGGGACGCCTGTGTCGCGCTAGAACGTACAGACAGAGACGAACATGGGATCGCCTACGGGATGCGAGTCCTATGGCGACGGAGGCCCCGTAGTAGTCGCCGGAGTCACGCCCGGCCAGGGAGGATGGGAAAGCCGTCCGCAGGGCGAAGGGGGCCAGGTGATTCGGACGCCCGGATATGGGGAGGTATGCGAAATGCAGAGCGCCGTAACGGTGCTGGGTGTCCTGCGTGAACGCGGCAGGCGCCGTCTGTCGTGCGACGAACTGTATCGACAGCTGTTCAACCCGCAGTTGTATCTGCTGGCCTACGGGCGCATCTACGCCAACCACGGCGCGATGACGCCCGGGGTCACGCCGGAAACCGTGGACGGCATGTCCCAGCGGAAGATCGACCGGATCATCGAGGCGATGCGCCACGAGCGCTACCGCTTCCGGCCGGTCAGGCGCGTGCACATCCCGAAGAAGAACGGGAGCACGCGCCCGCTGGGACTGCCAACCTGGTCGGACAAGCTCGTCGGCGAGGTGGTCCGCCTGCTCTTGGAGGCGTACTACGAGCCGACGTTCTCCAACCGATCGCATGGATTCCGTCCCCGGCGGGGCTGCCACACCGCACTGCGGGAAGTGGCCCACACCTGGACCGGGACGTCCTGGTTCATTGAGCTGCCCCGACTTTCGTGGCGTCCGCGATCGTGTGATCAAGCGACTTGCGGGTGTTGCTCCGGGCTCGTCCAGTACGCCTGCTCGTACTCGT
>NZ_JBITTM010000121.1:0-1895 GCF_044541955.1 Kitasatospora sp. NPDC085464
ACGAGTACGAGCAGGCGTACTGGACGAGCCCGGAGCAACACCCGCAAGTCGCTTGATCACACGATCGCGGACGCCACGAAAGTCGGGGCAGCTCATACAGGGCCCCGTGGCCGCGCCGGTGCTCGACCGCCAAGGACAGCTCGACCAGCGTCTTCACCGGCCCGTCCGTGCACAAGATCGCGTCGGTGAGCTCGAAGAGGACGTCAGCGCGGCTGTACAGACACTCGTAGAACTCGACCCGAAAGTGGGACAAGACACCCAATGCTTCGCCTGCGGGCGTGTCGGCGGCGAGACTCATACGCAGCGGCCGTTCTCTCGTGCTTCGTTACTCGACATCTCGAAGCTTGGAGAACGGCCGCCTCACGTGCCGCCGGTTCCCGGGAATCTCAGCAGGTCGAGTGACCCGCGAGGTTAAACGCCAAGCTTAGGCGTACTCAGTGACCCAGCGCTGCTCGGTGGGGTAGTCGGACGCGCAGCGCCACAGGGTGAGGTAGGTGCCGTTGGCGTGGCTACCGCCCTTGTTCGTCAGACAGCGGTAGTCCGGGCCCGAGTAGGTGGTCCAGGTCCAGCCGTTGTCGAGGCCGAACTGCTGCGGGTAGTTGGTACCGCTGTAGTCGCAGTCCCACAGTGTCAGGACAGCGCCGTCGGTCTCGTAGCCGTTGCCGTACGGGGTCAGACACTTACCGCTCGCCCGGTTCACGAGCCGATAACCGGGTCCGGCCACCTGCACGTCCCACTGCTGCAGAGGCGAACCGGTGCAGTCCCACAGGGTGATGATGGTTCCGTTGGAGGTGCCATTGCCCTTGGGGGTGGCGCACTTCCCCGAGTACTTGTTCTGCAGGGTCCGCCAGTCCGCGGCGCTGGCCTGCGGGGCAATTGATACGTTCATGACAAGCGCGCCCAAGAGGGCCGCGAAGACAGCAAGAATGGACTTACGCATAATCAACTTTCCTGAGCGGAGCAGACAGTACGCTCCGTATCCGCCTGGCGGACAGTGCCGTCAGGTTCGACGGCCTGCGGCCAAGATCAAGATCAAGTAAAACACCTGGCATCGCTGCAAGTTGCGCCCGAAATGATCACCGTTCCGTAACAACTCCGTTGCCCCGCGAGGGCGTAACGGCCTTGCAGAGGCATGTTGCACCCAGGCCTGGCGACTGTGCATACGGCATCACTGCTGAACGGCCCGACTCAGTATCCGTGCCCCCGGTGCGGCGCTGGTCCGATCATGCTGCTGTTGGCCGACTGTGGCCATGACGGCTTCGAGTTGAATCGCGATGCCGCCGCCACCGGTGCGGTTGCTGTGGGGGATGCACACGCACCGCAACCTCCCGGCTCGACACGTGCTCGTGGACGGTTCTCATCTGTTGGTGATCACCGATCTTGTGAGGCGCCTGGTCAGACACCCTGGCCGGACACCTTGTAGGGCACCTACCCAGGCACCTGACGATTCGTCATGATGCGATATCACCCCAGGTCAAAACCCATGGGGGGCGATCCGGAAGAGCCGACTACCCCTTCTTGTTCTTGGTGGGTGTGGGCGGCTGGTCGGTCCGGTGTGGAGCGACGTCGGGATGTCAGTGACCGGCGACAGGAAGTGTCGGCAGCAGCGACACAGGGTGCCGTAGGCAGTGCGCCCCGGAGCCCGCCCGAGCCCGCACGTTGACGGTGCGATGCAGTTGACGCGGGGCCCGACGTCGCCACTGTCGCTTTGACGTCGTTCGACAGGTCCGGCCGGCAGGGGCCTGTGCCCTGCGGGGCCGTGATGGTTGGTGAGCGCCCGGCGAACACCGGACGCCGGCTCCCGGGCTGGGTGGGGCGGTGGCGTCTGCATCAGGGCTCGACGGTGTGGGTGGCGATGGTGTGCTGGGGGCCGGGTCCGTTCGCCTGGGGCTGGT
>NZ_JBITTM010000122.1:0-1862 GCF_044541955.1 Kitasatospora sp. NPDC085464
ATCCTGTGCGGTCTGTTCGCGGAGACGCTGGGCGTGGAGTCGGTGTCGATCGACGACGACTTCTTCCAGCTCGGCGGGCACTCCCTGCTCGCCACTCGCCTGGTGAGTCGGATCCGGTCGGTCCTGGACGTCGAACTCGCCGTTCGGCAGGTCTTCGAGGCCTCCACCGTCGCCGAACTCGCCACCGCGATCGACGAGTCGGCCGTCGGCCGTCTCCCGCTGCGGGCCGTCGCCGAACGTCCCGACCGTCTGCCGCTCTCGCTGGCGCAGCAGCGACTTTGGTTCCTGCACCAGTTCGAGGGCCCGAGCGCCACCTACAACGTTCCCGTGGCCTTGCGTCTCTCCGGTTCCCTGGACGTCGAGGCGCTCCGCCGGGGGCTGGCCGACGTCGTCGCGCGTCACGAGAGCCTGCGGACCGTCTTCGCGGAGGACGCCGAGGGCCCGTACCAGATCGTCCTCGATGCCGCGCGCGCTGCCGAGGCCGGACTCCGGGAGGTCGCGGTCGCCGCCGAGGACCTCGAAGAGGAGCTGAAGCACGCGACCAGGACGCCGTTCGACCTGACCCGCGATCTGCCGTTGCGGGCCTGGCTGTTCGAGCTGGGCGCCGAGGAGCACGTGCTGCTGGCGGTCGTCCACCACATCGCGGGCGACGCCTGGTCGATGGGGCCGCTGGCCCGGGACCTGGCCGCGGCCTATGCCACACGCGCCGCCGGAGAGGCCCCGGCCTGGCAGGAACTGCCGGTCCAGTACGCCGACTACGGCCTGTGGCAGCGCGAGCTGCTCGGCTCCGAGGCCGATCCGGAGAGCGAGGTGTCGCGTCAACTCGGCTACTGGCAGCGGACCCTGGACGGCCTGCCCGAAGAACTGGCGCTGCCGTTCGACCGGCCGCGGCCGGCCACCGCCTCCTACCGGGGCGACCGGGTGACCTTCGCGTTCCCCGACGGACTGCACGACGGCCTGACCCGGGTGGCGCGTGAGCAGCGGGCGAGTGTGTTCATGGTGCTGCAGGCGGCGCTCGCGGCGCTGCTGAGCCGGCTGGGGGCGGGGGAGGACATCCCGCTGGGCACGCCGATCGCGGGCCGCACCGATGACGCGCTGGACGATCTGGTCGGGTTCTTCGTCAACACGCTGGTGCTGCGGACGGACGTGTCGGGTGACCCGACGTTCGCGGAGCTGATCGAGCGGGTGCGGGCGGCCGACCTGGAGGCGTACGCGCACCAGGACCTGCCGTTCGAGCGGCTGGTCGAGGCGGTCAACCCGGAGCGCTCGCTCGCCCGGCACCCCCTCTTCCAGACCATGCTCGTCCTCAACAACACGGACCAGGGCGCGGCCTCCGCCGTCGCGTCCCTGCCCGGCCTGACCGTGACGGGCGAGTCGGTGGACGCCGGTTCCGCGAAGTTCGACCTCTCCTTCCGCCTGTCGGACGACGGCGGAGCCCTGGACTTCAGCACGGATGTGTTCGACCGGGGGACGGCGGAGGCGCTTGCGGAGCGTTTCGTGCGGGTGCTGTCCGCGCTGGTCGCGGACCCGCAGGGTCGGGTCGGCGGGGTGGATGTGTTCGTGCCTGGCGAGCGTGAGCGGGTGTTGGTCGGCTGGAACGGTGAGTCGCGGGATGTTCGTGATGTGTCGTTGCCGGTGTTGTTCGGTGAGCAGGTGGAGCGGACGCCGGATGCGGTGGCGGTGGTTGCTGGTGGGCGGTCGTTGACGTATCGGGAGTTGGATGCGTGGTCGAACCGGGTGGCTCGGTGGTTGATCGGGCGGGGGGTTGGTGCGGAGTCGTTCGTGGGGGTGGTGCTGCCGCGGTCGGTGGAGTTGGTGGTGGCGCTGTTGGGTGTGGTGAAGGCGGGTGGTGCGTATGTGCC
>NZ_JBITTM010000123.1:0-1735 GCF_044541955.1 Kitasatospora sp. NPDC085464
GACCCGAATCCGCAGGTAGTGGCCGATGGCCAGTCAGTTGATCTTTGTGCTGGCCGTCGGCGTGTGTCCGGCGTGTGTGGGTAGGCCGGTGGCCCGGCTGGCGCGTCGGGTGGGCGGCTTTCCAGGGCTGTTGCGGGTGGTTCGGGCCCGGTCGGGCGGGTCGGTCAGGTGGCCGGGAGGTGCCGGTGCGCCCGGATCCGGGCCAGTGTCTGGGCGATCAACTCGCCCGCTTGCGCAGTGAAGTGGAGTTCGTGGCGGCGTGCGGTGGCCGTGCAGCGGGCGGCGCGGTGGATCAGCAGGCGACGCACGGTGGCGATGCGGCGGCGGGCGGTGCCGAGGGGGCTGAGCATCTGCAGCCAGGCGGCGAGGTTGTAGGCCAGCAGCGCGCCCCACATCCACATGCTGTTGACCGCGTGCGAGGCCGAGGGGAGGTGGTTGAGTCCGGCGCCGTGGGCGGTGTCGCGGAACAGCTCCTCGATCCTGGTGCGGCGGCGGAACTCCCACTCCGCGAGCGCGATCTCCTCGTCCAGGTCCAGCACCTCGTTGGCGGCCATGAACGAGTAGGCGTACGCGGTGTCGGCGATGCCGTCCAGCACGAGGGCGAGCTGGTCCCTGCCGACGGTGCGCGAGCGGCGCGATCGCGGGTCGGCGGACAGGTCGGCGGCGTCGTAGCGCACCCGGCGGACGATCACGCGGGTGCCCCCGGGCCATCCGGTGGGCACGTAGTCCAGCACCGCGACCTGCGCGGCCGGGTAGTCCAGAGCGTCGATCCAGTCGTCGTCGTGCACGGCGGCCACCGCCCGCCACAGCGGCGCCGAGCGCGGCACTGCGAGCCGGAACAGGCATCCGCGGGCGACGATCTTCTCGGCGACCTTGCCCGCGTAGTAGCCCGAGTCGCCCTGGAACAGGATTGGCCCGGTGGCGCCGGCCGTGCGGACCGCCTCCACGGCCCGGTCCACCTGGCCGGGGGAGTGGGTGCGGCCGTCCGAGCGGCCGTCCAGCAGGTCGGCGACCAGGACGGTGCCGGCCTGGGCCCAGTGCGCGGCGTGCACCCGCCCGGCGATCTCGCCCTTGTAGGAGCGGACGACCTGTTCCTTGCGGGTCGAGTAGACCTCGATGTCCTTGGCGTCCAGGTCGATCGTGACCCGCCCGGTCAGGATCCGGGCCCGCTCGGCGACCGGGAGTGCGGCCAGCGCGCGGGCGGTGACCTGCGCACACGCCCGCTCCACGCCCTCGCGCCGGGCCTGGTCGAAGCGGGCGGCGAGCGTGGCGGCCGTCGTGGACGGCGGAACGGGCGCGGGCAGAAGGCCTTCACCGACCCGATCGGCCCGCAGCCGGTCGAACCCGACCAGGTGGTCCTCGCCGGTCAGCTGTACCGCCGCCATGGCCAGCGCGAACTCGCCCCCGGACAGGCCCCGCTCACGTGCCTTGACCGGGCCGATCGCCGTGTCCAGCGCGGCGGTGATGCCCAGGGCCCGGTCCAGCTCGGCCACCAGCAACAGGCCGCCGTTCTCCGTCAGCGACCCGTCCACCCCACCCACCCGTGCCCGCAACCGGCTCCACCGCCGACCGGGCGTGCGGGAGGCGGTACGGCGACGCGATATCGTCTTCACTCGACAGGTGCACTTTCACGTTTGAGCTGGTCACGGTGTAGGAACCCCGATCTTCTCAAACCGAAAGCGCACCTGTCGTCGTATCAGCCGCCATCCTCCCCCACTACCTGCGGATTCAGGTC
>NZ_JBITTM010000124.1:0-1659 GCF_044541955.1 Kitasatospora sp. NPDC085464
AGCCCGGATCCACCGGGCTGTGACTGACGTGGGAACGGGATGACGCAGAGAGGTGCCTGCTGAGCTGGGAGGATGGGAGTTCTCTACGCTTCCGTCCGGCCCAACCAGCAAGGCACCTCGTAAGTGAAATCCTCCCATAGCTCCGCTGCGCTCACCGCCGCGTTCGACGAGCCGAACCTGATCGCGGACGTGGGGCTCGTCCCGCTGGTCCGGTTGGCCGAGCGCGTCGGGCTTCCCCGCCTGGCCGACGAGCGCCTACGGATCGACGGTGCCGGCAACAGCGGCGGCGCCCATCCGGCTGCGAAAGTGATGACGCTGGTCGCGGCGATGTGCGCCGGGGCCGACTCGATCGACGACGCCGGCCGGTTGCGGCACGGCGCGATGGGCCGGCTGTTCGGCGGGGTGCGCGCGCCCTCCACGCTGGGCACCTTCCTGCGCGCCTTCACCCACGGGCACAACCGGCAACTCCATGCGGTGCACCGGGAGTTCCTCGCCCGCCTGACGGCCACCACCCCACTTCTGCCCGGCGTCGACCACCTCGCGTTCGTGGACATCGATCCCACCCACCGCCGCGTCTACGGCCGCGCCAAGCAGGGTGCCGAGATCGGCCGGTTCAAGGGCGTGCGCACCCTGCACCCGATCCTCGCCACCCTCAGCACGCCGACGGCGCGCCCGGTGGTCGCGGCGGTCCGCCTGCGGCGGGGCAAGGCGGCCGACGCCCGCGGCGCCGGGCCGTTCACAAGCGAGGCCCTGGCGGCCGCCCGGCAGGCCGGGGCGGGCGGGACCGTGATCGTCCGCGCGGACAGCCAGTTCTACAACGCCGATGTCGTGGCCGCCTGCCGCCGCGCGAGGGCGCACTTCTCACTGACCGTGCGAATGAACCCCCACGTCGCCGCCGCGATCAGCTCGATCGGCGAGGACGCCTGGACTCCGATCCGCTACCCCGAGGCGTTCGTCGCCCCGGACAGCGGCGAGCTGGTCTCCGACGCCGAGGTCGCCGAGGTGGACTACACCGCGTTCACCGGACGCAGGAAGGCCGAGCAGGCAACCGCCCGCCTGATCGTGCGCCGGGTCCGCCGCCTGAACACCGAAGCCGCGGCCGGGCAGGGCGAGTTGTTCACCACCTGGCGCTACCACCCCGTGTTCACCGACAGCCCCTTCGCCACGCTCCAGGCCGAACTCCACCACCGGCAGCACGCGCTGATCGAGCAGGTCATCGCGGACGGCAAGGGATCAGCGCTGGCCCACCTGCCCTCCGGGAACTTCCAGGCGAACAACGCGTGGCTGACCCTGTGGGCCATCGCCCACAACCTGCTGCGGGCCGCCGGATCCCTCGCCGGGAGCCACCATGCGAGGGCGACCACCGCGACCTTGCGCGACCACCTGATCCACATCCCGGCCCGCATCGCCCGCTCGGCCCGGCGGTTGACGCTACACCTACCCGACCGCTGGCCCTGGCAGGACGCGTTCACCAACCTCTTCGAGGCCGCTCACCCTCCGCCGGCCTGATCAACAACCTGACCACCCGCCCGACAGGGCCTGACCGGAGCAAACGTGGAAAAGCTGGGCAGACCAGCGGACCTCTCATGCCCACCACCCGGCCACACCAGCCAGACCCCAGACGTGATCACCCCCGAACCAGGTCGGTGGATTCGGGCT
>NZ_JBITTM010000125.1:0-1470 GCF_044541955.1 Kitasatospora sp. NPDC085464
GGGAGTGTCATGAATCAGGTGGACACCCTGATCAAGGGAGACGCTGATGAGCTCGCTGACGGATCACCAGATCGGGTCGGTTCCTGACGGGTCGGTTTCGTCGGAGTCGGGAACTGCCGATGCCTTGGGCATGGGTCCGAGGAAGAACACGGGTGCGTCGGATGTCGTGGCCTCGGTCGCCGAGCTGGCGGCCGAGCAGGCCAGGGCCGGCGGGATGCAGCTGCTCGGCGAGGGCGGACTGCTGCAGCAGCTGACCCGGCACCTGCTCCAGGAAGCGCTGGAGGCCGAGATGGACGAGCACCTGGCCTCGACCGCGGAACCGGGCCGCTCGGCGCGCAAGGGCGGCAACGCACGCAACGGCTACCGGATGAAGACCGTGATGACCGAGGCCGGGCCCGTCACGCTCGAGATCCCGCGGGACCGGGCCGGCACGTTCACACCGAAGGTCGTGCCCCGGCACGCCCGCCGCACCGAAGGTCTGGACAACCTGGTCATCTCGCTTACCGCGAAGGGCCTGACCAGCGGGGAGATCGTCGCGCACCTGGCCGAGGTCTACGGCATGACCACCAGCAAGGAGACCGTCTCCACGATCACCGACCGGGTCCTGGAGGGCATGGCCGACTGGCGCACGCGCCCCCTCGACCCGGTCTATCCAGTGCTGTTCGTAGACGCGGTGAACATCAAGGTCCGCGACGGGCAGGTCGCCAACCAGCCGGTCTACGTCGTCCTCGGCGTCACGGCGGACGGCTACCGCGACATCCTCGGCCTGTGGACCTCCAGCGGCGGCGAGGGCGCCAAGTACTGGCAGTCCGTCCTGACCGAGATCAAGAACCGCGGCGTCAAGGACTGCCTGATCCTCATCTGCGACGGCCTGACCGGGCTGCCCGACGCGGTCGCCCAGGTCTGGCCCCAGACCGTGGTGCAAACGTGCATCGTCCACCTGCTGCGGAACTCCTTCCGCTACACCTCCAAGCGGGACTGGGCGGCAGTCGCCCGCGACCTCAAGCCCGTCTACACCGCGCCGAACGAGGCCGCCGCCCTGGAGCGATTCGCCGAGTTCACCGCGACCTGGGAGGCGTCCTACCCGGCCGTCGTGCGACTGTGGGAGCGGGCCTGGCCCGAGATGGTCCCCTTCCTCGCGTTCGACGCCGAGATCCGAAAGATCATCTGCACGACCAACGCCATCGAGAGCCTCAACTCCCGCTACCGCAGGGCCGCCGGCGCCTGCGGCCACTTCCCCAACGATCAGGCCGCCCTCAAACGGCTCTACCTGGCCACCCTCGCCCTCGACCCCACCGGACGCGGCCGACAACGCTGGAGCAACCGCTGGATGGCCGCCCTCAACGCCTTCGACATCACCTTCGACGGACGCCTGTCCGCCGGACGGGCGTAGGCCACCCGGCCCACGCCCGACAGCAAGATCAACACCTAGTCCAACCGGGTGTCGTACACCTAGATCGTGATAGTCCC
>NZ_JBITTM010000126.1:0-1169 GCF_044541955.1 Kitasatospora sp. NPDC085464
GCGAGCGCAGGGGATCAGTCCCCATACCGCTTACCGCTGGTTCCGTCAGGGCACTGTGCCGGTTCCGGCCGAGCGGGTGGGGCCGCGCACGATCCTGGTGAACATCGAGGCCAACACCGCATCCGACGACCCGACCGGCGGCGTCGGCCTGTATGCCCGGGTCTCCTCACATGACCGGAAGTCGGACCTTGAGCGGCAGACGGCCCGGCTCGCCGGATGGGCGGCCAAGGGTGGTCACCGTGTCGTCCGGGTCGAATCGGAGATCGGTTCCGGGATGGACGGCGGCCGGTCGAAGACCCGTCGTCTGCCGGCCGATCCGGCTGTGACAACGGTCGTTGTCGAGCACAAGGACCGCCCCGGCCGGATGAACGTCGAACTCGTGGAAGCCGCGCTCGCCGCGTCGGGCCGCCGCCTGGTCGTCCTGGACGAGGGTGAGGCCGAAGACGATCCGGTGCGGGACATGGTCGGGATACTGACCTCGTTCTGTGCCCGCCTGTACGGGCGTCGCTCGGCGACGGATCGGGCGAAGGCCGCGCTGGAGGCCGCCGAGCGTGGCCGACCTGCGTGACATCGCCCGCCCGTTCGTCGCCGATCCCGCTTCGGGTGTGTGCGTGCGCGACCGGCTCAAAGGCCTGACGGCCGAGGACGGCAAGGTCCTGCGGCTGGTCGGCGAGCACCTCGGTTCGCTCGCCTCCCGGGATCTGGCCCGGCGTATCCGGGACGGCCCGGAGCACTCCTCCAAGAGGGCGGCCCGCAAGCGTGACCTGACGCCGCAGTCATCGGCGCGCTGGGCCGGTTCGATCACGAAGACCACACATGACCAGTGGGGGCTGTCCCGCCGCGCCCAGTGGCAGCACCTCCACTCGTTGCGGGCCGGTATCGCAACGATCCGCCACCGCCTGTCCCTACCGATCGGCGAGAAGGGCACCAAGCGCGCCCCGGGCGGATACCGGTCCAAGCGCGAGTGGTTCGTCAAGTCCCGCCGCCTGGCGCACCTTGAGGCCGAGTTCGAGCGTGTCAAGGCCGAGCGTGAGGCCGCAACGGTCTCCGTCGTCCGAGGTGGCCGGCGCTTGCTCAAGACCCGTCACAACCTCGACGTCGCAGACCTGACCGAGGATCAGTGGCGGGAACGCTGGGGCGCGGAGCGCTGGTTCATGTCCGCTGACGGT
>NZ_JBITTM010000127.1:0-1103 GCF_044541955.1 Kitasatospora sp. NPDC085464
GCGACGCCGGTGAGCAGCGCGCCGAAGCCGTTCAGCGCGGTCTTGCCCCGCCAGCCGGGCGGGCGGTGCAGGAGCCAGTGCCGGACCATGCCGACCTGGCAGATGGTGAAGCCGACGAAGACGCCGATCGAGAAGAGCGGTACCAGGCTGTTGACGTCCCCGCCGGAGCCGATCAGTAGCGCCGCCGACACCGCGGCCAGGAAGAGCACGCCGTAGCGGTACACCTGGCGGTCGGCGCGCAGGGCGAAGACGTGCGGGAGGTGGTTGTCGCGGGCGAGCAGGTCGAGCAGCACCGGTAGTCCGCCGAAGGAGGTGTTGGCGGCCAGGCCGAGCAGGACCACGGTGGCGAACTGGACGACGTAGAAGCCGATGCCGTGGCCGAGCGAGGCGTCGGCGAGCTGGGCGAGGACGGTGACGCCCTCGACGGGCTGGAGGTGGAAGCGGCCGATCAGCACGGCCAGCCCGATCAGCATCACGCCGAGCAGGGCGCCGAGCGCGACCTCGGTGTGCTGGGCGCGTCTGACCCGCGGGGTGCGGAACGAGGGGACGGCGTTGGCCACCGCCTCGACGCCGGTCAGCGCGGAGCAGCCGGCCGCGAAGGCCTTGAGCAGCAGCAGTGCGCCGACGGCGGTGGCGTTCTCGGCGAGCACCGAGGCGTGCCCGGCGGCGGCCGCGGTGCTGACCGGGGCGTCCCGGAAGAGGCCGACCACGATGATCGCCATGATGGCGAGGACGAAGACGGCCGTCGGCGCCATGAACCAGCGCGCCGACTCGGCGATCCCGCGCAGGTTCACCGCGGTGACCAGCACGAGCACGCCCAGGCAGAGCCAGACCCGCCGGTCGTACAGGCCCGGCACGGCCGAGGTCAGCGCAGCCACGCCGGCGGTGACCGAGACGGCGACGTTCAGGACGTAGTCGATCACCAGCGAGGCGGCCGCGGTCAGCGCCGTCCGGCGGCCCAGGTGCGCCTTGGCGACGGCATAGGAGCCGCCACCGTCCGGGAACGCCGCGATCACCTGCCGGTAGGACGCCACCAGCACCGCCAGCAGCACCGCGATCGCGGCGGTGACCGGCAGCGTGAAGCCCAGCCCGTACCCGCCGGC
>NZ_JBITTM010000128.1:0-1088 GCF_044541955.1 Kitasatospora sp. NPDC085464
AATTGTTCCGGGGAATTCCTCATGGGCGTCCGAGAAAGTGTGACCGGCGGGCCGTGGCGACCCGACGGATGTCGGCGCTGTCGTGGTCGGCTCAGCCAGCGAGGCGGGCAGCAGTGCCGCCTGGCACGCTCCGTCCTTCACGGAGAGGATCACGTCAGTGTCCGCGATCCTGGCGATACCCAGGATCTTCGCGGCCCCCTTGGACGGCGGGCGTCGATGCTGCGCTGGATCGGCTCGCTGGCGGACGTGGCCACGAGGCCGTTCAACGCCCATGGCCCGTCTCCACCCTGGGGCGGGGCAGTCCCACTGGTGCATGCGGTCGCAAGGCCGGCTGTGAGAAGGAGTACCGTGCCCGCGAGCCGACTCGATCGCCGCATGTGCTGAACTCTCCTGGTTGGCCCAGTGGTTGTAGCAGTAGCCTACCGGGTGGTAGGCGTCGCCCCCGCCGACGTAGTGGTCGGCAACCCGGGTGTCGTAGACGTCGAACGTGAAGTGATCGAACAGCGGGTACGCCTCCAGGGTGCCGAACTTGCCTTCCGGGACCGTGTACGAACCGGTCTCGGTGTTGGTGGCGGTGTCCGTGACGCTGAACCCGACGGTGCCGGAGAGCTTCCACGCGTCGACCGACACGCTCGACGACCACTGACTGCTTATCGCCCGGCTCTGGGTGAGCGACAAGGTCATCGGCCCCCAGCCGGTGACGATGTCCACCCGGTTCGTGCCGCAGGTCTGCCCCTGCGTACTTCCCGTTGCGGGGCTGCAGCCACCAGTCGCCCACGGTCGCCTCCTGGGCGCCCTGAGGGTCGCTCACCTGCCCCGCACCCGCCGCAGGCAGCTTCGGGGCCGGCGCCTCGCGGTCGCGTCCAGTGCTCCGGCACCGCCCCGGCCGGAAGCCGCACCGTCGCCTCCGAGGCCGCAGCCGGTCCGACGCCGGAGGCCGGGGCCGCCATCGCCTGCGGAGCCGCGATGGCCAGAAGAGCCCCCACGCCGACAGGCTGCGCCCCCATTCGAGAAATACCCTCGCGCATATCTTCCCCTCCGATGGTCCGGCAAGTTTTCGTGTTCGGACCGTCCGAACACGCTCGATA
>NZ_JBITTM010000129.1:0-1050 GCF_044541955.1 Kitasatospora sp. NPDC085464
GCGGAGGCCGAGGTCATGACGGCTTCGGTGCGCAGGGGGTTGATCTCGGAGACGGCGCCGACGAGCGTGGTCTTGCCGACACCGAAGCCGCCCGCGACGACGATCTTCGCGGAGGTGGTGGCGCGGGTGGGGGCGGCCGCGTTAGAGCTTGCGAAGTCCACTGAGGACCCTTTCGAGCAGCGTGACGTCGGGCTGGTTTCCGGATTCGCCGCCGGAAGCGGGCTGGTGGATGGCGACCAGGCCGGCCTCGGCCAGGTCGGCCACGAGGATGCGGGCCACTCCCAGGGGAAGGGAGAGCAGCGCCGAGACCTCAGCGACGGATTTGACCTCCGTGCACAGCGTGCAGATCCGCTGGTGCTCGGGGAGCAGGGTGGCCAGGCGCTGCGGATCGACGTCGGCGGAGACCAGGGCCTCCAGCGCGAGTTCGTAGCGCGGCCGGGTGCGACCTCCGGTCATCGCGAACGGACGGATCAGCGGGCCGGCATCGGGCTCGTCCTCGAACTCCTCCACGTGCCCGGGCTCCTGGGCCGGCCGGTAACCGGGCGCCGGGTCGGGCACCGGTGCCGGGTAGCCGGGCGCGGGGGCACCGTAGGAAGGCTGCTGCTGGGCGTACTGGTCGTACTGGGCGTACTGGCCGTACTGCTCTTCGGGCCGGGCGTACGGCTGCTGGGGCTGACCGTACTGGTGCCGGCCGTACTCCTGACCGTGGCCGACGCCGGGTGATCCGAAGGCGTCATGGCCTGTGCCAGGGTACGGAAGACCGTACTGGCCGCTGCGGTCGTCGGGCGGTGTCACGGTTCCTCTCCTCACAGGGTGCGGCGGTGCGGTTCGGGCTTCGGAGCGAGTCCGGAGCCGGTGGTGCGAAGGCCGTACAACGTCCGAACCCGAGCCCGCCGAAGCGGGCCCGGGAAGGACGCGGAGGTACTTCGAATACCTGGACGGTATCCGACGAACCGTCAGTGCAGGAGACTGCCCTGGAGTTCCGCGCGAAGTGCGGGGGTGAGGACGGCGCCGGCGCGGTCGACGAGCAGGGCCATCTCGTAGCCGACG
>NZ_JBITTM010000130.1:0-1023 GCF_044541955.1 Kitasatospora sp. NPDC085464
CTCGATCCGGAAACCCCGAACCTTCACCTGATCATCGACCCGGCCCACATACACCAGCTGGCCATCGGCATTCCACCGCGCCACATCACCCGTGCGATACATCCGCGCACCCGAGGAACCGAACGGATCGGCAACAAACCGCTCCGCCGTCAGATCAGCACGCCCCCAATACCCACGCGCCAACACCACACCCGCGACATACAACTCACCCGCCACACCCGCAGGAACCGGACGCAACCGCCCGTCCAGAACGTAAGCCCGCGTATTCCAGAACGGACGACCGATCGGCACCGCACCCGAACCCACAACCTGACCAGGCTCGATCCGGAAGTCCGTGCAATTGACCGTCGCCTCCGTCGGACCATACGCATTCACCACCACCACACCAGGATTCGACACCCGCCACGAATCCAGCGCCTCACCCACCAACGCCTCACCACCCGTGACCAACATCCCCGACGCCGACACCCCCGCCGGCAACACCTCCAACAACCCCAAATGCGACGGCGTCACCTTCATGAACGACGGACGACCGAACTCCCCCGCCCGCTCATCCAACTCCGCCAACACCACACACCCACCACTCACCAACGGCGCATACAAACCCGTCACCGACAGATCGAACGCCACCGACGAATGCAACAACGACAACCCCGCCGCATCCCCATACACCTCACGAGCACGCACCAAATACGCACCCACCGAACGATGCTCAACCACCACACCCTTCGGCCGACCCGTCGACCCCGACGTGAAAATCACATACACCGGATGCGACAACGACAACCCCACCCGACGATCCACATCCGACACCACAGCATCCGAAAAACCGGACACATCCAGCATCGACGGGTCATCGATCACCAACAACGGACGCGCATCACCGAACACCTGCGCCACCCGCTCCGCCGGCGACCCCGCATCCACCGGCACATACGCACCACCCGCCTTCACCACACCCAACAGCGCCACCACCAACTCCACCGACCGCGGCAGCACCACCCCCACGAACGACTCCGCACC
>NZ_JBITTM010000131.1:0-1019 GCF_044541955.1 Kitasatospora sp. NPDC085464
CCCAGCAACTGCACCGCGTCCGTCGTGATCTCCATCGCCGCGTCCGACGCGTAGCACTTCGCCGCCGCACCGAAGAACGTCAGGTCACCGTCCCCGCGCTGCGACTTCGCCGCCGCCGCGTACGTCAGCTGCCGCGCCGCCTCCAGCTTCATCGCCATGTCCGCCAGCATGAACTGCACACCCTGGAACTCCGCGATCGCCTTCCCGAACTGCCGGCGCTCCTTCACGTACCCCTTCGCGTAGTCCAACGCCCCCTGCGCGATCCCGATCGCCTGCGCCGCGATCGTCACCCGCGTGTGGTCCAGCGTCTTCATCGCCGTCGCGAAACCCGTACCCTCCGCACCGATCATCCGGTCCGCCGGAATCCGCACGTTGTCGAAGTACACCTCACGCGTCGGCGACCCCTTGATCCCCAGCTTCTTCTCCGGAGCACCGAACGACACACCCTCGTCGCCCTTCTCCACCACGAACGCCGAGATCCCCTTCGACCGCAGCTCCGGATCCGTCACCGCCATCACCGTGTAGAACTCCGACACACCCGCATTGGTGATCCAGCGCTTCACACCGTTCAGCACCCAGAAGTCCCCGTCCCGCACCGCCCGGGTCTTCATCCCCGCCGCGTCCGAACCCGCCTCCGGCTCCGACAGGCAGTACGAGAACATCCCCTCACCCCGCGCCAGCGCCCCCAGGTACTTCGCCTTCAGCTCCTGCGAACCCGACAGCTGCACCGGCAACGACCCCAGCTTGTTCACCGCCGGGATCAACGACGAGGACGCACACACCCGCGCGACCTCCTCGATCACGATCACCGTCGCCAGCGCGTCCGCCCCCGCACCACCGAACTCCTCCGGCACGTGCACCGCATGCAGGTCATTGCCCTGCAACGCGTCCAACGCCTCCTGCGGGAACCGCCCCTGCTCGTCCACCTCCGCCGCGAACGGAGCGATCTTCGCCTCAGCCAGCGAACGCACCGCCTCACGGAGCATCTCGTGCTCCTCGGAGACACGGAAGAGATCGAA